>NZ_JAJNOS010000006.1:0-175071 GCF_021044725.1 Clostridium sp. NSJ-145
CCCATAGCATAAGCTAGTAAGACCCCTTGAAGAACACAAGGTTGATAGGTCAGAGGTGTAAGTGCGGTAACGTATTTAGCTGACTGATACTAATAGGTCGAGGGCTTGACCAATAAAAATATAAAATTCATGTGCAATTTTCAGAGAACAAACTCTGATTAATAATCCGCGATAGCTCAATGGTGGAGCACTCGGCTGTTAACCGATAGGTTGGAGGTTCGAGCCCTCTTCGCGGAGCCATAATAAACAGAAACATTTATGTTTCTGTTTATTTTTTTACTTTTAATAATTTTTGTAACTCTTTTGTAACCATAATTAATTATTTTGTAAAGAATTAATTATATTTTAATAATATAATTTAATCAAGGGAATAATTAAAGTGATTAAGGGGAGTTTAACAGATGAAAAGTAAAAGAGCCAATACGGTTAAAAAAGGTAGGAATTATAAACGTTCAAATAGATTAAAAAAGAATAAGATGAAGTTAAATAAATTAATAAGAGCAACAATAATAATATTTATTGCAGTTGTTATAAGTACAGTAGCTTTAAAATCACTTAATACTATGTCATTAGGTACAAATAAAGAAAATAACATAGATATTAAAGATAATATTAATATAATTAGTGATAACAAAGAAACCAATGAAGAACAAAATCAGTTAAAAGAAGAAAATATTAATGATAATGAATCAAACAATAAAAAAGTAGATTCTGATGAAATGGTGTACTTGCCATTACAAGAAGATATAAATGCTACAGATGCTAGAGAAGTCCAAAATAGATTAACTTATTGGAATTATCAAAGAGAAGATAACAAGAAAATTGCATATTTAACATTTGATGATGGGCCATCAGAATATGTTACAGATGAAATATTAGATGTTTTAAAAGAAAAAGATGTAAAAGCTACATTTTTTATATTAGGAAGTATGGTTGATAAAAATGACTATGCTAAAAGAGCCTTAAAAAGAATAGTTAAAGAAGGGCATGCCATTGGAAATCATGGATATTGTCATAGATATGATGTATTGTATCCAGGTGGAGTAGTTAATGCCGATGTATTTATGGATGATATGAAAAAGTCAGAAGATGCAATGAAAAAAGTACTAGGAGAGAATTTTAGTACAAAGGTTATAAGATTTCCAGGTGGACATGGTTCTTGGGATACATCAACTATAGATAGTGTTTTAGAACAAGATGGATATTCATATATTGATTGGAATACTCTTAATGGAGATGCAGAGGGGCAAGGATTAAGTCCAGATCAATTACTAGCTAGATTACAAGAGACTGTAACAGACCTAGAGGGAAATAACGATGTTATAGTAATTTTAATGCATGATACAGATGCAAAAGAAAGTACTGCACAATATTTAGGGAAGGCTATAGATTACTTAAAAAGTCAAGGATATGAATTCAAAACATTAAAATAAACTTAAATGTCGGATAAATAGTATAAACTATTTATTCGGCATTTTTTATATAAAGTATAAGCATAATAAAGAAAAAGTGAATATTTATATAAGTTACATTTAAATAGATATACTATATTTTCAAATTCATATTGTAGTAAAAAATAGAAAACATGTTATATAATTATATAAAATGGAGGTAGAAAAGTGGAGAAGATATTATTAATAGAAGATGAAGCTAGTATAAGAGGTTTTTTAAAAATAAATTTAAAAAGAAATAATTTTGATGTGTTGGAATGTGATAATGGGGAAGAAGGTATACAAATAGCATTACTTGAAAGACCAAAGATTGTTATATTAGATGTTATGCTACCAGGTATAGATGGATTTGAAGTATGTAAGATACTAAGAGAAAAAATAAGTGATATAGGAATAATTATGCTTACAGCAAAAGGACAGGATATGGATAAAATAATAGGATTAGAATATGGAGCAGATGATTATATTGTAAAGCCATTTAATCCTATGGAAGTTATATTAAGGATAAAGGCTATATTAAGACGCATAGGTAAGGAAGAGAAAGGAAACGAAATACTTGAAAATGGGCCATTTAAAATAGATTTATATTCACAGAAAGTTAGTAAGAATGATGTAGAGTTAGACTTAACACCAAAGGAATATTTACTTATGAAGTTATTTTTAGAAAATCCTAAAAAGGCATTTACTAGAGATGAGCTACTAAATATATTATGGGGAAAAAATTATTTTGGAGATTTAAAGATAATAGATGTTAATATAAGAAGGTTAAGAGCTAAAATTGAGAATGATTCATCTGCACCAAAATATATAGAAACTATATGGGGAACAGGGTATAGATGGAATGGTAAAGAAGATGAATAGTGTAAGGAGTAAATTAATAAAGAACTTTCTAATAGTAATTGTATCTACTGTAATAATATTAGATATATTTATGATAGTTTTCTTTAAGGAATACTACTATAAAAATAGACAAGACTTTTTAACAAATCAGATTGAATCATCAATAAATTTTTATGATAAGTATTTTTCAAGTCAGACATTAATACAAAATATCTATGACAATATAGATTCTTTTTGGAATAATATAAATGCACAAGTAGAAATATTAGATCCAAACGGAAAACTACTTATGGATTCTATAGGAATAAGAGATGATAAGTTACTACAAACTCCTGACATAGGAAAGGCTATTAATGGAGAAACTGCTAGATGGGTTGGTAAAAGTGATTATTATCATGGAAATATAATGATTGTATCTCATCCTATAATAATAAATGGTGAATTAAATGGAATAATAAGAGTTATATCTTCGTTAGAAGATATAGATAATACAATAAATGCTTTTATAATATTGTTTTTAATAATATCTTCAATAGTTATATTAATAGGATTGATATTGAGTATATTAATGGCAAAATCAATAGTAGATCCTATTAAATCAATAACTAAAGTTGCTAAAAAGATGGCAAGTGGAGATTTAAAGATTAAGAGTTCAGTATATAACAATGAAGAAATAACTCAATTATCTAATACATTAAATTACATGGCATCAGAGATAGAAAAGAGAGAAAAATTAAAAAATGAATTTATATCTTCAGTTTCTCATGAATTAAGAACTCCACTAACTGCAATTAAAGGTTGGGTTATTACTTTAAATGATGATGAGACAGATAAAGAAACATTAAAAATGGGATTTGATATAATTGAAAAAGAAACTGATAGGCTTACGCTTATGGTTGAAGAGCTATTAGATTTTTCTAAGCTAGTAAGTGGGATAGTTCATCTTAATAAAAGAAATGTTGATATAAGAAGCTTTGTAACTCATATTGAAAATTATATGAAACCTAGGGCAGTAAACGAAGATATAGTGTTTAATGTAGATATTAGTAATAATGTATCTAAAGGATTTTTTGATTACAATAAAATGAAACAAGTTTTAATAAATATATTAGATAATGCATTTAAATTTACTGATAAAGAAAGAAAGGTAAGTTTATTTGTAGACCAAAATGAAAGTGATATAAAATTTACTATTATAGATAGTGGAGTAGGAATAAGTGAGGAAGAACTGCCTAAAGTAAAAGAAAAATTTTATAAAGGTAAAAATAGCAATTCACAGAATGGAATTGGATTATCCATATGTGATGAAATAATAAAACTTCATAAGGGAACTTTCAATATAGAAAGTGAACTTGGAAAAGGAACATCAGTTAAAATTACTATTCCGAATATTAAGGAGGAAAAGTAGTATGAGATATAAGTTGTTTGTAGTAGTTCTTATCCTTAATATAATATTTATAGGATGTTCAAAGTCAAATAATTTAGATGATATACTAGTAGATAATACGTTTAAGTATAGTGGAACATGGATAGTAGAAAGTTATTCTAGTATATCAGAAGATGAATATAATGAAGCGGAAGATTTAACAGGAAAAGAAGTTCAAATAAAAAAAGATTCTATAAAAATATTTAATTCTTTAGTTGCAAACGTTAGATATAAGCTAAAGGTTGTAGATAAGAGCTATGTAATATCATATGAAAACAATATTACTGCAGAAAGATTTATGGAATCAAAAGATAGAGTAGATATTATTTCGGCTATAGATAATAATATAACTTTATGTGAATTTATAATTTTAGATGATGATAATATAGTTATGATATATAGGTCAGACTTAATATATTTAAAAAAGATTAGTAGTGATACAAATTTTACTGTTAATAATGGAAATATAATCAATGATAATTCTATAGATGATAGTAATAATAGTGATGTTGGTGTTATGATTGGACTAAAAAAACCAAGAATGTTAAATGAAGATGGTAGCTATACTCAAGATGAATATAGAACTATTTGGATAAGTTATAAGAATGACTATATAAATGCTATATATGAAAAAGAGAATATTATATTTCCGAGAATAAATGGTATTTGGTCTATAAAATTTAAATATGATGAGATAGACAATAAACATTTTGATTACTTTGAGGTAAGTACCTTAGAAGGAAAAATAGTTAGTAACAGTGAATATAATAAAGAGGTAAGTACTTATAAAAGTATTAATTTTATAGGAAATGATTATATAGCGTTAGAAAGTTATAGAGGAGATAATTTTATAAATGAATACCATGATTATAAAATAATACCTGTAGATAATATTAACTCTAATGATGGATTAACTATAGAACAGCTTTTTAATAAAGATATTAAAGAGTTATATGATGCTGACTTTAAAAAGGCTTATGAAAATATAACAGATGAAGATAAAGAAGATTATAAAAATACAGTAGATTATACTAATATAACTATGGATAGACATGATGGTAAATGGATATTAAAAGGTAAAATAACATCGGTCAAAGAAAATGAAGATGGTAAAGATTTTAGTACTTCTATAGCTCCAAATACAAAGTTAATTAATTTTAACTCTTTATTAGTACCATGGAAAATATTAAAAGGAGAAGTACCTTTTTTATCAGATGCATATACTTCACCTAATGGAGAAATAGCAATAGTTAAATATAAAAATTATTTAACTGTATATAGAATAGAAGATGGGCACTTGCAAGGTTCACCATTAATAAATATACCAATGAAGGAAAATGAAGAAATAATAATGGCAGAATGGTGCACTAGTGGATATGTAGATGAATGGCAAAAAGCTTTTAATGATGGAAGCGAGATATATATAGAGGAGGAATAGAATGTTATCAAGAGAAGTAGCACAAAGAGTTTTAGGAAGGTGTTTAATTACAGGAGGAGATTTTGCAGAAATATTTGAAGAGGATACTATAAATAATACTATAGGAATTCTTAATGGAAAAGTTGAAAATTCTGTTGGTGGAAGAAGCTATGGAATAGGAATAAGGATATTTAAAGGGTTAAAAAGCGTATATGCTTATACAAATAACAATAGTTTATCATCATTACTTAATGTTGCTTATAAAGCAGCATTAGCTCTTGGAGAAGCCAAGGAAGAAAAAAATATAGTATTAGACTGTACAACTATCAAAGATTCACATCCAATTATACACATGCCATCTAGCATTGATATAAATAAAAAGATTGGTGTTATGAAGATAGCTTATAATGCAGCCAAAGATTATAGCAGCGAAATATCACAAGTTGGGGTAAATTATATAGATAAAGAGCAGAATGTTTTAATCGCAAACACTGAAGGGTTATATGTAGAGGATAAGAGAGTTAGAACAAGACTTGCGATTAATTCAGTAGCATCTCTTAATGGAGAAAATCAAACTGGATTTGAAGGACCAGGAGCTCATATGGGATTTGAACTTTTTAATCATATAAATCCAGAGTATTATGGAAAAGAAGCTTCAAGAATAGCATATACAATGCTTCATGCTAAAAATTGTCCAGCAGGTAAAATGACGGTAGCTATAGATAACGGATTTGGTGGAGTTATATTCCACGAAGCTTGTGGACACTCATTGGAAGCAACTGCTGTAGCAAAAGGAAATTCTGTATTTACTGGAAAGCTTGGTGAGCAAATAGCTTCAACAAAGGTCACAGCTATTGATGATGGTACAATTCCTAATGCATGGGGTTCATTAAACATTGATGATGAAGGTAATAAAACTCAAAAGAATGTTCTTATTGAAAATGGTATTTTAAAATCTTATATGATAGATAGATTAAATGGTAGAAGAATGGGGATGGCTCCAACAGGAAGTGGAAGAAGACAAAGTTATAAATTTGCTCCAACTTCAAGAATGACTAATACTTATATAGATAACGGTGAGGATTCACCAGAAGAAATAATAAAATCAATTAAAGATGGATTATATGCTAAGAAGATGGGTGGAGGTTCTGTAAATCCAGTAACAGGAGAATTTAACTTCGCAGTATCTGAAGGATATATAGTTAAAAATGGTGAAATACAAGAACCAGTAAGAGGAGCTAGCTTAATAGGAAAAGGTAGCGAAATACTTATGAATATAGATATGGTAGGAAATAATATGACACAAGGTCAAGGAATGTGTGGTTCATCATCAGGAAGCATACCTACAAATGTTGGGCAACCAATGATAAGAGTAAGTGAAATAACTGTAGGTGGAAGATAGGGGGGATATTTATGAAATTAAATCAATTTGTTAATGAATTATTTGATAAAGCAAAAGAAGTTGGATTTGCTGAGTGTGAAGTATATTATGTTGATAGGGAAAGTCTTAGTATAGGAGTATATAAAGGTGAAGTTGAAAAATATAATTTAAATAACTCCTATGGACTATCATTTAGAGGAAAGATAAATGATAAAATAGGATATTCATATACTGAGATATTAGATAAAGAAGCTATAGATATGCTTGTAAGAAGTGCAAAAGAAAGTGCGTTAGCTGTAGAGAGTGACGATATTCAGTTTATATATGAAGGAGATAAGGAATATAAGGATGTTAGCACTTATTATCCTGCATTAGAAAATATAGAAGCTGATAAGCTTATAAATATAGCACTAGGAATGGAGAGAGAAGCTAAGGAGCTTTCAGATAAAGTAACTAGCTTTAGTGGATGTTCAGTTAGTTATAGTTCTGGAAAATATGGAATAATTAATACAAAAGGATTAAATTTAAAAAATAAATCTAATATATTAACTGCGTATGTTGTACCTATACTTACTATTGATGATAAAATGTATGATGGTTTTGGATATGTAGTAGCAAAATCTTTAGATGAAGTTGATGTTAAGAAGATAGCAAAACAAGGAATAGAAGAGGCTTTATCTAAAGTAAATGGAAAGAGCATTGAGTCAGGTAGTTATCCAATAGTAATAAAAAATGAAGCAATGGTATCTTTACTTTCAACTTTTGCAGGAGTATTTAGCGCAGATGCAGCTCAAAAAGGATTAAGTTTATTAAAAGATAGAGAAGGAGAAGTTATTGCAAGTTCAAATGTATCTTTAGTAGATGATCCACATTTACAAGATGGATTAGCAACTGTAGGATTTGATGATGAAGGAGTAGCAACTAAGAAAACATATTTAATAAAGAATGGTAAACTAGAAACTTTACTTCATAATTTAAAAACAGCTAATAAAGCAGGAGTTAAGTCAACTGGTAATGGATTTAAAGGATCTTATGCTTCACCTATATCAGTTTCTCCAACTAATTTTTATATTGAACCAGGAGATAAGGATTTTGACGGAATAATATCATCAATAGATAAAGGGTTAATAATTTGTGATTTTGCAGGATTACACTCAGGTGCTAATTCAATAACTGGAGATTTCTCTTTAGCAGCAAAAGGATTCTATATAGAGAATGGCAAAAAAACATTTCCAGTTGAACAAATAACTATAGCAGGTAACTTCTTTGATATGTTAAAAAATATTGAAGAAATAGGAAATGACTTATTATTCCCTATGAGTAGTGTAGGAAGTCCGTCTATTAAAGTAAATGGCCTTTCAGTAGCAGGAGAATAATTATTTACAATATATGTAAAATAATATAAAATTAAATTAAGGATCTGTCATATAGCTATTTATAAATTAAATACATATTTATAAATAGCTATAAATTTTTTATTGAGGTATTATAGTATGAAGCATTTATTTATTATTAATCCTATTGCAGGTAAGGGAAATGCAATTAGGTGTAAAGAAATAATAGAAAAATATTTTGAAGATAAAGATGACTACTATGAAATTATAACTACTGAAAGACCGGAAGAAGCTACAGATGTCGTCAAAAATTATGATTATAGTGAAGAATGTAAGGTCTATTCTGTAGGAGGAGATGGAACTCTAAATGAAGTTATAAACGGATTAATAGGAAAAAATGCATCTTTAGGAATAATACCAGCTGGATCAGGAAATGATTTTGTAAGAAGTTATTTAGATGATAGTGATTTAAGCAATATCATAAAAGATACTATAGAGGGTGAAAGTAAAGAAGTAGATGTTGGATGTATAAACGATAGGTATTTTATAAATATATCTGCAATTGGTTTTCCAGCAGATGTTAATTTGAATGCAAAGATATTTAAAAATAAACATATTATATCGGGGTCATTAGCTTATATATTAGGAGCATTAGTATCATTATTTAAGTTTAAATCTGAAAAAATAAAGTTTATAATAGATGGTGTAGAAAATACTGATGAAATGTTTTTAGTTGCATTAGCTAATGGTAGATATTATGGTGGAGGAATAGTTTTAGCTCCAGATGCTGAATTGTCAGATGGAAGTTTAGATTTTTATGGGATAAAAAAATCTAATCCATATAAAATTCTAAGATATCTAGTAGCTTTTTTAACTAAAAAAGATATTAGAAAATTTAAAGATACTTATTATAATAAATGTAAAACTCTAAAAATAATTTCTGAAAAAGAAATAATAAGTAATATAGATGGAGAAATAATAAAGTCTAATGAATTTAATTTTGAAATAATACCAAAAGGGATAAAGCTTATTGTACCTAAGAATTAAGGTATGGAGGGATAATAATGAAGGAATATAATTTAGTAATTATAGGGGCTGGAGCATCAGGACTTTTAGCTGGAATAGCAGCATTAGAAGAAAATATAGAAAATGTTTTAATAATAGAGCAAGAAGAGGATTTAGGTGGAAACCTAAACTTATTTATAAATAATGATTTTGGAGAATTTCATTTAGGAGAAAAGGTTCCAGGTCCGGAATTTGCTAGTATATTAATTACAACATATATTAGCTTGAATGGACAGTTTAAAAATAATACAAGAGTTTTAGAGATAACTGATGATAAAAAGATTAAGTATGTTAATCCTTATGAAGGGGAAGCAGAGATAATAGCCAATAAAATAATATTAGCTTCTGGATGTAGAGAGAAATACACAGGTAACATAATAGTGCCAATACATAAATATACAGGAATATTCTCAACGGCTGCAGCTCATAGATTAGTAAATTTTCAAGGTTTATTACCAGGAAGAGAAGTAATATTATCAGGTAATACAATGTGGACATATATATTAGCGAGAAGACTTGTTATTGAAGGAGCTAAAGTAAAAGGTATAATAACGTCAAGAGAAAGCGTAAATGAAGATTTAGCTAATATAATAGATGAATTTGATGTACCTGTTATATGTAATAGTGAAGTTGTCGAAGTTGGTGGAAGTGAAAGAATAGAGTGGGCTAGAATAGAAAATTATAGTGGAAAAGAGGAATCTAAAATTATAGAGTGTGATTCTTTAGTTCTTGCTATTGGATATTATCCAGAAATTGATTATTTAAAAAATAGTAATATTAAGATAAATGAAGACTCTTTAGAGATAGAAAATTATAAAACATCTATAGATGATATATATTGTTGTGGAACAATTATAAATGGTCGTAATGGATTGTTCAATAGTGGAGAAGATGGATATAAAGTTGGAAAAATAGTAGCATCACAAATGAAATAAAGTGCTTCGCACTTTATTTCAAGAACTCCTTTAACATAAGTTGATGTCCTTTAGGATTTAAGTGTATTCCATCGAGATAAATATTACTTTTTATATTGTTTTTTGTTAAAGAATAAAAATCAACATATTTACAACTATAATTATTACAAAGAGAAATGATATTTTCTCTTAATATTGGGAGTGAGGCTTTACAATAATCATATGTAGGTGATTCCATAAATAAATTATAAGCATCTTCAATAATTATATCTGGAGGTATTCCTATAATTATGTCAGAATTAATTAATTTTAAATCTTTAATCATTAATTCGATATTTGACTTTATAGATAATATGCTTCTATTACATAATAAATCATTTGTACCACCCATAATAAATACCTTTCTAGGGGTAAGGGATATTACATCTTTATCAAATCTTACAAGCATATCTATAGTAGTGCTACCATTAATACCTTTATTTATTATATTAAATTCAGAAGTACTAGCAATTAATTCAACCCAGCACTCTTTTTTATTTACTCCATAACCAAAGGTTAGGCTATCTCCTAAAAAAACGAAATTATCTTTCATTTTATATCTCCTTAAAATAACTTTGTAAAACAAGTTCTACATATAATAGTTTTTCCACCATCAGCTTTTACGCATGAATTAAGATCTACTGTCTTGTTACAAACAGAACAAACGCTATTTGAAGATTTAAGTTTTTCTTCTTTTTTCTTAATAGGAGCTTTAGTAGATTTTTTTAGTGAAGAATATAAGAGCTTATCTTTTCTATCAACATTTTCTATTAGTGAATAAGATAATGAGAATTTACTTTCTGCAAAAAGTTCAAGTTCAAACCTAGGATTTTCTTTATCATAAAATTCCTCTACAATTATTCTTCTTATTTGAGCATCATTTACTATTAAGCCGCTCTTTTCTATTCCGTCAAAGATACTTTTTGTAATATTAGCTGTATCTGGATGACGTTTTTCGCTTTTATAATAAACTTTTAAAATTGCAATTAATGATTCCTCAAAAACTATAGTTGGATTTTGACTTCTGGCATAGTAAGCTATTTCTTCTTCATATAATGCATATTTATCATGTGCCTTACCTGTATTGTAAGGAAGAATTGCTCTACCATCTTTATTATGTAATTTGAAATTTGACTTTGAAATTGGTGACCCTGGGACAATAACTTTAGCATAAGTATTCATATAAATCTCCTTAAAAATCCAAAAAATGAAACAAAAAATGATGAATAATTTGTTTAATAAGTATATAATATTCGTAATAGTTAGATGTAGTTCTAAATCTATACTAAAATATACAGTAGAAAGAATAAATTAACAAGTAATAGTTTGAATATAAATAATTGATGATATATAATACAAGTATTGTAAAAACAAGAAAAGAAGAGGTATATATATGGAAAAAAAATATATTTTATCTATAGAGTCAAGTTGTGATGAAACTTCTGCGGCAGTAGTAGTAGACGGTAGGGAAGTTTTATCAAATGTAATAGCATCTCAAATAGATACACATAAAAAATTTGGTGGAGTTGTACCAGAAGTTGCATCAAGAATGCATATTGAAGTAATAAGCGGAGTAGTAGAAGAAGCACTTCAAAAAGCAAATGTAACTCTAGATCAAATTGATGCTATAGGAGTTACATATGGACCTGGACTTGTTGGAGCACTTTTAGTAGGCTTACAATATGCGAAAGGATTAGCTTTTGCAACTAAAAAACCTTTAATAGGAGTAAATCACATAGAAGGACATATATGTGCTAATTATATACAGCATAAGGACTTAAAGCCACCATTTGTATCATTAGTAGTATCTGGTGGACATACGTTTATAGTTCACGTAAAAGACTATGGACAATATGAAGTAATAGGTCAAACAAGAGATGATGCTGCTGGTGAAGCTTATGATAAAGTAGCTAGAGCTTTAGGGCTTGGGTATCCAGGAGGTCCTAAGATAGATAAATTATCTAAGGAAGGTAATCCAAATGCTATTGAGTTTCCAAAAGCTAAATTCCAAGAAGACACATTAGACTTCTCATTTAGTGGAGTAAAATCTGCAGTATTAAATTATTTGAATAAGTGTAAAATGCAAAACATTGAAGTTAATGCAGCAGATGTTGCGGCTTCTTTCCAAAAAGCTGTAGTTGATGTATTAACTGAAAATGTATTATTAACTTGTAAAAGAAGAAAAGTGAATAAGATAGCTATAGCTGGGGGCGTAGCATCTAATTCAACCTTAAGAGAGAATTTAATAAAAGTTGCAGGAAAGAAAGGAATAGATGTATTATTCCCAGATATGATTCTTTGTACAGACAATGCTGCTATGATTGGTAGTGCTGCATATTATAACTTTATAAATGGGAAGGAAAATAACTTAAGTTTAAATGCTAAGCCAAACTTAAAGTTATAATTATACAAAAGAAAATAAGGGGGGATGGGAAATGAAGCTATTGCCATATTCAAATGGTTTAAGAAAAGTTAGCATGAAAAAAAATCGAACGCCTAAAGAGATTGCAAAGCTAATTTTAATAATACTTAGTATAATATTTGTAATAGGGTTTGTTTATCAAAAAATAAGCAATTTTATTACTAAGGAAACTTTAAGACAAAGAGTTGATTATACTACAGTAGATGATAGAAGAATGGACTATAGGTTAGAAGGAGAAGGGAACTATACTGTAGTTTTTGATGGAGGAATAGGAGGAAACTTAGAACAGTGGACACCTGTTGTTGATGAATTAAGTGACGATAATGTAAGTACATTTGTTTATAATAGAAGAGGTTATGGATATAGTGATTCAGGACCAGAAAGAACCCCAGAAGAGCAAGCACAAGATCTAAAAATATTACTTAGAAAGGCTGGAGCTCCAGAACCGTATATATTAGTAGGAGAGGGATATGGATCATTAGTGTTAACAAGCTTTGCAGAACAATTTAAAGATAGTGTTGCTGGTGTAATGTTGATAAATCCATTAGATGAATCATATATAGGATCAAAGGATTATAATAAGAAACAATTAATTACTAAAATAAGAAGAAATATTGAGAAAATAGGATCAAATTTTGGTTTGACAGAATTGTTAGATAAGTTAAATTTAGATGTTAGTTTAGATGATTTTGAAAATTCTATTTCAGGAGATCAGTTAGAGGAGTTTAAAGCACAAAGAACTAAAACAAAATATACAACTGCTGTATATAATGAAATGAACAACTTATCTAAAGGATTAAGTAGTAGCCAAAATCCAGGAGTATTTTCCGGAATACCATATTACTTAATGACTAATTCTGATGGAGAGAAGTTTAAAGATTTAGGAGATGAATCATTAACTAAAATTTATAAAACAGAATCAGAAACAACTTTTTCAGGTTTAAATAGCACAGAAAGTGTTGTAAATGGAATTAGATATATAGTTAAAGAATTACAAAGTAAACAAAGGTAGAAATAAAAAGATGGGCTTTATTAGCTCATTTTTTTTATTATTTTAATTTTGTCATATATTTGACACATTATAGGTTTATATTATAAATATAGAAAAAAGTAAGAGGAGTGTACATTATGGACAACGAAAATATTTATGATGCAGTTTATAAAGAAGAGAATTTGAATCAGAAAAATGAAAATAATAGCTATAATAGCGAAAGAATTAGAAAGCCAAGAAAAAAAGGTGGCGGAATGGGAAAAATAATTGCTCTAGTAGTTTCTTGTTCATTACTAGGTGGTGTTGCAGGTAGTGGATTAACATATGTTATGATGAATAACGAAGTAGATACAACTCAACAAAATACTGTAAGCAATGTAAACACTGCAGATGTTAGTTTTAAAAATGATAGTACATTATCTATAACAGAAGCTTTTGAGAAAGTTGCACCAGCAGTAGTAACTGTATCAACTAAGGGAGTTACATCAAATGGTTTCTTCCAACAACAATATGAAGGTGTAGGTTCAGGTTTTATTATAAATGAAGATGGATATATATTAACTAATTATCATGTTATTGAAGGTGCTTCAGAAATATCAGTTACTTTAAGTGATAACACAACTGTAGCAGCAAAGGTTGTTAATTATGATGAAAACCAAGATGTAGCAATGTTAAAGATAACAGATAGTGATGTTAAAATTCCAGCAGTAGTTGAATTAGGAGATTCAGATCAATTAAGACAAGGTGAATCAGTAATTGCTATAGGAACACCTTTATCAACTAATTTATCACAAACCGTTACAAATGGTATAGTTAGTGCATTGAATAGAAATGTTGAGACTGAGTCAGGAGTTATGCAAAATCTTATTCAAACAGATGCATCTATAAATCCAGGAAATAGTGGTGGACCATTAGTAAATACTAGAGGTCAGGTAGTAGGAATTAATACAATGAAGGCTACTGGTACTGATACTGAAGGTATAGGTTTTGCAATTCCTATAAACGATATAAGTGATAAAATAGAATCTTTATCAAAACCAATATTAAATCTTGGAATATCAATTAGAACAGTAGACGAAACATTAGCAAATAAATTAAGTATGGAACAAGGTTTATATGTTGTTGAAGTAAATGAATTCTCTCCAGCAGAAAAAGCAGGAGTAAAGCCGGGAGACTTAATTGTTAAAGTAGATGGTCAAAGAGTTAAAACTTTTGATGAATTAAAAGAAATTAAGAACTCAAAAAATGATGGAGACACTATTACGTTAGAAGTTATAAGAGATGGAAAAACTAAAACATTAAACGTAACTTTAACATCAGAGTAATTTATTTAATCAAATAAGTAACAATTAATAATTGAGATTACTGAAAAGAGCTAGCGAATGCTAGCTCTTTAATATATATTTTTTTAGTTCATAACTTTAAAGTTGTCATCTCTTAACTCAAAATTATCTTTAATTCCTGATGTAAGATATATTCCATTATCTTTAGTAACAAATATTGCATCTACACCATCTAATCCTTCTACAAATTTTATACCTTCATCAACGCCAAGGGCAAATACAGATGTAGATAATGCATCACCTGTAGTTGATTTATCGCTTATAATAGTTATACCAGCAATATTATTCTCATATGGATAACCTGTTTCTGGGTTTAATATATGATGATATTTAACTCCGTTAACTTCGATATATCTCTCATATACACCTGAAGTAACTATAGATTTATTTTTTGTAGAAATAGCACCTACTATTTCACCTCTAGTTGAAAAAGGATTTTGAATACCTATTTTCCAAGCATCACCTGAAACTTTTTCACCATGTGCAAATATATTACCACCAAGATCTATAATTGCACTTTTAACTCCTTCATTAGTTAACATCTTAGAAATAACATCTGCAGTATATCCTTTTGCTATACCACCTAAATCAAGCATCATACCAGGTCTAGTTAAAAATACAGTTTTGTTGTTTTCATCTACAATAACGTCTTTATAATTAGTTAATGGAAGAACTGCATCTATCTCATCCTGGGTTGGAATATCTTCTGTAGGACGATCTGGTATATTCCAAAGCTTAACTAATGGACCTATTGTTATGTCAAACTTACCATGAGAAAGATCTGAATAGTAAAGCCCTTCTTTAACTACTTCCATTGTATCATCAGATACTTTAACTGGTTCAATACCTGCATTTTCATTTATTTTATCTACTTCTGTACCTGCTTCATTTATACTTAATGTTTCTTCTAAATTTTTAACTTTATCAAAAACCTTATCAAGGATTGTTTCATCAGTAGAGTCATATAAAGTAACACTGATAACTGTACCCATTAGCATTTCAGTACGCTTTATAGGTTCTTGCTGAGTAGTTTGTTCATTTTTTTTAGTATTTTGACCACAACCAACAAGCATAAATACTAAGGACAAACATAAAAGTGATTTTGAATACTTTTTGAATTTAAACATATGTAATTTCCTCCTTTGAATAGAAATGTGTACGACGAAGTCAAACCTTTCACCAAAATGCTTCGCACTTTATTTTTATTGTTTACTAACTAATTATAAAATATAAAGAAAACATTAACAATATAAATAGATTATGTAAAAATTATTATGATAGATTATTAGTATAAATAGATAAAGAATTGTTTGAATGTGTAGACATTTTAACAAATAACTTATAGAATAATCTAGTAGTTATTTTTAATTTTAATAGATTAAAAAATAATTATAATTAAAAAGTAAAGAAATTAGAATTATATAAATATTAACCTTTAGATAAAATATTATCAATTTTGATAAATAATAGAGAAGAGGAATTTTTATGTTTAAAAGATGGGATTTTATCATTATTGCAATTTTAATGATTTTTTCTTTTTTACCAGAAGTTATTTTTGGATTTGTAGTAGGAAGAGATTTTGATCAGACTTATGCTGAAATTAGTATTAATGGGAAGATTGAAAAGACAATTCCATTAACTAACCATACAGGAGAAGAAATTATTGATTTTAAAAGTGACAAAGGTCATAATACAATAATTATAAATGGAGACAAGATAGGAATAATTGATGCAGATTGTTCTGATAAGGTTTGTATGAATCCAGAATATATAAGTAAACCTGGAGAGACTTTAGTTTGTTTACCACACAAGTTTATGATAGAAGTTAAAGGTAAAAAAAATGATGAAGATGAAGATATTATATTATCTCATTAGGGGTGAAGTTTATGCGAAAGACAAGTAAAATGGTGTATATTGGATTACTGGTAGCGCAAGCATTAGTTTTACATATATTTGAGAGAATGATACCAGTTCCTTTTGTAACTCCAGGTGCAAAGCTTGGGTTATCAAATTTAATAACAGTAGTAGCTTTATATACTTTAGAAAATAAAAGAGATGCATTTCTTGTAGTGTTTTTAAAACTTACATTATCTACAATGTTTGGTGGAAACCTATCATCATTTATGTATAGTGCTGCAGGTGGGGTTTTAAGTTTTTTTGCAATGGTATTAGTAAAGGAAAGTTTTAAAGAAAAAGTAAGTATTGTAGGAGTAAGTGCAACTGGAGCTATATTTCATAATGTAGGACAATTATTAGTTGCTTCATCAATAGTTCACAATATATCAGTTATGTTATATTTACCGGTACTATCTATAGTAGGTATAGGGACAGGAATCTTTATAGGGGTTACTGCTAATTATTTAGTAAGGCATCTGTCTAGATTACCTGTATTTAGATAAAAAGTGCGAGTCATTTTATAGTTAAAAGTTAAAATAGAAAAGTTAATGGTCATAGGTTGAAATTATAGTGTAAATTTATTAAAGATATATTTTTAGACACTATGTGGTAGTTTCATCCTTAACTATTAAAGCTTGATTCTTAACTGTTAACTAGAAGTGCTTCGCACTTTATTTTTTTAGATATTATTATTTAGTGATTTATAGATTGATTCATAAGCTTGTAACGTTAATTCAGCTGTTTTAGTCCAAGTGAAATTTTTACTATTACTATATCCTTTTTCAGAAAGTTCTTCACTTAAAGAAGAAGAATTTAATACTTTTAATATTGAGTTAGATAACTCATCTTTGTTGAATGGATCTATTAACAAAGCACAATCCTTAGTAACCTCAGGTATAGATGTTAAATTTGAAGTAATTACAGGAGCTTTACAGCTCATAGCCTCCAACGGAGGTAAACCAAAACCTTCATAAAGTGAAGGATATACAAATAAGCTACAACCATTATAAAAGAATGGTAAATCTTCATCAGGAACAAATCCAGTAAAAATAACGTTATTTTCAAGTCCGAGACCTTTACAGAATTCTTTTAATTTTTCACCTTCATCTTTTATAGAACCACATAATACTAATTTATATTTCTTTTTTAGTGATGAATAAATATCATTAAAAGAGAGAATAAGTTCTTTAACATTTTTTCTTGAACTAAAGCCACCTATATATAAAATGAAAGGAAAATCTATATTATATTTTTCTTTTAAAAAACTATTACAGATATCTTTTTCCATAGGGTAAAAGGATGAATTTGCAGCTAAAGGTGTTACAAAAATTTTATCTTCAGGAAAGCTTGGGAAAAATTTAAGTATATCCCTTTTAGAATATTCAGATACTGTAAGAATCCCTTTAGAATTTTCTATAATATATGGCATATCTTTTAAAAATCTTGTTAAATATCCTTTACCACAGGTTTCAGGCAGAGTATAAGGAATTAAATCATGAATTGTAACAACACAAGGAACAGGATAATCTTTTGATAAGCCAATTCCATTTTGAGGTATATGATGTAAATCTATATTATTACTTTGTAAGTAATTAGGGTAATAAAAATTTTCATAAAACATACCATGTCTTTTTGAAGTTAAAACAATATTAGTATTGCTTTTTTTAAATGCATCATAATTATCTCCAGCCCAAAATATAGTATATTCATTTTTATTATCAATAGTAATTAATTCTTTAAGTAGATTTGCTATATAAGTACCAATTCCTGAACCGTTATAAAGTGTAATACCTCGACCATCTATGGAGAGATTCATTAAATTTCACTCCTTAAAACTTTATAATATTAATAATATTATTTGAGATTTAATTATGTGATAGCAAACACAATAAAATATAGTATTCATATAATAAATAAGAAGAAAAATATAGGAGTTTGTTATGGATACTATCAATATAAGTAGGGTTATAGAAAATAATTACGATATAGATATACGCTACATTGAACAAATAAAAAATGCATATAAAATTGATTCAAAAGATAGAGGGTATTGTGTAAAAGTTATAGGATATAAATTCCCTCATTTTTATTTTATTTTATCTGCTATGAAACATTTGCAAAAAAAAGGATTTAAAACTGTTCCAAGTATAATAAAAACTAAAAATAATATGGATTTCATAAAATTAGGTGATAAATATGCATATTTAACAGAATGGATTCCATCTAGAATAAGCAATTATGATAATCCTATAGAACTTGCTAAAGTTGCTGAAAAGATAGGTGAACTTCATACTTGCAGTACAGGTTTTATATTAGATAGAAGAATGACACCAAGATATGGGTGGAATAAATGGATAAGTACTTTTAGTACAAGATGTGATGAAATGTTAGATTTTGCTCATAGAATTTCTCAAAAAGCTAAGAAATCTGAATTTGATAGATTGTATTTAGAGCATTTAGATGAAGAGTTAGAGAGAGGAATAGCCAGTATAAATGGATTAAAAAAGAGTAACTACTTCTATTTAATGAATAAAGAAATTATGAAATGTGGATTTTGCCATCATGATCTTGCTCATCATAATATATTAGTAGATAGGAATGGAGAACTTAATATTATTGATTTTGATTACTGTATATTAGATTCTCATATTCATGATTTAAGTTCTCTTATGATAAGGGCAATGAAAGATGGAAAATGGAGTAAAGAAAAAGCCGATTTAATATTAAACAATTATTCTATAAGTAATGAAGTAAAAGATGAAGAGTTAAATATAATGAAGTATTTTATAAAATTCCCTCAAGTTTTTTGGCAAGTTGGAATTCAATATTATTGGGAGCAACAATTGTGGGGAGAAGAATTTTTTGTAAGTAAATTAAAGAAATATTTAGATGATAGAGAAGAAAGAGAGGAGTTTTTAGAAGAGTATTTTAGATAGGTGGTGAACTTATGGATATAATAACTTATTTAAATAATAACAAGGTAATTATAGATGAAAATATTACTAGAAAAAGCGATAAAAATAGTATAGATATAAGTAGTCAGTTAGATCTAATTGTAATGATACAAAGTAGATTAATGAATAATAAGATAACAATAATACCTAGAATAAATAGTACAATTGGAAAAGATGTTGAAAATTTTAGAGTTCAGATTAAAAAAGTAGATAAACTATTGAATACTATAAACCTAAAGAATAATAAAAATGAATTTGATTTCTATCTTTTAGAAAAAGGAAATATAGCTTTAAATAGAGCAAAGACATCATTTGATGTTATGGATAATGAGAGTTATTTTGATCTTATAAGACGGAGTATGAATAATTATGAAATGTGCTTAGGAAGAGTAGATGAAGGAAATTTGAAACTTGCAGAAAATGAAATCTTAAAAATAAGAACAACAAAATATATATCATATAATTTAATAGAGCATGATTTATTTAATTATATTAAAAGGATAAAACGTAGAAATTTTAACATACAAATAGAAAAAGTAATTGATGAATTTGTATATAAATCATCATTATCAGAAAAAAGTAAAAATTATTTAACTGCCTTATGTAATTATCCATTTGAAACTATGAAGTTAATATATAAGTATAGAGGGTATGATGATAATGACTACGATGATTGGATTAAAAAGATTAATATGGCTATAGAGATAGATGGTGATGAGATAATATAAGGGGGAGAGTTAATTTGGTTAAAACCAGATATGTAGATAAAAATATATTGTGTGAATATGACTTTAAAGAAGAGTTCATAAATTTATTAGGAATAAAGATAAATGATGTAATTCCATTAAGAAAGGTATTTGTCTTATTCACAGATAAGGGCAAAAAAGTATTGAAGATAACAGATTCTACAAAAGATAGAATCGATTTTATAGATAAGGTATTAAAAATAATTGAGTCAGAATATCCAATGGTTTTAAAATACACTAGGAATACAAATGGAGATATAATAACCGTATGGAAAGGTAAGAAATATGTATTACTTGATATGGTAGAAGGAAGAGAGGCTACATTTACTAATCCTATTGAAGTGGAATTATGCACTAAAGCTATTGCAAAAATGCATATAGCCTCTAATAATATATTTAAAAATATTTCAGAAGAAGAGATAAAGAAAAATAGCGGTGAAAATTTAATTAATAAGATGGAAGAGGAATATTATACTTTATTACAACTAGAAGAGCTTGTTAACAAGTATAGATATAAAAATGAATTTGACAATTTGTTTTTACAAAATGTAGATAATGCAAAAAAAGACTTAATAAAGACTATAGAAGAATTGAAAAATAGTAGGTACGAAAGTTTGATTAACAATAAAGAGAATAGAGTGCTATGTCATAATGATTTGGCACATCATAACTTTATTATAGATGGAGATAAAGTAAATATTATAGATTTTGATTATTGTAGCATTGATATGAGAATAGTAGATATTTATGGATATGCTATGAAGGTAATTAAGAATTTAGCATATAACGAAGAAATAATAGAACTAATTATAAAATCATATGATGAAGTGAATAAGTTAGAGAAAGAAGAGGTAGAAATATTAAGAAAATTAATTAATTATCCTAAAGATTTTATAAGTATTGCAACTGATTACTATTTTAAACAAAAAGCTTGGAGTGAAGAAGTATTTTTAAGCAGACTAAAAAATAAATTAGAAATAGATAAATTTAGGATAGAATTTTTAAATAATTAAATATTTATTAGCAATAAATAAAAAGGGCTAGCAATGCTAGCCCTTTTAAATTAAGAGATTACAGTATAGCAAATTTAGTTTTAAATAATAACAATGCATAATTAAACTCCAATTATAGATTTATATGCTGAAATAGTATCTTTGGCCGTATTTAACCATGAATATTTCGAGCAGTTGCTTAAACCACATTTAATCATAGAATTTTTTAAATTATCATCAGATAGTAATTCCTCCATAGATAAATTTAAAGCATCTATATCATGAGGATCTACTAATAATGCTGAACCAGAGCAAATTTCAGGGATAGACGTTACATTTGATGCTATAACAGGAGTACCACAAGCCATAGCTTCTAGTGGAGGTAATCCAAATCCCTCATAAAAAGATGGATAAACTAAGAATTCACAAGCATTATAAAATAATGGTAGGTGATCTAAAGGAATAAAATCGGTAAATATTACAGAATTTTTGATTCCTAAGTCTTCAGCTCGCTTCATATATATACTATAGGAAATACCTTTTTTACCTGTAATAACAACGTAAAGATTTTCTCTTAGCTTAGGATCTAAAAGAGAGAAAGCTTCTAATATACCGATAATATTTTTTCGTGGGCTATAGCCACCTACGTAAAGTATAAAGTTTTTATCGATATTATATCTATTTTTTAAAAAGTTCTTGCATGACTTTTTATCTAATGGTTTATAAATATCCTCTGCACCTAAATAAGTAACAAAAATTTTTTCTTTAGGAAAATTAAATTCCTTTGCTATATCATCTTTAGAAAATTGAGAAACAGTTATTATACCATCACAGTTTTCGATTATTTTAGGTAATTGATTATTAAAGATATTAAGATATCTATCACTGACAGTTTCAGGCATTCTTAAAGGGATTATATCATGAAGTGTTATAGTTTTTAGGCAATTAATATTTTCTGCAAGTCCAACACCATTTTGAGGAACGTGATATAAATCTATGTCAGTATTATTTAATATATTAGGGGCATTGACTTCATCCCAAAAGTTAGAGTTAGGAGATTCTTCGATTAATTTTGTTGCAAAGTTATTATTTAGTTTGAGGTCTGTATTTTGAGGAAGAAATAATAGATAGTTATTAATATTATCAATCTTATTTATATTACTTATAAGTTGATAAGTATATGTTCCTATCCCTGTACCTCTATACCACTTTGCAGCTCTTCCATCAATACCTATATTCATAATTAAATCCTTTCAATATAGTTTTAATTTATTATATTAAATAAAGTAAAAAAACGTTAATAAAAGAATTGAATAGTACATATAAATATATAAGGGGGTGAGAGTTATGATGAGGGAGTTTGAAGTAGAAAGACAATTTGGAATTAAAATCGATAATATTAAAGCTAACAAAGGAGTATACTATTTAAAAACCAACAAAGGTGAAAGGTGTTTAAAGAAGATAAATTATGGCCCTCAAAAGCTTTTATTTGTATATGGAGCTAAGGAGCATCTTATAAAAAATGGTTTTAAAAATGTAGATAGGTATTTTTTGAACATAGATGGGGAGCCCTATGCATTAGTTAATGAGGACTTATATACTTTGTCTGAATGGCTAGAGGGTAGGGAATGTGATTTTCATAACATAGAAGACGTAAAAATTGCGGCTAGAACACTTGCAAAATTACATGAAGCATCAAAAGGATATGATCCACCAGAAAATTCCAAGTTAAAAACCGACTTGGGGAGATGGCCTACATTAATGGCAAAGAGGGTTAAATCTTTAGATAAGATGAGAGATATGGTAAGAAAGAAAAATAATAAGAGTAGCTTTGACCTGTTATATATAAAATCATTAGATTTTTATAAAAAGATAGGTAAAGAGGCTTTAAAAACTTTAGAAGAATCTGAATATGAAGCATTATGCGCTGTAGCAGAGAATGAAAAGGGATTTTGTCATCATGATTATACTTATCATAATATTATAATTGGACAAGATAACGAGATAAGTGTAATTGATTTTGATTATTGCAAGAGAGAAATAAGAACATTTGATATTTCAAATTTTATGACAAAGGTTTTAAAGAGATGTAATT
The DNA here is from genome assembly GCF_021044725.1 of Clostridium sp. NSJ-145. Lineage (NCBI taxonomy): Bacteria > Bacillati > Bacillota > Clostridia > Eubacteriales > Clostridiaceae > Clostridium > Clostridium sp. NSJ-145. The sequence goes on from NZ_JAJNOS010000006.1 coordinate 23,307, forward strand.
GGAATATAGATTTTGCAACAGCTATAATTGATTCTTATAATGAAGAGTCACCTTTAAAAGAAGAGGAATATAAAGTACTTTTTGCATATTTACAATTTCCACAAAGATATTGGAGATTAGCAAATAGATATTATTATAATGAAGTAAATTGGGGTCAAAACACCTTTGCTAGTAAATTAGAAGGTATAATAAATGAGCAAGAAGAATATCTTAAATTCTTAGAACAATTTAAGAATAATTATGATATCAAATAAAGCATCGTTATTTTAACGATGCTTTATTTGAGTCAAAATTAGTAAAAAAACATATTATAAAATGATAGTAACTTTAAGCGAGGTAGAGATGCAAATAGGAGATATTGTCGTAAGAAAATCCTATGATAAAGATATTACATTTAAAATAATTGATATAAAAGAAGAAAAAGGTCAAGCTATTTATATTTTAAAAGGAATTAGTATAAGAATAATTGCGGATTCTTCTGTTGATGATTTAGAACAAGTAGATTCAGCTTTTATAGGAACAAAGGAAAAGATATTAAATACAAGGGTAAATGAAGCTATAAATAAAGCTATAGGGCTTAGAGGTGATTTGGCAGCGAGGGAAGCGATAATGTCAAGGGGGAGTAAAAGTCAAAAACAAAATCCAAATAAAGAATTAATGTTTGGACGACCCGGGAAGATACTCCACATTGACGGTGATAAAGATTATTTAGAAACTTGTTTAAAAGTATATAAGCAATTATCCTTAGATGCAGTTGGGAGAGCTATTCCAGAAAAAGAACAATGGAATTGCGTAGTTGATTTAGTAAAAGAAATAAAACCAGATATAGTCGTATTAACAGGTCATGATAGTGTTTTAAAGAAAACTGATGATTTTTTAGATTTGGACAATTATAGAAACTCTAGATATTATATAGATGCAGTTAAGGCACTAAGAAATTATAATTCTAGTTATGATGAATTAGTTATTTTTGCTGGTGCATGCCAATCATGTTATGAGTGCTTATTAGATGCAGGAGCAAATTTTGCAAGTTCTCCAAGTAGAGTATTAATACATTGTCTTGATCCCGTATTTGTATGTGAAAAAATTGCATATTCAAGAATAGATACGGTTGTATCAATTACAGACGTAATAGATAGTACAATAACAGGAATAAGAGGAATTGGGGGATTGCAAACAAGAGGAAAATACAGAGAAGGATATCCTAGATCTCCATTTGTATAAAGTGCGAAGCACTTTGGTGAAAAGTTTGACTTCGTAAAAGGGGAAAAGTCAGCTAAAGCTGAGATGAAAATGTCACTTCGTGACAGAGAAAATATTGCATTTGGCAATAGTGAAAAGTCTCTACATTAGTACCTTTCACTTTAACTCAAGTTAACTTTTCACCGCTACGCAAGTAGCCTTTTCACTTCGACGAAGTCGACCTTTCACCTGTGAGCTTCACGAACAATTTATTTCAAGTGTTCTTTAATCTATTTTGCGTACTAATTATATTTTAAAAAAATGTATAAAAGGTTAACAATATTCCCATAATATTAAATGTGGGAATTATTATTTTTATAAAAAAGTAAAAGATTACATTGACATTGTATCTAACACGTGATAAAATAATATATTTGATTTGACTAAAAATACCAAATATGTTATAATATATTAAAAGGAGGGTGTTTATATGGAGTTAAACAAAACTATCGCTACCATTAAAAAAGATATACAAAATCATTTAGGTGAAAAAGTTACTCTTAAAGCTAATGGTGGTAGAAAAAAGATTTTAGTTAACGACGGAGTAATAGAGAGTGTTCATCCAAGTATTTTCGTAGTTAGGCTAGAAAACGACACCCAAAGGACAGTGACATACAGTTATTCAGATGTTTTAACAAAAACAGTACTGTTATATTATCCTGTATAAACAAAAGCTTCGATATTTATCGAAGCTTTTGTTTATTAAAAAAAAAGAAAGATGGCGGGTATCCATCTTTCAACTATGGTATAAAAGGGTATTGAGAATTTATGAGAGGTTATATGGTCAATAACCATCTTTATAATACGACATATTTAAACAATAGTCAACAACTTATTTAAAAAAAATAAAAAAAAATTAAAAAAAGTTCTGATAAAACCTAAAATTCGACACAATATATGTAATTATAATACTTAAAAGTAAATATATGAAATAAATTGAAATTTAAAATATAAATAAAAAAAGAAACAGTTTATATATTTTAGAATAAATATATATTTAGAGAAATATATATTAAATAGTAGTTATACTATGGGAGGGATATGATGTCACAAATAGATGTTATAAAAGAGAATGTTCAATATGAACAACTACTAAGAGAAGGCTCAACTAATCATGTTCTCAAAGGGGAATATTTAATTAAGGATTCACATCCAGATGCACATCAGATTTTAGGGGTAGATGCAAAAGCAACTGTAACCAATAAAGAGATACTTGCAGATAAAGTAATGATTGAAGGACAAATAAATTATTCTGTATTATATCTGTCTGAAGATGAAAGCGGAACACAAAGAGTTGATTCTGTTAATTTATCTGAAAAATTTGCCGATTATCTTGAACTTAATAATGAAGAACATAAAATCCTTTGTGATGTAGAGTGTGTAATTGAACATATTCAAGCTAACATAATGAATGAAAGAAAGATTTCTATTGATGGAGTAAGATCAACTAAGTGGAATATTTATAAAATACAAGATCTTGAATTTGTAAAGGATATTGAAGGTAGTGGAGATGTACAAGTTCAAAGAAAAAATGAAGAATTAAATCAAGTTAAAGGTCAAAAAGATATTGAATTTATAGGAAAATCACTTATAAAAGTTACTATGGATAAACCAGAAGTTGATGAAATCTTGAAGTATTCTATGATGTTACACAAAAAGGAAGTTAAGTTAGGAGAAAATAAAGTTTACTTTGGATGTTATTGCAAAATAGAAGTACTATATAAAGGCAGAGATTCAGAAGATTTAGTAGTATTACAAGATGATGTTTATTTATCTAAGGAAGAAGAATTAGTGGGTGCTAATAGTGAAATGATGACATCCCACAATATAGATGTAGTTAATAGCGATTGTACTGTAATGCCTGATGATTTGGGCGAAAATAGAAACATAAGCATTGAGTTCGTAGCTAGAGGTGATGTTAAGGTCATGTCTAGAGAAAGTGTAGAAGTAGTAAAAGATGCGTATTCACCAACAGTTACAATGGACCTAGTTGAAAATAACTGTGAGATTGGAGTAGTTCATGGAAACATGACAACTGATCTTATATTAAAAGATAATTTATACTTAAAGGATGAAAATGAAAGATTAGGAAATATTATTATGGTTTATGGTTGTCCTGTTATAACTGATAAGACAGCTGAAGAAGATAAAGTAAAGATTGAAGGTATAATTAAAGTATCTGCTTTATATAAAACTGCTGATGAGGGCTATAAAGTTGATATGTGTAATGGAGAAATACCTTTCACATCAGTATTAGATATAAAAGGAACTAAGCCAGACATGAATGTTATAGCTAAAGTTCAATTAGAATCTATAGATGGAACAATAGAGGCTAATACTATAGCTATTAGAGCTACGTTATCAGTTTCAGTAAATGTATTATACAATGTTAACAAGGAATGGATTGTAGATGTAGTTCAAAATAAAGAAGAAAAGAAAGAAAAGAAATCATCTGTTACAATTTATGTTGTTAACAAAGGTGATACTTTATGGGAATTAGCTAAGAAGTTCAATACTACTATGGATGAATTGATAAGGGTTAACGATATGGAGAATCCAGACTCTATTAATATTGGACAAAGAATTATAATTCCTGGAAGAGCAATTTTTTAGTTACCAGTTAAAAGTTAATAATTAAGAATAAATTAAAAGGTAATTGCTGAAATTAAGCAATTACCTTTTAATTTATGATTTTGAATAATATGGTTTAGGAATGGATAAAATAGTGAATGTGTGATTTGAGGTGAAAATATGGATGAAAAAATAGAAGGAAATTTAATAATAATAGGAGGCGCAGAAGATAAAAAAGGTGATAAAGAGATATTAAAGCGTGTAGCTGATTTTATAAATAAAGATACTGATATGCTATTAATAGCTACTATAGCAACTGAATGTCCGGACGAAAGTTATAGTAAATATAATAAAGTTTTTTCAGGTCTTGGAATAAAGAATATAGAAAAATTAGATATAACTAATAGAGAAGATGCGTGTAATAAGAAGAATGTAGATTTAATAAAAAGATGTAATTTATTATTTTTTACAGGTGGAGATCAGCTTAGAATAACAAGTATTTTAGGTGGAACTCCAGTGTATGATGCATTGAAGGATATTTGTAGTGAAGGGAAAGTAATAGCTGGTACTTCTGCAGGAGCTTCTGTTATGAGTCATACAATGATAGTTCAAGGAGAAGACGAGGAGTCACCAAGAAAATGCACATTAAAAATGTCACCTGGATTAGGGCTAATTGATAGTGTAATAATAGATCAACACTTTGCTCAAAGGGGAAGAATAGGAAGGTTATTAACAGCTGTAGCTCAAAATCCAGAAGTTTTAGGAATTGGAATAGATGAAGATACTGCAATAGTGGTAAGTGATAAAGGCATTGCAGAAGTAATAGGATCAGGGGCAGTATATTTTTTAGATGGAAGTTCAATAATATATAGCAATGTATCAGAACAATACTGTGATGAAGTTTTAAGTATGTTTAATGTTAAACTTCATGTTTTAAAGGAAGGTAATAAATTTGATTTAATTAAAAAAGTACCTTTCGAGGAGGATAATTTAAAAAATGAAAATACTAAGTAGTAACATTTATGAGGGGAAGAATATATACTCACATAAAAAGTGTATAAGACTTGATGTCGATTTAGAAGGATATTGTGAAACGCCTAGCAAGGATATAAATGGATTTAACGAGAGTTTAGTAAAAATGATTCCAGAATTATATACTCATAGGTGTGGAATAGATGAAGATGGAGGGTTTGTAAAAAGGCTTAAGGAAGGTACATATTTAGCTCATATATGTGAACATATCATTATTGCAATACAAAATATAATTGGTATAGATGTTGCTTATGGAAAAGCAAGAGAAGTAGAAGGCGATATATATCAAATAATATATCAATATAAATACCCTAAAGCAGGTATAGAATCTGCAAAATTAGCTATTGATATAATAAATGGATTAATTAGTGGCATGGTTATAGATTTTAAAAGTAGAATATTGATTATAAAAGAAATATTAAATGATGAGCTAATTGGACCTAGTACTTTAGCAATATGCGAAGCTGCTCAAAAGCATGGATTACCAGTTATGAAGTTGGGAAGCAGCAATTTTTATCAAATAGGTTATGGGAAGCAAGGGAGAGTTATAGAAGCGTCAATTACAAGTAATACTGGTTGTATTTCAGCTGATATATCTTGTGACAAATTACTAACTAAAGAATTATTATATTTGCAAAATTTACCTGTAGCTAGAGGTGCTAAAGTATGTAATGTAATAAATTTATTAAAGGAAGCAGAAAGAATAGGATATCCTTTAGTATTAAAACCTCAGTATGGAAATAAAGGTAAAGGCGTTATTATAGGAATAAAAAATGAAAAAGAGCTTATTATAGCTTATCAAAAATTAATAAATGAGTTTGATGATATTATACTAGAAGAATATTGGGAGGGAGATGACTACAGAGTTTGTTTAGTAAACAATAAGGTAGTTGGTGTCTCTTTAAGAATACCACCATATATAATAGGTGATGGCAATAAGCGCATAGAAGAATTAATAGATGATTTAAATTCACACGAGTATAGAGGTGAAGGTCATGAAAAACCACTTACTAAAGTTAAGAAAGATAATATGCTTATTAACTTTATAAGTGAGCAAGGTTATTCATTAAGTAGTGTTTTAGAAAAAGATAAAAAATTATTATTAAGAAAAAATGCTAATTTATCTACAGGTGGTATAGCTATTGACTATACAGATAAAATATGTGAAGAAAATAAAGATATATGTATAAGAGCTGCTAAAACTATAGGATTAGATGTATGTGGCATAGATATATGTACGAAAGATATATCAAAAAGTATTATGAATAATAATGGGATAATAATGGAGGTAAATACTGCTCCAGGTTTAAGAATGCATATATACCCTTCTGAAGGAAAGAGTAGGGATGTCGGCGATGAAATAATTAAGATGATGTATAAAGAAGATATAAAGAATATACCTGTAGTATCAGTAAGTGGAACAAATGGAAAGACTACAACTACACGTCTTATAAATTATACCTTATGTAAACTTGGAATGTGTTCAGGAATGACTAGTACAGAAGGAATATTTATAAATAACAAATGTATAGATATTGGCGATGATACAGGAATGGATAGCGCAAAATGTGTACTATTAAATAAGGATGTAGATATAGCTGTACTTGAAACAGCTAGAGGTGGAATAATAAGAAAAGGATTAGCGTATGACTTAGCCGATGTAGCTGTAATAACAAACATAACAGAAGATCACTTAGGTTGCGATGGCGTGCAGGATATGGAAGATTTATGTTATGTAAAATCGTTGGTAGCAGAAGCTGTTAAGAAAGATGGGTATGTAATAATTAATGCTGACGATAAGTATAGTAATACAATTATAAATAGAATAAAGTCAAATATAATATATTTCTCTAAAGATTATAAAAACCCACTTATAATAAATAGTATTAGAGACGGTAAAACTGTAGTTTATTTAAAGGAAAGATATATCTGCATTAATAAGAAAAGAAGAGAATATAGAATAAGTAGTATTGATGATATTCCAATAATATTAAAAGGTGCATTGCAATTTAATATAGAAAATGTAATGGCTGCTTGTGCAGCGTTAATTGGATTAAATGTTGATTATAATATTATACAAGATTCAATTCAAAGTTTTGAGCTAAATTCAAGAGAGAACTATGGAAGATTTAATATTCATGAGTATAATGGAATTAAAATAATATTAGATTATGGTCATAATATAGAAGGATATAAGAAAGCTTTATCAGCAGTAAAAGAAATAACTGATGGTAAAGTAATAGGAGTAATAGGAGTTCCTGGAGATAGAAATAATGAATCAATAAAAGAGATTGGAAAAGTTAGTTCAAAATTTATTGATAAAATTATAATCAAAGAAGATAAAGATAAAAGAGGTAGAAAACCAGGTGAAATTGCAAAAGTTATAAAAGGTGGAATAGATAGTTGTAATAAATATGTTAGTGTAAAAATGGTATTAGATGAGGTAGAAGCTTTTAAAGAAGCTATAAGAGAGGCTACTATAGGAGATAGTATTATTGTTTTCTACGAAAAGATTGAACCTTTGATAGAAGTTATAGATAAATTAAATGAAAATAAAAACTCTAATGCTGTAATTAGTTCGATTTAACAAATACGTAAATCTAACAGATATTTACGAGAAATAAAATAACTTATATAATATAATTTATAACATGATAAATAAAGTTCGGGTTAATACCTGAACTTTATTTAGAATATATAGTAAAAGTTGAAAGGAACTGAAAGAGATGAAAATGAAAGCTTATGCCAAAGTGAATATTTCTCTAGATATAGTTGGAAAAAGAGATGACGGATATCATCTTTTAAGAATGATAATGCAAAATATAGATTTATACGATGAAATTATTGTAGAAAAGAATAATAAAGATATTATTATAGAGTGTAATAAAAATTATGTACCAACAGATTCAAGAAATCTTGCTTATAAGGCAGCGATAGCTTTTAAAGAAAGATATAATATCGCAGAAGGGGTAAAAATAAAAATATTTAAAAATATTCCAGTTTCGGCAGGTTTAGCTGGCGGAAGTACTGATGCAGCAACAGTATTGAAAATAATGAATAAGTTATTTGAAGTAAATGCTTCAGATGAAGAACTTATGGAATTAGGATTGAAACTAGGTGCTGATGTACCTTATTGTATAAAAGGAGGAACAGCACTATGCGAAGGAATTGGAGAGATAATTACTCCATTAAATCCATTTAAAAATAAAATTATTGTTTTAGTAAAGCCTTCTTTTGGAGTATCTACTAAAGAAGTGTATAAGAATTTTAATATGGAAAAAGTAAAAAAACATCCAGAAACTGAAGAATTAATAAAGGCTATGGATGAAGATAATTTAAGATATGTTGCATATAATATGAAGAATTTATTAGAAAATGTAACTTTGAAAAAGCATAAGGTTTTAATTGATTTAAAAGAAGAAATGAATAAATATGGAGCAATAAATTCTATGATGAGTGGAAGTGGTCCAACGGTGTTTGCTTTTTTTGATGATATGCTTAAAGCACAAAAATGTTTTGAGAAAATGAAAGAAAAATATAATGAAGTATTTTTAACAAGAACTATATAAAAAATAAATAGCAAAATGAATAATCCCCTATAAATTGGAAATAATTAAGCTAGAGGGGGTTATCTTTATGAAAAAAAATATGTTTAATTTTATTATAATAGTATTTATTGTTACTTTATTTGGAGGATGTTCTTTAGGAAATAATGAAGCATCTTTAGATTTAAGAGAGTTAAATTATGAAGAAGTTGCGGACAAGCTAATTAGATTTCATGTAATAGCTAATAGTGATTCTGAAGAAGATCAAGCATTAAAATTAAAAGTTAGAGATAAAATAATAGATAAGATGTCTATAAAACTTGAAAGTGTTGAAAGTTTAGATGATGCAAGGGAAATATTAAATTCGAGTATAGAAGAAGTTAATAGTATAGCTAAAGAGGTAATTGCCGAAGAAGGTTTTGATTATGATGTAAAGACTATGTTGTCAAATGAGAATTTTCCAGATAAGATATATGGAGATTATATATTTCCTCAAGGTAATTATGAGGCTTATAGAGTAATAATAGGAAGTGGAGAAGGTCAAAATTGGTGGTGTGTAATGTTTCCACCATTATGTTTTGTTGATGAGAGCAAAAATATAGTTGATACAAAAAAATTAGACGAAAATATAGCTAATATAGAAGGTAAAACTGAGGAAAATAAAAAAGATAATGATAAGCAAGTTATATTTAAGTTTAAGGTAGTAGAGGTTTTTGACAAAATATTTAACTAGTAGAGGAGTGCTAATATGACAAAGGCGTTAGCTATGATTTCAGGTGGGTTAGACAGTATACTAGCCGCAAAACTTATAAAAGAACAAGGTATAGAGGTAATTGGTATTTGTTTTAGATCTTATTTCTTTAGCGAAGAAAGTGCTAAAAAGATGACAAAACAAATAGATATTCCATTAGTGGTAGTTGATTTTTCTAATGAACATTTAGATATGGTTAAAAATCCTAAGCATGGAAGAGGTAAAAACATGAATCCATGTATAGATTGTCATGCTATGATGATGAATTATGCTGGAAAGCTATTAGAAGAATACAAAGCAGATTTTATTATAACAGGTGAGGTTTTAAATCAAAGACCTATGTCTCAAAACAGACAAGCATTAAATATTGTAAAAAAAGAATCAGGTTTTGCAAATAAGATTTTAAGACCATTATGTGCTAAAAATTTAGATCCTACAGAAATGGAGCTAAGTGGATTAGTTGATAGAGAAAAGTTATTAGATATATCAGGAAGAAGTAGAAAAGCTCAAATGGAACTTGCTGAAAAGTGGGGAATAACTGAATATCCATCACCAGCAGGTGGATGTAAATTAACTGAACCTAACTATGCCTTAAGATTAAAGGATTTATTGGATTATAAAAATGAAGTAGAAGAAGATGAATTAAGTCTTTTAAGATATGGTAGACATTTTAGAACCAAGGATAATAATAAGATAATAGTAGCTAGAACTAAAGATGAAGGTGATATGATTAAAAATCATATAGATGGAAGTTATTATTCATTCCATACTTCAGACTTTTCAGGGGCACTTGTATTATTACAAGGGGAAGGAACAGAAGAAGATAGAAAGTTAGCTGCAAGAATATCAGGAAGATATAGTAAGGGTAGAACGGAAAAAGTACTTAAAGTTAAATTTGGAAAGTATGGAAGTAAGTTTAATTCTGAAATAGAAGTAGAACCTATAAGTGATGAGGAATTACAAGAGTACATAGTATCAGTTAAGTAGGAGGAAATTATGGAGAAGAATGCAATAATTCAAGTGAAAAGTTTTTCTGATATAGATGAAAGTGATGCAATTGAAGTTATTACTCCAGGGAAATTTATAGTGAAAGAAAGTTCGTATGAAATTATATATGAAGAATCAGAGATTTCTGGAATGAAGGGAACAACGACAAATCTTAAAATTGAAGAAGATAGATTTGTTTTAGAAAGAGTTGGTACAACATGTACTACTATGGAATTTAAAATAGGAGAAATGGGATTATCATTATACAATACACCATATGGTATGTTACATTTACATATAGATACGAAGATATTAGATATAAATATAGATGAGAATGGTGGATTTATTTATGCTAAGTATCTTTTAAGTGCAGAAGGACAACCGCCTATAACAACAGAGATAAAGGTAAAGATAAAAGTTCAATAGTAAAAATGGAAAAAGTGGCTTTATGCCACTTTTTTTGTATAAATGAAAGTTTTATGGGGATAAATTAAATAAGTGGTTATTGAAGTTAATAAAGATATGTTTTTGTCTATAGTTTGATTTAGAGGTGATAAATATAGAAAAGTATAGAGTTGTGGTAGATGTATTATGTAAATATTATAAAATAACTAATTTTGATTTATTATATTTACTCAAAAATAAAGAGTGTAAATATTTATTTTTATTACTATTAAAAGAATATGGATGTTTAGAAAAAGATAAGCTTATAGATGAGCTGATGTTTAGTAGTAATAAGAGTATAAATTATAATTTGAAGAAAGCTGAAGAAAGATTGCTTATTAATAAGCAATTCAGGGATAATTACGTAATTTTAGATAAAACAATAAAAAATGACTAATAAAAGACATTGATAAAGAATAAAATATTATGATATCATAGAAAAATATTGATTCACCTCACTTATTTATAGAGTGAGGTATTTTAAATTATACTAAATATAAAATCAATAGTCAATAGAAAAATTGAGTTTTTTATTTGAATTTTTATAGTTATTAAATGCTAATTTTATTTATTTAGGAGGAAATATAAATGAGTACTAAATATGTTTTTGTTACAGGTGGGGTTGTATCTTCATTAGGGAAGGGGATAACAGCAGCATCTCTAGGAAGATTATTAAAAAATAGAGGTCTAAAGGTATCAATTCAAAAATTTGATCCATATATAAATATAGATCCAGGAACAATGAGCCCATATCAACATGGAGAGGTTTTTGTTACTGATGATGGAGCAGAAACAGATTTAGATTTAGGACATTATGAAAGATTTATAGATGAAAATTTAACTAAAAATAGTAATGTAACTACTGGTAAGATATATTGGTCTGTAATATCTAAAGAAAGACGTGGTGAATATTTAGGAGGTACAGTTCAAGTTATACCACATATAACTAACGAGATAAAAGAAAGAGTTTATAAAGTTAGTAACGAACAAGATGTAGATGTAGTTATAACTGAAATAGGAGGAACTGTTGGGGACATAGAATCACTACCATTTCTTGAAGCTATAAGACAAATAAAATATGATGTAGGTAGAGAAAATGTATGCTTCATACATGTAACATTAGTTCCTTATTTAGGAAAATCAGGTGAACTTAAAACTAAACCGACTCAACACTCAGTTAAAGAATTAAGAAGTATAGGAATACAACCTGATATAATAGTTTGTAGGAGTGAACAAGAGATATCAGAGGAGCTAAGAGCTAAGATAGGTCTATTTTGTAATTTAGAAGCTAAATGTGTTATACAAAATTTAGATGCGGATCATTTATATGAAATTCCATTAATGCTTCATAAAGAAGGATTAGATAGATTAGTAGTTGAAAAGCTTGAGTTAGGCTGTAGAGATATAGATAATACTGAATGGATAGACATGGTTAATAAGATTAAAGTTATTAAAGATGAGGTTAATATAGCTTTAGTTGGTAAGTATGTAGAACTTCATGATGCATATATATCTGTTGTTGAGGCATTAAAGCATGGTGGCCTTTATAATGATTCAAATGTAAATATTAAATGGATAAATGCTGAAGATGTTAAAACTAAAACAGCTGAAAAGCTATTTGATGATGTAAATGGAATACTTGTTCCAGGTGGATTTGGAGATAGAGGGGTAGAAGGTAAGATAGAAGCAATTAGATATGCTAGAGAAAATAATATACCTTTCTTAGGAATTTGCTTAGGAATGCAAACAGCAGTAATTGAATTTGCAAGAAATGTTCTTGGATATGAAGGTGCTAATAGTGCAGAGATTAACCCAAATACTAAGTATCCAGTTATTGATTTAATGAAAGATCAAGAGGATATAGAAGATTTAGGTGGAACAATGAGATTGGGAGCATATCCTTGTAATCTTGATAAAGAATCTAAATCGTATGAAAGCTATAAAAATGAATTAATATATGAAAGACATAGACATAGATATGAATTCAATAATGATTTTAGAAAAGCTATAATAGAAGCTGGAATGAATATAGTAGGGACGAGCCCAGATGGTAAATTGGTTGAAATTGTTGAAGTTAAAAATCATCCATGGTTTGTAGCAACTCAATTCCATCCAGAATTGAAATCAAGACCAAATAATCCACATCCTTTATTCATAGGATTTATAAATGCATCATTAAAAAATAATAAGTAATTAAATATATAGAGGAGCATAGATATTCTGTGCTTCTTTTTTGATGGTTGTTATAAAAAATAAAAAAAGGGATAAGCTTATAATATAAGTTTTTATTGTTTTTTATCTTTTATTGCTTCATAATTATATATACATAAGCAAAAGAGATAAATTTCTGCTTTATATAATCTAAATTATAGATAATAATTCAATTCACATATATCAGTTCTAGAGAGATAGTCTAAGAATTCCCTATGTAAAATAACAATTGGAGGTGTAGTTTTGACAAGAGAAAACTATGAAAAGATGACCTTAGCAGAGTTAAAGGAAATTGCTAAGAATTTAGGCATTAAAAATATAAGTAAATTAAAAAAATTAGAATTAGTAGATGAGATAATAAAAATTTCACCTAATAGAATTGAAAAAGATGGAGTAGTATTAGTAGAAAAAATTGCTCCTAAACTGAAGGCTGTAAATCAAGAAGTGGATATAACACAAGAACAAGTTAATGAAGAAAATAGGGAAGAAAAAAAAGAAAGACTTAAAGTAATGATAAATGAATCAGGTTCTGCCAAAGGTGTATTAGAAGTTCAAGAAAATAATAACTTTGGTTTTTTAAGATGTGATAATTATCAAACAGGAGAAAATGATATATATGTATCTCCGTCTCAAATAAGAAGATTTAACCTTAAAACAGGAGATGAGGTTCAAGGGAAAGTGAGAGAAGCTAAAGAGGGAGAGAAATTTAAGGCTCTACTTTTTGTTGAGAAAGTAAATGGTGAAGATCCTAACAAAGCTATAGGAAGAAAAGCTTTTGAAACTTTAACGCCTATATATCCTAATGAAAGATTACATTTAGAAAGTAAAGATAGAAATGACTTATCTTCAAGACTTATGGATATAATATGTCCAATAGGTAAAGGGCAAAGAGGTATAATAGTTGCGCCACCAAAGGCTGGTAAAACAACTTTATTAAAGAAGGTAGCACAAAATATTTCACGTAACTATCCAGATGTTAAACTTATAGTTTTATTAATAGATGAAAGACCTGAAGAAGTTACGGATATGAAGAGATCAATAGATGGGGATGTTATCTATTCAACTTTTGATGAAGAACCACAAAACCATATTAAGGTATCGAGAATGGTATTGGAAAGAGCTAAAAGAATGGTTGAACAAGGTAAGGATGTAGTTATACTTTTAGATAGTATTACTAGACTATCAAGAGCTTATAATCTTACTATAACACCAACAGGAAGAACTTTATCTGGAGGTTTAGATCCAGGGGCATTAATAATGCCAAAGAAATTCTTTGGAGCAGCTAGAAATATAGAAGAAGGTGGATCATTAACTATACTTGCTACAGCTTTAGTTGAAACTGGATCAAGAATGGATGATATGATATTTGAAGAATTTAAAGGAACAGGAAATATGGAAGTTCATTTAGATAGAAAGCTTCAAGAAAGAAGAATATTCCCAGCTATAGATATTTATAAGTCAGGAACAAGAAAAGAAGACTTATTGTTAAGTGAAGCTGAAAAAGAAGTTGCTTTTGCTATAAGAAGAGTTATGTATAGAGATGGAAATATAGAAACTATAACTGAAAATCTTATTAATATGCTTTCTAAAACTAAGGATAACGAAGAATTTATTTCAGTATTTCCAAAAAGTGATGTGTTTAAAAAGTAGTTAGGAATTAAGAGTAAAAAGTTAAAGTTATTGATCATAGAACAAAAGTTGAAAAATGTCCAAAGTGTCGAAGAAAAAATATGGGTAAACTTCCTGAAAGAATAACTAATACAGTTCAATATGGTGAAAAATAGGTAAAAAATTGGTGAAAAAGCTATACTAAAATATTATATAAATAGTGTTAATAAATCATTTAAGACTAATAATTAATACGAAAACAATATATCAAACAAAAGCCTTAACAGTATATAGAAAATATATGTTAAGGCTTTTGTTTGTAAAAATACTTTCTATATTTATAGCGTAGGAGCTATTAATAATACTATTTAGATAAAAAATAGTGATATCAAAGTTTTTTTGATAGAATTAAGTAATTTATAAATAAAAGGATATTTCAGATAAGCTATTATTAAGTTTAGAAGAATTTGCTGCAAATATAAGGAGTGTAGAACATAGCGATGAATATACAATAGTAAGATTTTCTATTAGGAAAAGTACATTAACTAGAAAGGTTAATAATTATAGTGAAGAATGCTAAATAGAGCTAAAGGTTAAGAATATTTATAAAGATGTTTTAAGTTCTGTTAATGACTTCATTTCAAGAAATGAAAATAAAGGGGATGTAGGTACAGAAGATAATAATAATAATGTAGTTGTAAATCAAGAAAAACCTAATCAAGAAGAACAAAATAAAGAGGAAATAAACCCAAGTAAGCAAGAGTCAAATAATGAAGGTTCCTCAAACTCTAATGCTAATAAGTTACCTGCAACAGGGGGAGGATCTGGACTTGCTACTATAATTAAAGGTAGTATGTTAGCACTATTAGGATTATTTATAAGAAGACGTAAGGATTTAGATAAATAGAATTAATAAAATAGTTAGTAAATCAAGTATTTCTATAGTTTCGACATAATAAAAATTATTGGATTTAACCAGATTAAATAGATATTATAAAAAGTCTAAGCAACGTTAAGAAGATAATTTCTGTAATTAACAGGAGTCATCTTCTTTTAATTTCATTGAGACCTATAATTATTATGATAGTCAATATAATCACCTATTTCTATCATTTCTAACTTTTTTAATAATACATTCTCAGCTTGCAAAAGGTTTATCTTTGATTGAAGTTTTTCATATTTTTTCAACAGATAACCCCTTCTCATTAGTGCTTTCAGTATTTTGGGTTTCTTCAATAATTGTTTGATATTAAAACTATTATATAATATTAAAAAAGATATATTTATTACAAATTACTACAAATTATGAGTATATAGCTATGTTAAAATTATTATGAAAAATTAATAAAATGGTATATAGGGGGACTTATAATGAAAAAAAGGTTTTTACAAGTTTTGGTAGCCACTTTTATCTTAACATCATCAACGATAAGTATGGCTAATGCATCACCAAGTAATAGTGGGTTTATTACAAATAGCTTCAGCAAGGGGGATAAATCTACCTATGTAGATTTTGAATCTACTAAAGATAAAAATAAAAGTGATAATGCAGAATTATATTATGAGTTTAAACAAGGAAACATAAGCAAAGATTATTACTTACAAAAGTCAAAGAATTTATCTAGTGATGAATATGAAAAGGAATTTATTTTATCAGCTAACACGTTTTTAGATGAATCAATTGAAAGAAGTAATGAGCAACTTTCTAATGCTTATTTAGAGAAGATTAAAAACACTGGTAACTATACCAATGTTAATTTATTTTCAAGGGCTGCTAGCGGAATGATAGAAACTTTACTTCAAGTTCCACAGGAGCAAGACTATTACTGTGGGCCATCTACAGCAAAATCTATAATTTCTTCAAGGAGCTCCAATCCTTCACAAAAAACTTTAGCTCATAAGGATTGGCTAGAAACAGATGTATGGGGAAATACTCCATGGTGGGTTGGAGGTAATGCAGATGGATATAATCCAATGCAATATACACTAAACAAATATCAAGGAATAAACTATTATAGTATTTATGGTTCATCGGTTACTGCATCAGGATTAAAATCTAAAGTAGTATATTCTATAGATAGAGGATATGGGATAGCTGCAGATATATGGGAGGTTCCAGGTGGTTCGTATCTTCCAGGACATCCAGCAGGATATGAAATATTCCATTGGGTTCCAATAGATGGTTATTATAATTATGGAGATACTATTCATTATGCTGAGCCTATATATAATGCTTCTTCAGTAAGTTGGTATCAAAATATAAAGAATCCATACTATAACGTATCTCTTTCTACAATGGCTAATGTAACTGATGGTAGAGGGATCGTATGGTAATATAAAGAATATATTAAATAAGGATAGTTACTAAGATGAAAAAATATAAAATAATTATTACATTAATTATAGTTATAATTTGTTTATACATTATATATAATACAGACTTTGCTAATAGTAAGAATGATATAGAAGTTAAGAATACTTTAAATAAAAGTATTCTTGAAAGTGAATTATCGTTTAATAAAATATTAGGAGAATTAGAACAAGACATTCCTTGGTTACCTTTAGGAGTTTCGGATGATGGTATTATATATGGATATACTGGTAGAAATGAAAATAGTAAGTATAATTTATTAGCTTATAATATGGACACAAGTACTAGTAATATAATTCATGAAGTAGAAAATGATTTAAGGCCAGTTTTACTAAAAGAAAATAATAAATATATAGTTTGGATAGAAGGGGTTTATCAATATGAAAAGCAAGGTACAAGAATAAAATTATGTGATAAATCTACTAATGAGATAGTTACAATATTTGAAAGTGATTCTTTTTTATCTCTAGATTCAAGTCCACTATCTTTGGGGAATGATTTTATTTTGTGGGTAGATTATGAATATAAAGATAATATGATGTATCCATTAATAAGAAAATATACTATAAGTACTGGTGAGACTTCTGTATTTAAAGAAAATGCTACGAGTCCTGTAATATTAAATAATTGCATAGCCTATATTACTGAGGATATATATAATCATAATTCATCAGCTGTATGTATAGAAAATATAGAAACTAATGAAGTAAGACAAATAACTAATAACAAAAAGGTTCTTTATATAGAAGGGGATAACGAGTCTTTAGTTGTATCATCTGTAGATTATGATAAAAAATATTACTTAGATGTATATACGAAAAATAAATTAATTACTATTCAGGCTAATAATGATTATTCATATGATTTCCCTAAAATTAGTGAGAGGTTTATATCATGGCAAGAGCTTGATAAAATACAATTTTATGATAGAAAAAATGAACAAGTTATCAATATAGGGGACCATTCCAATATAACTACTTGTAATATAAGCGATAACTATATTATTTACACAACACCGGAGTTATCTTTAGAAACTCAAAAAGAGTACGCAGCTATACATGGTATGGTACTATCTAATATTCATATAGTTAAATAAAAAAACTTTCAAGTAATAACTGTATAAAGAGTAAAAAAGCAATTTTGTATTGTCTTTTTACTCTTTATTATTTAAGTATCAAAACTTAAGAGTTGAGATAGAAGCTATTGTTAGCTCCTATGCTGTTAATTGTAAAAATCTAGCGCTAGCTAGATTTTTGCATTTAATATATTTAATATTAGTTAAAAATTAAGACTTTCTCTTTTTGTATACATATTAATTAGTGTAAAAATTTTAAAATAAAAAGAAAACAGGAAAGATAAAAATCTTTCCTGTTGATCAAAAAAAGTTAAATTACTTGTTAAGACCGAATTTCTTGTTGAACTTATCAACTCTACCGCCGATATCAACGATTTTTTGCTTACCAGTGAAGAATGGGTGGCATTTAGCACATATATCAACTTTTAATTCTTCCTTAACTGATCCAGTTGTGAAAGTGTTTCCACATGCGCACTTAACCACAGCATCGTGATGGTAATTTGGATGTATGCCTTCTCTCATTATGATTCACCTCTTTCGAAATTTAAGTATCATTAAACGACATATTTAATGACTAATTGAGTATAACATAAGGGGTAGAAAAGGTCAATGATAATTAAGGGATAAAACATCTTTTTAATAATGGCTTAAAATGCTATAATCGATATATAACTATCGAAAAAGGAGACGAATTAATGAGTAAATTATACTTTAGATACGGAGCGATGAATTCTGGAAAATCGACTAACTTAATGCAGGTAGCACATAACTACGAAGAGCGTGGAATGAATGTAGTATTAATAAAACCAGCTACTGATAAAAAAGGTGGAGATAAGTTAGTATCTAGACTTGGAGTAGAAAGAAAAGTTGACTTAGTAATAAATAGTGATATGAATATATATGATGAAGTTAAAAAATGGAATGATGATAAATATAAAATTAATTGTATATTAGTAGATGAAGTTCAATTTTTAAAATCATATCAAATAGACCAATTATTTGAAATAGCTGTCGGATTAGATATACCTGTAATATGCTATGGATTAAGAACGGATTTTAAGATGCAAGGTTTTGAAGGTAGTACAAGATTATTACTATTAGCTCATAGTATTGAAGAAATGAAAACAATTTGTAAGTGTGGAAGAAAAGCTGTCTTAAACGGAAGAAAAATCAATGGTAAGTTTGTTTTTGAAGGAGAACAAGTTGCTATAGATTTAGTTGATAATGTTGAATATGAATCATTATGTGGACATTGTTATATAAAATATAAGAGCCAAAAATAATTTTGAAAGAGTGATGATATGAGAAAATGTGATGTTGGGGGTCAAGCTGTAATAGAGGGAGTTATGATGCGTGGCTCAAAAGGATTAGCTACAGCAGTAAGAACTCCAAGTGGTAAAATTGAAGTAGACATGAAAAGTGTCAAACCATTGACTAAGAGATATAAATTTCTAAATATACCATTTATAAGAGGAATATTTATTTTAATAGATTCTTTAATAGTTGGAATTAAAACTTTAAATTATTCTGCTAGTTTTTTTGAGGAAGATGAAGAAGAGTCTAAGTTTGAACTTTGGTTAAAGAAGAAGCTTGGTGATAAGGGAGCAAATGACTTAATAGTTACTGGAACAATGATGTTTTCCCTTTTGTTATCTGTAGGATTATTTGTTGGAATTCCGACAGTATTAGCTTCTATATTTAAGAGCTTTGGATTACATCCAATAGCATTAAATTTAATAGAATCTGTGATAAGGGTAGGAATTTTAATCTTATATATGTATTTAGTTAGTAAGTTAGATGATATATATAGAGTTTTTCAATATCATGGAGCAGAGCATAAGACTATTTTTTGTTATGAAAATGAAGAAAAATTAACTGTTGAGAATGTTAAGAGATATAGCAGATTTCATCCAAGATGTGGAACTAACTTTTTATTTTTAACTATGTTTGTTAGTATAATAGTTTTTTCGTTAACAGGATGGGGTGGAATTATACAAAGAATAGTTCTTAGAGTTTTACTAATGCCATTTGTAGCAGGAATAACTTATGAATTAATTAAATGGCTTGGAAAAACAGATAGTAAATTAGGAAAAATAATAGCTTATCCAGGATTAAAGTTACAAGAGCTTACTACAAAAGAACCTGATGACTCGCAAATAGAAGTAGCTATAGCATCTTTATTAGCAGCAGAAGGAATTGAATATAAAAAGAAAATTGGAGAGTTATTACAAGAAGGATCAAGTATTTTAAAGGAAGCTGCAGTAGATACTTATATGCTTGATTCACAATTATTATTAGGAAAAGTCATAAATAAAGATAAGTTATACTTAATTACTAATAGAGATAAAGAGATAAGCAAAAAAAATGAAAAAGAATATTTTGAGCTTATTGAAAAAAGGAAAAATAAAATGCCTATTAAGTATATTTTAAAAAGTGCCGAATTTATGGGATTAGATTTTAATGTTGAAGAAGGGGTATTAATACCTAGACCAGATACTGAGATATTAGTAGAAGAAACATTAAAGTATATTCCACAAGATGAGAGTATGAATGTTTGTGATCTTTGTTGTGGAAGTGGTGCTATAGGTATAGCATTAGCAAGTTTTAGGAAAAATATAAATATTGACCTAATTGATTATTATGATACACCAATGAAAGTAACTGAAAGTAATATTGTTAAACACAACTTAAAAGATAGAGCTAAGTTTGTAAAAAGTGATTTGTTAAAGGTAGTTATTAATCAGAATAAAAAATATAAGATATTAGTTTCAAATCCACCATATATAAAAGATGAAGTAATTCCTACTCTTATGGATGATGTTAAAGATTATGAACCACACACAGCTTTATCAGGTGGGGAAGATGGATTAATATTTTATAGAAGAATAATTGATGAAAGTTCAAAGGTTTTAGAAGATGATGGAATACTTGCTTTTGAAATTGGTCATGATCAAGGTGAAGAAGTTAAAAAGTTAATGATAAACAGCGGATACAGTGATGTAAGAATAGTTAAAGATTTAGCTGGATTAGATAGAGTTGTAATAGGAACTTTAAAAAGTTGATAAAATTACAATTACTATGATATAATACTAAAATGTGAAAAATTAGAGTATGGAGTGATACTATGTTATTAGATAAATTAGCATTTACTGAAAATAAATATGAAGAACTATCAGTTAAAATATCAGATCCTTCAATAATGGCCAACCAAAGTGAGTGGAGAAAGCTATGTAAGGAACACGCAGAATTAGAAACATTAGTAACTGTTTATAGAGAATATAAAAAAGTTGTAGAAGACTTAGCAGCAAATAAGGAAATGTTAAGTGAAGAGTCAGATAAAGAGATGAGAGAGATGTTATCTGAAGAAATTTCTATGTTATCTGAAAAAGAAGCAGAATTAGAAAATAAAATTCAAATAATGTTATTACCAAAAGATCCTAATGATGATAAGAACGTATTTGTTGAAATCAGAGCAGGAGCTGGGGGAGATGAAGCAGCATTATTTGCAGCTAACCTTTTCAGAATGTATACAAAGTATGCAGAAAGCCAAAGATGGTCTGTTGAATTAATGAGTGCAAATGAAACTGATATCGGTGGATTTAAAGAAGTTGTATTTATGATAAAAGGTTCTGGAGCTTATTCAAAGCTAAAATATGAAAGTGGAGTTCACAGAGTTCAAAGAGTTCCTGATACAGAATCAAGTGGTAGAATTCATACTTCAACTGCTACAGTTGCAGTTTTACCAGAAGTTGATGATGTAGATATCGAAATCAATGATAAAGACTTAAGAATTGATGTGTTCAGAGCATCAGGAAATGGAGGTCAATGCGTTAATACTACAGATTCAGCTGTAAGAATAACTCATATACCAACTAATACTGTTGTTTCATGTCAAGATGAAAAGTCACAGCTTAAAAATAAAGAAAAAGCTATGAAAATTTTAAGAGCTAGACTTTATGAGGTAGCTGAAGCTGAGAGAATGGCTGGAATAGCTGAAGATAGAAAGAGCCAAGTAGGTACTGGAGATAGAAGTGAAAGAATAAGAACTTACAACTATCCTCAAGGAAGAGTAACTGACCATAGAATAGGTCTTACACTTTATAAATTAGATAGTTATTTAAATGGAGATATAGATGAAGTTATCAATGCTTTAATCACTGCTGACCAAGCAGAAAAGATGAAAGCTATGGGAAATACTGATTCTATGTAATAAGATTAAAAGCCTTGCATTTATAATGTAGGGCTTTTAGAATAGGTAAATAAATTATGTACATAGATAAAGCATTAAAAAGGCAGAATAAATTAAAAAAATTATTTTATAGTACTATGATATTTTTAAGTATCTTCTTACCTATGATGGTTTACTTATCAAATATAAGGTCAAAATTCATATACTTATATTTATTAATTTTAGAAATACTAATTTTTTTATCTATATTGAATAAGATTAATTTTTATAAGTTAAAATTTTCATGTTTAAATAATAAGTTAAAATTCAAAAATGGACTATTTTCAAAAGAGAATATTTTGATTTGTGATAAAATAGCTATAGTACATACCAATGATACTAAAGAAGATATGGAAATAATAATAGTTACAACTATGAAATTTAGAAATAAATCATTAAAACATATTAGCAAATCGTTTTTACAGAGATATCCAGAAGTTAATCATGAATATTTAAAGCTTAAAAAAATAAATCCTGAAGATACTTATTATTTTCAAATAATAAATAGAGGAGCTTTAAATAAGTATATTTTACTAGAAATAATATATAAAAATTGTGTAAAAGCTGTATATACAAGCCCTGCTATAGATAATATTAAAATAGCAAGAAGGCAAAATGAATTTTAAAAGAAAGAAGGTAAGTCTTGTGAAAACAAAGGTTGCCATAATAAAAGATATTAGAGATGATATAGATTATATAAAAGAAGCTGGAAGTATAATCAAAGATGGTGGAATAGTAGCATTTCCAACGGAAACAGTATATGGACTAGGAGCAGATGCATTAAATTCAGAAGCCGTAAAAAAGATTTTTATAGCAAAAGGGAGACCACAAGATAATCCACTTATAGTTCATGTTAGTTCTAAAGATTTATCAAATCTAGTTAAAGATGTTCCTAAGGTAGCTCAAGATTTAATGAATAAGTTTTGGCCAGGTCCTCTAACAATAATCTTAGATAAAAAAGATATAATTCCAGATGAAACTAGTGCAGGACTTAATACTATAGGTATAAGAATGCCTAATAATGAAATAGCATTAAAGCTTATAGAATTATCAGGAAAACCTATTGCAGCTCCATCAGCGAATATATCAGGAAGACCTAGTCCAACTGAAGTAGAAAGATGTGTTGAAGATTTAGACGGAAAAGTAGATTATATTCTAGGTGGGAATAAAAGTGATATAGGTGTTGAATCAACTATTGTAGATTGTACCGTAAATCCACCAATGGTATTAAGACCTGGCGGAATTACTCTAGAAATGTTACGAGAGGTTGATTCTAGGATAGAGATAGATAAAGCTTTGATGAGTAAGCCAAGTGATAATTTAAAGCCAAAGGCTCCAGGGATGAAATATAGACATTATGCACCTAAGGCATCTCTGAAAATAATTAGGGGCAAAAATGAAAAAACTATTGAAATTATCTCAGAAATGTTAGAGAATTATATAGATAAAAATAATAAAGTAGCAATACTAACAACAGATGAAAATGTAAGTAGATTTAATAAGGGTGAAATCATATCATTAGGTAGCGAAAAAGATTTATATCAAATAGCTCAAAATCTTTTTGAAGCTTTAAGAAAATGCGATGATTTAGGAGTTCAATATATTTTATGTCAAGGCTTTGAAGAAGCTGGGGTTGGACTTGCAATAATGAATAGGCTTAATAAAGCTGCTGGATATGATATTATAGATGTTTAATTAATGGAGGATGGGGGAACCTATCTTCCTTTTTTATAAATAAAAAATAATTAAAAATTAAGAACTTAGGGAGAAAGTTAGTAATATAGCATTATAAATTACTACTCATTCTATCTTAATTAATCATTAGAAGAAGTTGGAGGATGATTTTATGAAGATTGCGTTAGGTTGTGACCATGGTGGTTTAAATTTAAAAGCTGAGATAGCTAATTATTTAAAATCACAAAATATAGAGTTTAAGGACTTTGGTACATATACAGAAGAATCTTGTGATTATGCAGACATAGCTTTACCAGTAGCAGAAGCAGTAGTAGCTAAAGAGTATGACTTTGGTATTTTAATATGTGGAACAGGAATAGGAATTGGAATAGCTGCCAACAAAGTTCCAGGAATAAGAGCAGCACTTTGTTCAGATACATTTAGTGCTCATGCAACTAGAGAGCATAATGATGCTAATATATTAACTATGGGGGAAAGAGTAGTTGGTAAAGGATTAGCTATAGATATAGTTAAAGCTTTCTTAGGAGCTGAATTTGAAGGCGATAGACACGTTAGAAGATTAGAAAAGATAACTAAGATAGAAGAGAAATATAGAAATAACAAATAGTTAATGTAAAACCAATAATTGATATGTATATGTTAATTGTTAGTATATAAATTAGTTGATTTAATTTAGGAGGAATAAACAATGAGTAAAGTAACAGAAATGAAACACCCATTAATATCACATAAGTTGGCTTATATAAGAAGTAAGGATACAGGGTCTAAATATTTTAGGGAATTAGTTGAAGAAGTATCTATGTTAATGGCATACGAAGTAACTAGAGATTTAGAAACAGAAGACGTTGAAATTGAAACTCCAATTTGTAAAACTACATGTCAAATGTTAGCTGGTAAGAAAATGGCAATAGTTCCTATATTAAGAGCTGGGCTTGGTATGGTTGATGGAATACTTAACTTAATACCAGCAGCTAAGGTTGGTCATATTGGATTATATAGAGATGAAGAAACTCTACAACCAGTAGAATATTTCTGTAAACTTCCTCAAGACATAGCAGAAAGAGATGTAATAGTTGTAGATCCAATGTTAGCTACAGGTGGATCAGCTGCTGATGCTATAATGTTATTAAAGCAAAGAGGAGCTAAAAAAATAAGATTAATGTGCCTAATTTCCTCACCAGAAGGAATAGAGTTAGTACAAAAACAACATCCAGATGTTGGTATATACGTAGCTGCTATAGATGAAAAACTAAATGAAAAAGGATATATAGTACCAGGATTAGGTGATGCTGGAGATAGACTTTTCGGAACTAAGTAATAAAAAACGAAGCATGCGCTTCGTTTTTTGTATAAAGTACGAATGACTTTTTAAGTTAAGAATGAAAAGTTAAAGATGAAACTACTAGGTAGTTTATAGACTTATAAATATTTAAAATCAGATTAGTTAATTATATTCCTAAAGTCTTAATTCTAAATTCTTAAAGTTTAATTGAATAAATTGTTATAATAACTATTCTATTAACCTAATATATATTAAGGTGGTGTTTTTATGAAAAGAGAAACTTACTTAAAATGGGATGATTATTTTATGTCTGTAGCTTTATTATCAGGAATGAGGAGTAAAGACCCTAGTACGCAAGTAGGGGCTTGTATAGTTAATAGTTCTAATATAATCGAAAGTATAGGATATAATGGTCTTCCTAAAGGGTGCTCTGATGATGAATTCCCTTGGGAAAGAGAAGGAGAAACATTAGATACAAAATATCTTTATGTAGTACATGCAGAATTAAATGCAATATTAAATGCTAAAGGAAAAGACTTAAGTGGATGCATTATATATGTTGCGTTATTTCCGTGTAATGAATGTGCTAAGGCTATTATTCAATCTGGAATAAAGGAAGTAGTATATTTAAGTGATAAATATGCTGATACAGATTCAGTGAAAGCTTCAAAAAAAATGTTTAGTGCTACAGGTGTTAAATTAAGACAGCTTATACCGAAAGAAAAAGATATACATTTATCAATGGACATTGAAAATATATAGATGAGAGTAATATGTTAGAATATTAAATCATATATAAAAGAGTGTTTTACATAAAAAAAGATGATGTAAAATAAATACAAAATATCCAAAATATGGTTGAGAATTAAAAGGGGCAAATGTTATAATAAAGCTATTAATTGTTAAACAATTAATAGCTTTATTGTTTATGAAATTGATGGGAGGGTATATTATGAGAGAAGTAGTAATTGTTAGTGCAGTAAGAACTGCAATTGGATCTTTTGGGGGAGCATTAAAAGATGTTCCAGCAGTAGATTTGGGTTCTTTAGTAATTAAAGAAGCAGTAAATAGGGCAGGAATAAAACCAGAATTAGTTGAAGAAGTTTTAATGGGAAATGTTATACAAGCTGGATTAGGACAAAATGTTGCAAGACAAGCATCTGTTAAAGCAGGATTACCAGTAGAAGTACCAGCTATGACGATAAATATGGTTTGTGGATCAGGATTAAGAACTGTATCATTAGCAGCTCAAATGATTAAAACTGGAGATGTAGATATAGTTGTTGCAGGGGGAATGGAAAGTATGTCTCAAGCTCCATATGCATTAAAAAGTGCTAGATGGGGACAAAGAATGAATGATGGTAAGATGTTAGATACAATGATAAATGATGCATTAACAGATGCATTTAATAATTATCATATGGGAGTTACAGCTGAAAATATAGCTAAAGAGTGGGGATTAACAAGGGAAATGCAAGATGAATTTTCTCTAAATTCACAATTAAAAGCTGAAAAGGCTATAAAAGATGGCAGATTTGTTGATGAAATAGTACCTGTAGTTATTCCTCAAAGAAAAGGAGAACCAAAGGTATTTGCACAAGATGAATTTCCAAGGTTCGGATCTACAATTGAAGGTATGGCTAAATTAAGACCTGCATTTATAAAAGATGGTACTGTAACAGCTGCAAATTCATCAGGTATTAATGATGGTGCAGCAGCAGTAGTGGTTATGAGTGCTGAAAAAGCAGCAGAATTAGGAATTAAACCAATGGCAAAGATAGTTTCTTATGGAAGCAAAGGATTAGATCCATCAATTATGGGATATGGACCTTTTTATGCAACTAAAAAGGCATTAGAAAATACAGGTTTAACAGTTGAAGATATGGATTTAATAGAAGCAAACGAAGCTTTTGCAGCTCAAAGTTTAGCAGTTGCTAAAGATTTAAAATTTGATATGAGTAAAGTAAATGTTAATGGTGGTGCAATAGCACTTGGACATCCGGTAGGAGCTTCAGGAGCTAGAATATTAGTTACATTACTTCACGAAATGGAAAAGAGAGATGCTAAAAAAGGATTAGCAACACTTTGTATAGGTGGAGGAATGGGTACTGCTTTAGTAGTAGAAAGAGAATAAGTAATAAAAAAAGATCTTACATTTTAGTAAGGTCTTTTTTTGTGGTATAGAATCTGAAAATTCAGCTAAATGAATTTTATAAATCATAAAATTAATCGGTTATTCATAAGATGAGATAGAGTTGAAAAATATAAGTAAGAGTGAATAATATAAAAATATAATAATAAAATAAGTAAAAATAACCAAACATTAGGAAATATTAAATTTTATATTAAGGTTCCAAAGAGCTATAATTACAGAAGTTATCTAAGGAGTAATAGTATATGAATAGAGAAACAAAAAGTTTATTAAAGATACTTATTAAAGATGTAATATTGATATTGGCAATAATAAATTTGATTTTGTTAGTAATTGGACATGCTATGTTAGCTTTCATATTTTCTTTAGGATTATTAGTTGCAACTATAAATTTTATACTTAGTGGAGTTATGCTTGAAAAGACTATTAATAGTAAAAAAAAGATTATTAAATATGTTTTTCCATTAAGTTATATTTTAAGAATTATAACAATAATTATTATAGCGTATCCATTTATATATAACATCGAAAAACTTTTAGCTTATGTATTAGGTTTTATAAGTTTTTTCGTAGTATTAACAATAACTTGGTTAAAAATGCAAAGGGGAGTGAGTAAATGGAGTCATACAAACCTATAGTTTCATTTAATCTTGGGGGGCTAATAATAGACATAAAACCAGAAGCAATAATACAACTAGTAATAATACTGTTTATTGGGATTTTGGCATGGTATTCTACAAAAGATTTGAAAAGTAAACCACAGAGTAAGAAGCAAGTGATTGTTGAATACTTATATAACTTAATTAAAAATGTTGTGGATAGCAATATGGGAAAGGAATATAGAGATGTAATACCTTTTATAGGTACATTGGCTATATTTATTTTAACAATGAATCTAACTGGATTAGTTGGAATAGCTGCACCTACTAAGAATTTTAGTGTAACAATTGCATTATCACTAATAGTATTTGTATTTATACAAGTTTATACAATTAAAAAAACAGGTATAAAACGTTACTTTGGCGGATATGCAAAACCAATGGCAGTTATGTTACCAATAAATATCTTAGAAAGAGTTATGCTACCTATATCTCTAGCTTTAAGATTATTTGGAAACATATTAGCTGCAACGGTTTTAGTTGAATTGGTATATAAAGCTTTATCATCATTAGCATGGATAGCCGAAATTGGATTACCAATACCTCTTCATGCATATTTTGATATATTTGATGGAGCAATTCAAATGGTTATATTTGTTATGCTAACAATGATAAATACTAAAATAACAGTTGAACATTAAGTAAGAATCTAAACTTAACATATAAGGTATATGTAATTTAGTAATTTGAATTTACTAATTTTACATGAGTAGAAAGAATTTTATTTAATAATATATAAAGATTTTAAGGAGGAATTTAATTATGGATCAAGAGTCAGTAAGAGCATTAGCTGCTGCAATAGCAGTATTAGTAGGTATAGGAGCTGCAATTGGAATTGGTAATGCAACAGCTAAAGCGGTTGAAGGTATTGCTAGACAGCCAGAAGCAAGTGGTAAGATAACAACTGCATTAATGATAGGAGCAGGATTTGCTGAAGCAACTGCAATATATGGTTTATTAGTATCAATTTTACTAATATTCGTAGGAATAAGCTAAGGGTTTAAGGTTTTAGATAATTCTCAGAAAGGAGAAAACTCATCATGGAAATAAATATAGGGGTTATACTAGCTTCAATTGTAAATACAGCAATATTATATATGATATTAAAACATTTCTTTTTTGATAAAGTTAAGGCTGTAATAAATGAAAGAGAAGAATATATAAATAAAACTTTTTTAGAAGCTGAAGAAGCTACAGAAAAAGCAAGAACAATAAGCATAGAAAGTGAAAAGAGAATAGAAGAATTAAAAAGAAAAAGTAGGAAAATAACTGAAGATGAAAAGAGGAAGGCTGAGAATATATACAAAGACATAATTGATGAAGCGAAGAAAGAGGCTGAAATCATAAAAGAAAAAGCTAGAGTAGAAATAGAAAGAGAAAAGAAAAGAAATGAATATGTTTTAAAAGAGAGATATGTTAACTTAGCAATGGAGTTATCAGAGCAATTAATAGAAAAAAATATTGATGAAGGAAAAAATAAAGAGTTAATAGATGAATTTATCTCTAAAGTAGGAGATTAAACATGTATGAATTTTTAGATAAAAGATATGCAATGGCTCTTTACGAAGTTGCGGATGAAAATGGAAAAGTTGATGAATATATTGAGACTTTAAAATTAATATGTGAGTTAATTGATAATTATGAGGAGTTTTATGAGTTTATTAAGAATCCTCAAGTTGGAACAAGAAATAAGAAAAAGGCTTTTATTAATATTTTTAAAAATAAAATTGATGAAGATTTATTATCTTTCTTATTGATCTTAATTGAGAAAGATAGAATTCTGCATTTGAGAGAAAAAGTAAATGAAATGGAAAAGATAAATCTTGAAAAAAATAACACATTAAAAGGAGTTGTAAAAACAACAATTCCACTATCAGATGAACAGTATAAATTACTGATAAATAACTTAGAGAATAAATATAATAAGAAAATTATATTAGAAAGAATTATAGATCCTAATATAATAGGTTCCATATATGTAAAAGTAGAAGATGAAGTTATAGATGGAACAATCAAATTTAAAATGGATAAATTAAGGGAACTAATGCTTGAATTAGAATAGAGGTGTTAAGGTGAATATAAAGCCAGAAGAAATTACATCTATTATAAAAAAAGAAATAGTAAAATATGAAAAGAATATAAAAACTGAAGATACAGGAACTATAATCCAAGTTGGGGATGATATTGCTAGAGTTTATGGATTAGATGACTGTATGGAAGGTGAATTATTAAAATTTCCAAATGGTGTCTATGGAATGGCATTAAACTTAGAACATGATAATGTAGGGTGTGTTCTTTTAGGACCTGAAGAAGGGATAAAAGAAGGAGATATAGTAAAAAGGACCAATAAAATATCAGAGGTTCCTGTTGGTGAAGATATGTTAGGAAGAGTAGTAAATGCCTTAGGAGAACCAATAGATGGACGAGGCCCTATATACTATGAAGAGTTTAAACCTATTGAAGCACCGGCACCAACAATAATAGATAGGACATCTGTTAAGGAGCCATTACAAACTGGAATTAAAGCTATTGATGCTATGATTCCTATAGGAAAAGGACAAAGAGAACTTATAATAGGAGATAGACAA
Source organism: Clostridium sp. NSJ-145 (assembly GCF_021044725.1). NCBI lineage: Bacteria > Bacillati > Bacillota > Clostridia > Eubacteriales > Clostridiaceae > Clostridium > Clostridium sp. NSJ-145. The sequence goes on from NZ_JAJNOS010000006.1 coordinate 53,748, forward strand.
ACAGGAAAAACAGCTATAGCTATAGATACTATAATTAATCAGAAAGGTAAAGACGTAATATGTATATATGTTGCAATAGGGCAAAAGCAATCGACTGTAGCAAATATAGTTAATACCTTAGATAAAATGGATGCGTTAGATTATTCCATAATTGTGGCAGCAACAGCATCAGAAGGAGCACCATTACAATATTTAGCCCCTTATGCAGGATGTACAATTGGAGAGTATTTTATGAATAAGGGAAAAGATGTTCTAATTGTTTATGATGATCTATCAAAACATGCTGTAGCATATAGGACAATGTCACTTTTGCTTAGAAGACCGCCAGGAAGAGAAGCTTATCCAGGGGATATATTTTACATTCACTCAAGACTTTTAGAAAGAGCTGCAAAATTATCTAAAGAAAAAGGTGGAGGTTCTTTAACAGCACTTCCTATAGTAGAAACTTTAGCAGGAGATGTAACAGCATACATACCTACTAACGTTATTTCAATTACAGATGGACAAATATTTTTAGAAAGTGATTTGTTTAACTCTGGACAAAGACCTGCTGTAAATCCAGGAATATCTGTATCAAGAGTAGGTGGTAATGCTCAAATAAAGGCTATGAAGCAAGTGTCAGGAAATTTAAGATTAGAGCTTGCGCAATATAGGGAGCTAGCATCATTTTCACAATTTGGATCTGATTTAGACGCGGATTCTAAAGGAAGATTAGAAAAAGGAAAAAGAATATTAGAGATATTGAAACAAAAGCAATATCAACCTATGAAAGTAGAATATCAAATACTAATTTTATATGCTATAAGTAATAATTATTTATCTGATATAGAATTAATTGATATTTCAAAATTTGAGGAGCAGTTAATAGAATTTGCGGATACACATTATAGAGATACATTAAAAGACATAAAAACTAAAGGTGTTTTAACAGATGAAATAAAAAATGATATGGAAGAATGTATTAGTGAGTTTAAAAAGATATTTACTGAAAATATATAGGACTACCTATGTATTTGTTTGGGAGGCATTATTGTGGGAACATCTGGACTTGTAGAGATTAAAAGAAGAATACAATCTATTCAAAGTACTAAGAAGATAACTAAGGCTATGGGGTTTGTTGCCACTTCTAAGCTGAAGAAAGTAAGAAACAGGCTTACTGATAACAATGAGTATGTGAAAATTATTGAAGAAATAGTACAAGAAGTAGTTAATAGTCTGCCTGATGATTATGAATCTATATATATTAATAGAATCAAAGGAAAAAAATTATATATAGTTATTACATCAGATGTTGGATTATGTGGTGGATTTAATAACAACGTAGTATCTTATTTTAGAGAAGTTATAGAAGATAAAGAAGAGAGTAAAATCATTCTTATTGGCAAAAAAGGAATATCATATTTTGAAAAATTTAATCTTAAATCAAATAAACAGATTATTGATATGCCAGATGTACCAACAAATAAGGAAGTTAATGAATTATATAATATTATAAATGAAGCTTATAGAAATGATGAAATAGCTGAAGTAAATATAGTATGTACAATTTTTAAATCTCCAATAAATCAAGTACCTGAAGTAATAAAACTATTACCAATAGAAAAAAAGGATAATCAACAAGATAAATATATTATTGAGCCTAATATAGATAGCGTATTTAATAATGCAATGAACCTATATATTAAAAGCAAATTAATGGAGTGTTTATTACAATCGAGAGTAAGTGAAGAAAGTGCAAGAAAGATGGCTATGGATGGTGCAACTGATAATGCAACGGAAATGTTAAGAACATTAAATATTAAATTTAATAGAATTAGACAAAGTATTATTACACAAGAAATTTCAGAGATTGTTGGTGGCGCTGAAGCTCAAAAATAATAGGAGGGAAACATTATGGGAGAACAAAAAGTAGGGAAGGTTGTTCAAGTTATAGGGCCAGTAGTTGATATAAAGTTTGATTCAGATTCGCTTCCTAATATTTATAACAAAATAGAAATAGAAATAGAAATTGGAAAAGAAAAGTTAGTTACAGAAGTTGAGCAACATATCGGAGACGATATAGTAAGAACTATAGCTATGGAAGCAACTGATAGACTAAAGAGAGGAATGAAAGCAGTAGATACAGGAAATTGTATAACAGTTCCTGTAGGAGAAGAGGTATTAGGAAGAGTATTTAATGTATTAGGAAATACTATAGATAATGAAGGACCTATAGAATCAAAAGAGAGATATCCAATTCATAGATCAGCTCCAAGCTTTAAAGATCAATCGTTAGAACCTGAAGTGCTTGAAACAGGGATAAAGGTAATAGATTTGTTAACTCCATATCAAAGAGGAGGTAAGATAGGGCTTTTTGGTGGTGCTGGAGTTGGGAAAACTGTATTAATTCAAGAGTTGATTAATAATATAGCTACTGAACATGGAGGATTATCTGTATTTACTGGGGTTGGAGAAAGATCAAGAGAAGGTAATGATTTATATTACGAAATGAAGGAGTCAGGCGTAATAAATAAAACTGCTCTAGTATTTGGTCAAATGAATGAATCTCCTGGGGCAAGAATGAGAGTATCATTGACAGGGCTTACTATGGCCGAATACTTTAGAGATAAAGGACAAGATGTACTTCTATTTATTGATAATATATTTAGATTTACTCAAGCAGGTTCAGAAGTTTCAGCTTTACTTGGAAGAATACCATCAGCAGTTGGATATCAACCAACATTAGCTACAGAAATGGGAGCTTTACAAGAAAGGATTACTTCAACAAAAAATGGTTCAATAACATCTGTTCAAGCTGTTTATGTTCCAGCAGATGATTTAACAGACCCAGCACCAGCTACAACATTTACGCATCTAGATGCTACGACTGTTTTATCAAGGGCTATATCGGAGCTTGGAATTTATCCTGCTGTTGATCCATTGGAGTCATCATCAAGATTATTAGATCCAAGAATAATTGGAGATGAACATTATAACGTTGCTACAGAAGTTAAGAATATATTAGAAAGATATAAACAGTTACAAGATATAATAGCTATTCTAGGTGTAGATGAATTATCAGATGAAGATAAAAAGGTTGTAGCAAGGGCTAGAAGAGTTCAAAGATTTTTATCACAACCATTTACTGTTGCTGAACAATTTACAGGAATGAAGGGTAAGTATGTGCCTATATCAGAAACTGTAAGAGGATTTAAAGAAATATTAGAAGGTAAGTGTGATAATATTCCAGAATCATTATTTTTGCTTTCAGGAACTATAGATGAGGTTAAAGAAAAAGCAAGTAAAATGAATGGGTGATTTATGTGGAAAAGCAAAGTAAGCTAACTATTGTTACTAATGATAATAAGAAGGTAGAAGAGGCAGTAGTTTCAGTAGTAACAGAAAGTGATGAGGGTAAAATAGAAATTTTACCTAATCACACTAAGTCAATTATAAGTACAATTCCTACTGTAACTACATTTATTTCTTCTGATGGAAAAGAAAAAAATTTATTTACTTCATCAGGAATTATATATATAGATAATAATTCAATAAAATTCTGTTGTGACTCTATAAATTGGCCAGAGGAAATTGACTTAGATAGAGCAAAACTAGCAGAAGAAAGAGCTAAAAAGAGGTTGTCAGGAAAAGGCAATACAGATACTGAGAGAGCAAAAAATGCACTTTTAAGGGCTAAAGCAAGGATAGAAATTAAAAAAAATATTTAAAAGAGAGATATTTTCAAGTAATTTAAAAAATATTTGAAAATATCTCTCTTTTTTTAACATAAAATATTAACTGAAATTTAAATTGAATTTTGACAGAAGGGAATAGGTTTAATAAAGATGTGTAATTTTAAATTACTTATTTTTTTAATAAATTGTTTGTTATTAAGGTTTTTTGTAGAAAGGGAACATTTTGGAGGTGTAATTAATATATTATTATATATCGAATAGTATAAAAACTTAATAAATGGACAATAATTTTAGAGGAAAGGCGGGATAATAATATGAAGAAGATAGGACTAATATTTATTATACTCTTTTCTCTATTAATTATTAATGGAGTAGAATATGAATGTTATGAAAGTGAAAAATACTATAGAGATATGGAAAAATTTTTAATAGAAAACTATGATTTTGTTCAGAATGGAGTTAAGTTAGAATACATTACTAATACAAGCATTATTGAAGAGAAGAATAGAATTATAGAAATTTTAACAAATGAATTAATAAGTGATATAGATATATTTAACAATAGAATAGTTTGTATAGATGAAATGCTAACTTACAATATTAATTTAATCGATGGAGAGAAAACAAAGATCGAAATAGTAATAATGAATACTTCGAGTAATTTTAATAGCTCTGATTTAAGACAAGCTGTAGAAAATTTAAAAAATAGTAAGTGTATAGATGAGAGAATTTATTACTTTTCAAAGGTTAGAATAGATGAAGAAAAAAATATATTACCATTTATATTAGATGGAATAAATGAAGATACTATAGAGGAAGCGGAAATAAGTAACGGAAAAGTATCAAAGGCAGAATTTATTGATGGAAGTAAGATTAACATGGGACAAATTAATTATGATACTGGAAAGTATATAATTATAGGAACACCAATAATTTTTGTAACATACTAACAATTAATATGGAGGGTAATATGGAAAAAATTATAGTTAAAGGCGGGAATAAACTTCAAGGAGAAGTTGATATAAGTATAGCTAAAAATTCAGTTTTGCCTATAATTGTAGCAACTATCTTAAATCCAAGAAAAATAACAATAAAAAAAGTGCCTTTACTTGAAGATGTTCTAGTGTTAGTAAATGTGTTAAGAGAGTTAGAATGTTCTGTTGAGTTTTCTGATATAACAGGAGATTTAATAATAGATACTTCAAATTTAAAGGAGATTGAGCCAAGTAATGACTTGATAAAGCGTATGAGAGCATCGTTTTTGATTGTTGGACCTATGCTTGCTAGGTTTGGCAGATGCAAAATATCATTGCCAGGAGGATGTAATATAGGAAGTAGACCAGTTGATCTTCACCTAAAGGGATTAAAAAAACTAGGTGTAGATATTGAAAATGGTCATGGTTATATTAATACAAAAACTGAAGGATTAAAAGGAAATAGAATATACTTAGACTTTCCTTCTGTTGGAGCAACAGAAAATTTAATGATGGCTGCTGTTTTGGCTGAAGGTGTTACTATAATAGAAAATGCAGCTGAAGAACCAGAAATATGGGATTTAGCGAGATTTCTTAATAGTATGGGAGCTAATGTAGAAGGGGCAGGTTATGGAAGAATAACTATAACTGGAGTTAAGGAATTAAAAGAAACAAAACCATTTACACCTATATATGATAGAATTGAAGCTGGAACATTTATTGTGGCAGCTGCAATAACTAAGAGTAAAATAACTATAAATGGAGTGAATGAAGAACATCTAATGCCTACTATAGAAAAATTAACAGAGGTAGGAATAAAATTCGAAATCAACGGAGAAAAAATGTTAGTTGATGGAACTAAAGAGAGAGTACCGGTAGATATTAAGACATTACCATATCCAGGTTTTCCAACTGACATGCAACCACAAATGATGGCATTATTATCAGTTACTAAAGGGGTAAGTATTATAACAGAAACTGTATTTGAAAATAGATTTATGCATGTTGGTGAATTAGTTAGAATGGGAGCAAATATAAAGATTGATGGTAGAATTGCTATAGTTGAAGGCGTTAAACAATTGACTGGATGTGAAGTTAAAGCTACAGATTTAAGAGCAGGAGCCGCTATGATTTTATCAGGATTAGTTGCTAATGGAGAAACTATAATAAGTGAAATTCATCATATAGATAGAGGTTATACAAGAATTGAAGAGAAATTTAATAATCTAGGAGCTAATGTTCAGAGAATTAAAATATAAATATTAGATATTTAAAATAAAGACATGCTAATTTTGAGCATGTCTTATTTTTTTTTATTTTTAATAAATAAATAGAATTATTTTACAGATTAAAACATATATATAGCTTGTGGATAAATATAGTGGGAGGTTAGTTATGAATAGGAGATATAGATTAAACTTAAATGAAGGTATTAAATTTTTATTATTTACGACTATATGTATAGTAGTATTTATGATAATTATGCCTAGTATATTAATAAAATCAGAAGGCATTAATTTAGATGAATTGTCAGAAGTGACTAAAGAAATAGAGGCAGAGATAACTCAACCTACAACTATAGAAGTTAAAGATATAATTTTAAATGATAGTGAAATGGTAAGTGTATATATAACTTCTCAAAATAAAATTGTAGATGTTCCGTTAGAAGAGTATATATGTGGGGTAATATCAAATGAAATGCCTGCTACATTCGAATTGGAAGCATTAAAGGCACAAGCTGTAGCAGCTAGAACATATTTAGCTAGTAAAAAAATTAAAAATTGTGTGAAAGCAAATGGAGCAGATATATGTGATTCAGTACATTGTCAAGTTTATACATCCAAAGAAGTTAGACTAGAGCTTTGGCAAGAGAGTGATAGAGAAAAAAATTGGAATAAAATAGTTGAGGCAGTAGAATCGACTAAAGGACAAGTTATGAGCTATCAAAATGAGCTAGTGCTTTATCCACAGTTTTTTTCTACTAGTTCAGGAATGACAGAAAATTCTGTTGATTTATATTGGGCAGATATACCATATTTAAAATCAGTAGAGAGTACTGGAGAGGAAATAGCGCCGAAGTTTGAGAGCGAAGTATCTATGACTATTAATGAGTTTATTAATAAGTTCGAAGAGTCATATCCACAATCTTCTTTAAATGCGAGTAATATTGAAAGTAGTATAAATGTTATATCTAGAAGTGAGGCCGGTGGAGTAAAAGAGATTCAAGTAGCTGGAGAAACAATTAGAGGTCAAGATTTTAGGTTTTTATATGGTTTGAATTCTAGTAATTTTACTTATGAAATAAATGATGGCAATATAATATTTAAATGTAAAGGATATGGGCATGGAGTTGGAATGAGTCAATGGGGAGCTAATGTCATGGCTAAAGAAGGAAAGACTTATAATGAAATTATTAAACATTATTATACTGGAGTAGAAATTACAAATTTGAGATTTTCTGAATAAAATTATAATTTATTGAGACTTTTGTTGAAAAACAAAGGTCTTTTTGTTTTTTATTGAGGAAATTTGTAGTACGGAAATTGGTTATTAATTGAATTAAATTTGTATATAGGGCAAGACTACAGAAAGGAGGTGTTGATATGAATTCAAACAACAAAGATAAGGTAAAAGACTTTTTTAGAAAGGAGGGCTTTTACTTTGTTCTATTCATTTGCTTATGTATAGTCGCTGTTGTTGCAGCTTTTACAATTAAGAAAAATAACGAGTTAAAGCAAAGCAATAATCAGAATAATGAATTTACTTTAAATGTTGAGGAGTCAGTAAATGATTCTACAGAAGCCTCAAGAAACGAAATGCCAAATGCAGATAGAGTTGAAATTGGTGATAATGTGGCAGAGGAATCAGAGGAATTAGATGAAGTTGCTGATAACGAAGAAGTAGACAATTATACAGAGGTAGCAGATAACACAGAAGATGTTCCAGTTTCTACTACAGTAACAGAGGTAGTTTTCCAATTACCTTTAGAAGGTACTGTATCTAGAGAATATAAAGAGATGATTAGATTACAAGATAATGAAAATGGAACAGTAGATAGAACTAGAAGAGGTATTGATTTAAATGCTTCTGTAGGAACAGCTGTTACGGCTGCAGCAGAAGGTAAGGTTATTGAAGTATCAAAGAGCACAGAAGATGGAAACTTTATAGTTATAGAACATACAAACGGATTAAAAACTAAGTATGCAAATTTAGATGCAGAAGTTTCAGTTGCTGTTGGAGATATAGTTTCAGCAGGAGATGAAATTGGAACAGTTGGAAATAGTTCAATGATTTTTACTTCAGAAGTTTGTGGAGATGTATTAAATCTACAAGTTGAAGACTCTGAAGGTAATCAATTAAATCCATCTGATTACTTTAGTTTCTAAGAAATATTAATCAGCCATTTGGATTTCAAATGGCTGATTAACTAAAAAGAATTATATTTTAATTAAATCTATTTATAAGGAGGTTACATTTTTGAAAGACTACATTGAAGAGAGAGTACTAGAAGTTGCAAAATATATTATTGATTCAAAGGCTACTATAAGAAAAACTGCTAAAGTATTTGGAGTAAGTAAAAGTACAATTCATAAAGATATGACAGAAAGGTTGCCTAAGATTAATCCAAGCATTGCAGAGCAGACTCAAAATATACTTGAGTTAAATAAGGCAGAAAGACATATTAGAGGTGGAAAAGCTACTAAATTAAAATACAAAGCTATTGAATGATAATACCTTTACATATATAATATTTTTAAAGAATAATTTGTCTGAAAAAGAATTATTTTGAAATATTATATATCTGGTAGGAGTGAATAAGATGTGGTTTTGGAGAAGTGGGAACGACCTTGGAATAGATTTAGGGACTGCTACAGTACTTGTTTATGTAAAAGGTAAAGGGATATTATTAAAAGAACCTTCAGTAGTAGCCATCAATAAAAATAATAATAAGGTACTAGCAGTAGGTGAAGAAGCAAGAAAAATGATCGGGAGAACTCCAGGAAATATAGTTGCAGTACGTCCGCTAAGAGATGGAGTTATTTCTGATTATGATATTACTGAAAGAATGCTAAAAGAATTTATTAAAAAGGCTTGCGGAAAAGGAAGAATAGTAGCTCCAAGAGTAATGGTTTGTGTTCCATCTCAAGCTACTGAAGTAGAAAAAAGAGCCGTAATGGATGCTGCTAAAAATTCAGGGGCTAAAAAAGTTCATATAATCGAAGAACCACTAGCAGCTGCAATAGGTGCTGGATTAGATATAACCAAGCCTAATGGAGCAATGATAGTAGATATTGGTGGTGGAACTACCGATATAGCTGTAATATCATTAGGTGGAGTAGTTGTTAGAAAATCAATCAAAATTGCTGGAGACAAATTTGATGAATCAATAATAAAATATGTTAGAAATAAATATAAAATAATGATTGGTGAAAAAACTGCAGAAGATGTTAAGATAAAAATAGGATCTGCATTTAAGGATTCAAGAAAGTTAACTACTACTATGAAAGGTAGAAATTTAATAACAGGTTTACCAGATGAAGTTGAAATAAGTACTGAAGAGGTAAGAGAAGCTTTAGCAGAACCTGTATCAGTAATAGTTGAAGGAGTTAAGAGTATACTAGAAAAGACACCACCTGAATTAGCTGCCGATATAATAGAAAAAGGGATATTAATGACTGGTGGAGGATCTTTATTATATGGGCTTAATAAGCTTATAGAAGAAAATACTGGTGTTACAGTAGAAATAGCTCACAATTCTGTAGAAGCTGTTGCAGAAGGGACAGGTCAGGTTTTAAGCTACATAGATAAATTAGATTCAGATATTTTTGGAAGTGAAATAAATTTAATAGATTAATTATATATAAATAGGTAAATAGCACTATAAGGTAATTCTTATAGTGCTATTTATTATATGAAGAATTAAGATAATATGCATGATTTAGGCCATGACAAATAACTCGTGCCATTTCAAAAACTAGGCTAAGCCTAATACCTCTAGATGTAAAAAATTCAGCGTTATCACTAGAATCTACTATTCCTATTATTGAAGCAACACCAACTTCAGGTAATGATTTACCAACACCTTTACCAGGATGGATAGGGTAATCTCTTACGTGAATTTCACCTATAGAATTAGTATCACCTAAGCAAGCATCAATTCCTATAATTGTAGCCTGAGGATGAGTTTTTTTAATTTCATCAATTTTCTTGTCTATATTTAAAGCATGAATAGGAGATTGTAATGTTCCGTATACAGGAACAGGAAAAGAAGACTCTTCTAAAAAAGTACCTACTAAAGGACCTAAACAGTCACCTATACATTTATCTGTGCCAATGCAAACTATAACTGTTTCAGATGTTATATACTTTCTTATAAATTCTGCGATTTCATAATAAGATAAGTTGGATTTATAATTAACTTTCCTTTTCAATTTATACCCACCACCTCTCAACAATAATATATATGAAAAAAAAACTAATAATATAATAAGTATAAAAAAAGAAAAAATGGAAATTATTTTTAGATAAGGTGGTGATAATAAATGAAACTGAATATAATAATGAGAACTATGTCAATTTTAGTAGCTGTAAGTATTATATTTATAATAGTTTTGTATGAACCGAACGCTAAAAAGGAAAATGAATTTGATGAGATTAGTAGTAGCGTTATAGAGGAAACTATAGAGGAAAAATCCGTATCTAGTGATCAAGAGGTTATACAAGGATATACATCAGATATTTTAACTATAAGTTTAGATAATATAATTAATGAACTAACTTTAGATGAAAGAAGTGTTGTTAAAAGTATATTGGATAAACTTTCAGTAATTGATTGTGCAAAAGTTAATTCTATTTTAAATAGTGGTAGCATAGATTCAAAAGAAGAAGCTTTATCATATATAAAAAAACGATTGATAGAAGAAGACTATAATAGGCTTGAAGGAATCTTAAATCAGTATATAGAGTTAGTTTAATTAATAGACATATTAAATAATATATAAATAAGTAATATTAAGATAAATTAAGAAAAAGAGAGAAAAATAAAAATAAATTCTTAAAATGGCTAAATTTAAAGGTTGAAATATTATTGCTATGAATATATACTAGTCATTGTCAGTTCGGCAGTGATGCACGAAATGATGAAAGTTATTAATAAGACATGGGGGAGTTCCCGAGTGGCCAAAGGGGGCAGACTGTAAATCTGTTGCGATTCGCTTCGATGGTTCGAATCCGTCCTCCCCCACCATTAATAACTTAATTAAATATGCTGGTGTGGCTCAATGGCAGAGCAGCTGACTTGTAATCAGCAGGTTGTTGGTTCGACTCCGATCACCAGCTCCATTTATGGGGGAGTTCCCGAGTGGCCAAAGGGGGCAGACTGTAAATCTGTTGCGATTCGCTTCGATGGTTCGAATCCGTCCTCCCCCACCATTTAAATTTTAAAAATATATAAAACGTGGAAGCATAGCTCAGCTGGGAGAGCATCTGCCTTACAAGCAGAGGGTCACAGGTTCGATCCCTGTTGTTTCCACCAAATACGCTGGTGTGGCTCAATGGCAGAGCAGCTGACTTGTAATCAGCAGGTTGTTGGTTCGACTCCGATCACCAGCTCCATTTATGGGGGAGTTCCCGAGTGGCCAAAGGGGGCAGACTGTAAATCTGTTGCGATTCGCTTCGATGGTTCGAATCCGTCCTCCCCCACCATTTAAAGCATAGGTTATCTATGCTTTTTTTATTTTTTATATAAAAATATTACAATTTAAATTTATTGACATTAGTTATAATAGTTGTTAATATATATTACAGTAAATAAAATTTGATATTAGTTCTTATCAAGAGAGGTAGAGGGAGAGGGCCCTGTGAAACCCGGCAACCTGCTTCATTAATTAATAATTAAGAATTAAAAATGAATAAGTTATCATTTTTAATTATAATCTATTAATTGTATAAGCGTGGTGCCAATTCCTGCAATTAATTTTGCAAGATAAGAAAGACATGGTTGAATAGTAGGTCTCTTCTTTATCTTAAGAAGAGACTTTTTTTATCTTTAGAATTAATATCATCTTAATTAAGAGAGGAGATATATAATGAAAAGATTATTTACTTCAGAATCAGTAACAGAAGGACATCCAGATAAAATATGTGATCAAATATCAGATGGGATATTAGATAGTATACTAGCTAAAGATCCTATGGCAAGAGTAGCTTGTGAAACAGCTGTAACTACTGGAATGGTTATGGTAATGGGAGAAATATCAACATCATGTTATGTGGATATTCCAAAGGTAGTTAGAGAAACAATAAAAGAAATTGGTTATGATAGAGCTAAGTATGGATTCGACTGTGATACATGTGCAGTATTAACATCTATTGATGAACAATCATCAGATATAGCGATGGGTGTTGATGAAGCATTAGAATCAAAAACTGGTAATAAAGATGATGTTGAGGCTGTTGGTGCAGGAGACCAAGGAATGATGTTTGGTTTTGCAACAAATGAAACACTAGAATTTATGCCATTACCGATAGCTATGGCACATAGATTATCTAGAAGACTTAGTGAAGTTAGAAAAAATGGTACATTACCTTATTTAAGACCAGATGGAAAAACTCAAGTAACAGTGGAATATGATGATAATAAGGTTGTAAGAATAGATACAATAGTAATATCAACTCAACATGGACCAGAAGTTAGTCAAGAGCAAATAAGAGAAGATTTAATGGAACATGTAATTAAAGCGGTTGTTCCTGCAGAACTTTTAGATGATAATACTAAGTATTATATAAATCCAACTGGAAGATTTGTTGTTGGTGGACCACAAGGTGATAGTGGATTAACAGGAAGAAAGATAATAGTTGATACTTATGGTGGATATGGTAGACATGGAGGAGGAGCTTTCTCAGGAAAAGATCCAACAAAGGTTGATAGATCAGCAGCATATGCAGCAAGATGGGTAGCTAAAAACTTAGTAGCAGCAGGAATTGCAGATAAGTTAGAAATTCAATTAGCTTATGCTATTGGAGTTGCTAAACCTGTATCAATTGAAATTGAAACTTTTGGAACAGGAAAGATTTCAGAAGAAGAAATAGTAAAAGTTGTAGAAAATACTTTTGATTTAAGACCAGGAGCTATAATAAGAGATTTAGGATTAAGAAGCCCTATATACAAACAAACTGCAGCATATGGACACTTTGGTAGAAATGATTTAGATCTTCCATGGGAAAGATTAAATAAAGTTGAAGAAATAAAAAAATACTTATAATAAAAAAGGAACTCACAGAAATTGATGTGAGTTCCTTTTTAAATAAAGTGAGAAATAACTAATAGTAAGATTGATGATTAAATTTTTAGGAATTTGCACGATTTCACCAAAAATTTATATCGGTAGTTCAATTCATTAATCTTACTTTATGTAGTTCTTTAGTAATTTAAGAAGTGATTATGACATATGAGAAAATGATAAAATTAATAGTGTAAGAAACATAGAATGAGCTTTAGAACTTTAGCCAATATCGTTGTGAAAATGCGTTAAGAAATTTAAATGTTTGAGCGTGCGAGTTTTTAAATTTTAGCATTTTAACATAAGATAGTGGCTAAAAGTTCTTAGCGAGTGGGTTAGTTTCTGTAGCTGTTAATTTTATTATTTTCTACGTCATATTAATTCGCACTTCTATTCAAGTGTGCTATATACCACGTTTCCGTTAACAATAGTCATTTTTACATTTATATCTTCATCAAAAAGAACTAAGTCAGCATCATAGCCTTCTTTTATTAATCCTTTTCTGTCTTCTACTTTACAATGCTTAGCACCATTATATGAAGCCATTTTAACAACCTCATTAAGTGGGTAGCTAGAATTATTATAAACATTTTTAATTGCTTTATCTAAAGTAAGAACTGAACCAGCAAGTGAACCACTTAATAATCTAGCAGCTCCATCTTTAACTTCTACATCTTGGCCACCTAAAGAATACATACCATCTTGCATTCCGCATGCCATCATTGCATCAGTAACTAGAAGAACTTTGTCAGTTCCTTTTTGTTTATATGCAGTTCTTAATGATGGATAAGATATGTGAATACCATCAGATATAGTTTCAGTAGTTATTTCTGAATCAAATATTGCACCTACAACACCAGGTTCTCTATGTGTAAATGGAGTCATAGCGTTGAAAAGGTGTGTTGAGTGACAGAAGCCGCATTTTATACCATTCATAGCTTCATCATAAGTAGCCTTAGTATGTCCCATTGAACAAACTATACCTTTATCAGTTAAATAACTAGCTAATTCTTTAGCTCCATCTACTTCAGGAGCCATTGTTATTGAAACTACTGCATCTTCATCTTCGCCAACCATTTCATTAAAATTTTCTATAGTTGGTTCTATTAAAAAGTTTGGATTTTGAGCTCCAATTGCTTTAGGACTTATAAATGGACCTTCTAAGTGAGCTCCTAAAACATTAGCACCATCTGTTCCTTTGATTTTTGCTTCTTTAATTGCAGATATAGCTTTTCTTATGTCTTTCTTAGCGACAGTCATAGTAGTTGGAGTAAAAGAAGTAGTACCATGTTTAGCAATAGTTTTTGCTATTGTGTTTATAACATCGTACGTTCCATCCATAGTATCAACACCACCAGCGCCATGTATATGAACATCTATAAAACCAGGACTTAAATATAATCCTTTACCATCTATAACGTTATCACAATTTTCAAAGCTAGGATTTATTTCTTTGATTTTACCATCTTCGATTAAAACAGAACCTTCTTCTATTTTGTCTAGGTAAATTAATTTACAATTTTTAATTAGCATAAAATATACCTCCTAGATAACCCAAATTTAAAGCGGTATGAGTTAAATTTATATAATATGATATAATTATATAATATAGAAGATAAGATTTAAAGGTGTGAAAATTAAAATGGAAGTACTAGAAGGATTAGTTGAAGGGATTATATTTAAAAGTGAAGATACGGGATATATAGTTAGTAAAGTTACAGCTAACAAGGAGTTAATTACAGTTGTTGGAATAATGCCATTGCTTAAAGAGGGACAGCAAATAAATTTTAAAGGGTCCTGGATTAATCATAAGCAATTTGGGCGACAATTTAATGTAGAGGAGTATCATGAATTATTACCTTCATCAGCGAAAGAGATTGAAAAATATTTATCTACTGGAATAATTCATGGTATAGGGCCGGTAACTGCAAAAAAAATAGTAAATAAATTTGGAGATAAGACTTTAGAAATTCTAGATAATAATATTGAAAGACTTAAAGAAGTTGATGGTATAGGTGAAAAAAAGTTTAACATAATATATGATTCTTATTTAGAGAGTAAAGATTTAAAAGATATAATAATGTTTTTTCAGAAACATGGAATGACTATAAATCAATGCTTGAAGATATATAAAAAGTTTGGTCCAGATTCAATAGATATAGTTTCTAAAAATCCATATGTACTAAATGATGAAATATCAGGAATAGGTTTCTTAACTGCAGATAGAATTGCTAGAAGTTTAGGAATTGAAATAGTATCGCCATTTAGAATACAGAGTGGGATTAGATATGTTCTTAATAATTTCTCTGGATTAGGAAATACATATATGCCACAGAATATGCTGATAGATGAATGTAAGAAGGTTCTTATGGTTGATGAAGAGCTTGTGGTAGAAAATATATATAATAGCGTCTTAGAAGGAAAATTAAAGGTAGAAAAAATTAATGGAATAGATGCAGTATATACTTTGCCATATTATTACTGTGAGCTAGGAGTAACTAATAAGATAATTACTTTAAGTATAGAAAACTTCCAAACAATTAATACTGATGTTTTATTTGAAATAGAATCTTTCGAAAAAAGATATAATATAAAATTTGCACCTGCTCAAAAAGAAGCTATTATTGGTGCATTTAACAATGGAATAGAGATAATAACAGGCGGTCCAGGTACAGGTAAAACGACAATTATAAAATGTATAATTGAGATATATGAAAATAGTGGTATGAAAGTGCTTTTAGCAGCACCAACAGGTAGAGCAGCTAAAAGAATGAGTGAGTCTACAGGGAGAGAGGCTAAAACTATACATAGACTTTTAGAGATGGGCGTAAGTGATGATGAAAACTCATTCTTTGGGAAAGGAGAAGGTGAGCCTTTAGAAGGGGATGTAATTATTATAGATGAGGCATCTATGATAGATATTATGCTTATGAATAGTCTTTTAAAGGCTATTAGATTAGGAACTAGGGTAATAATAGTTGGAGATGTTGATCAGTTGCCTTCTGTAGGGCCTGGAAATGTTCTGAGAGATTTAATAAATAGTAACTTTATAAATGTTGTAAGATTAAATGAAATCTTTAGACAGGGTAAAGAAAGTATGATTATAGTTAATGCTCATAAAATTAATAATGGTGAGCTACCATATCTAAATAAAAAAGATGGTGATTTTTTCTTTGACTCAAGGGAAAATATAGATGATATTTTAAAGACTATAATTGATTTGATAAATAGAAGATTACCTAATTTTAATTCAAAATGGAATAAGGTAAAAGATATACAAATTTTATCACCAACGAGAAAAGGGGTATTAGGAGTAGAAAATTTAAATAATGAGCTTCAAAAAATACTTAACCCTCCATCAAATCACAAAAAAGAAAAGAATGTTAGGGAAATGGTTTTTAGAGAAGGAGATAAAGTTATGCAAATAAAAAATAACTACTCTCTTAAATGGACTAGGATTAATGGCATTGGTGATGAAGAAGGAGTTGGAGTATTTAATGGTGATATGGGCTTTATTGAGTCTATAAATGAGGATAAGAGTACTTTAACAGTAATATTTGATGATGAACGAAGAGTTGTATATGAATTTGCTTTTTTAGATGAATTGGAACTTGCATATGCAATAACTGTACATAAAAGCCAGGGAAGTGAATTTAAAGTTGTAATAACTCCAGTCTTTATGGGGTCAGCATTTTTAATGAATAGGAATATACTATATACTGGGATAACAAGAGCTAAAGAATTAGTAGTTGTTGTTGGAAGTCAGAAAGCTCTTAAATATATGGTTACTAATACTAATAATGTAGAGAGATATTCTTCGTTAAAGGAAAGAATTATAGATATTACAGCAGATGAGAAGATAGTTAGGGATTAGAATTTAGAGAGGTTATGAAAGATGAATTATAAAGAGCTTAACAGTGCATTCAAAAAAATAAATAACTGGTATGAAAAGAAGAGTAAGGTACTTACTGTTAAAACTAGACCTTTTAATACATCTATTGTTTTTTCGAATTTAATAAATAAAGTTTTATATGACAATGGTAAGATACTGTATGTATGGTGTTGTAATGATAAAGAACAAGTGAAAAAGAGAAAAAGAGAATATTATAATATTTTAATAGGTGAACAAGAGAAGAACCACATAGGGGATAACATACACTTTATAACTATTGATTCGTTATCTGAAGTATATGATGAATTTGATCTTGTTGTATTCGATGATATAACGGTTTTTTCAACAGTATTAAAGGATGAGCTTAGAGATGCTGTAGAAGAAATATATTGGAGATCTGGAAAGATAATTATTTATTCTTCTGAGTATGTTTTTCCTATAGGAAACAAAATGGAATTGGCTTATTTATTAGATAATATTCCTATTGTAGAGCCAAGATTTATTCTAACTAGAATAAAGTTAGAAAATGATATACCATTAGCGCTATATGAATATTTTAAATGGTTTAAGAAAAACAAAAAGAGAGCTTTGATTATTGTTCCATCAGAATATATGTTAAATAAGATTTATAATAATTATTATAATACCTTAAAAAATGATGATATAAGAGTGGTTAAATACGTAAAAGAACAAAGTTTTGGATTTGTTGAAGATATATTGGATGGATATAATGATTCCGTTTTTATAGTTACTAACAGTATAGGGAATTATATAAATCATATAAATGACTTAAATATAGTAATGTTGTTTTCAGATGATGAATTATATACTTATAAGGATATAATTTATTTATGTGGATCTCTCAAGGTAAGTAATGAATTTTTGCCAGAAATACTGCTAGTGTCTAAAGAAATATCAGAAGATATGGATAAATCTAAAAATATAACAAGAGAATTTAATCAAAGGTTATGGGAAAGAAAAGTATTAAAGAAATAAGAGCAGTAATTTCAGCAATACTTGATTTGATTTATCCACCATTAAACAAATGTATAGTGTGTAGTAGTGAAGGTTTCATAGGGATATGTCCACTTTGTGAAAGTAAAATAAAGAGAGTAGAAAAACAAGACCATATATTATCTTATGGATATTATGGAGGAATTTTAAAAGAGTTAATACTAGCGTTTAAATATGAGAAAAATTTTACAGCAGCAAAGATTATTTCAGAATTATTGTTAGATTTAATATATGAAAGAAAAATAGAATGTGATGTGATTTGCTATGTGCCAATGAGTAAAAACTCTATTAAAAAGAGAGGTTTTAATCAATGTGAAGTAATCGCCAAACATTTAAGCGAAGAATTAAATATTCCAGTAAGTAAATCTCTTATTAAAATTAAAGATACTAAAGAACAAAAAAGTTTATCAAAAGAAGAAAGATATAAAAATATTAAAGATGCATTTGAAATAAGAGATAAAAAGATTTTAAATAAGAGAATTCTACTTATTGATGATGTAGTTACTACAGGGGCAACGTTGTTAGAATGTGAAAAAATATTTAAAAAATATAATGTAGAAGAAATTACTGTATTGACAATTGCAAAAAGCCATATATAATAGTAATGTAAAGTTAGGTCTGTGGATGAAAGTCGATGCCAGTCGCAGGCGAAACGATCCACGTAAGTTAAACAAAGTTTTAATGAGCATGGTGCGGTATAGAAGTAAGTCCTACCAGCAGCAATGCTGAGAGTGTTAGTAGTGAGAGGTTAATTCCGGGTAGCAAAAGCTCCAGTAGGCGAGTGTGGGGTCAAAATCCAGGTCAGCTAACTTTTACAAAAAAGCCACTAATTTTTTTGGAAATTAGTGGCTTTTTTGCGTAAATCTATAATAATAAAAGAAAAGTTAAGTAAAGTTTAAAGAGAAAGAGAATATTCAGAAAATTCAAACTCAACGAATCTTGCTTCATAAAAATCTAAAGAGTAGAATATATATATATAAAAGAATTTGAAATCTTAAAAGACACACAACAACAACGAATAGAGAGGGGTTGACCTTATGAGAGTAACAGTAATAGGTAAAAATATTAACGTGACACCAGCACTAAAGGAAATGATTGAGAAAAAGATTTCAAAACTAGATAGGTATTTTACTCCTGGAGTAGAAGCTAGAGCTACATTAAGTGTACAAAAGAATAGACAAATATTTGAAGTGACAATACCATTTAATGGCGTTGTACTAAGATGTGAAGAAGCAACAGATGATATGTATAAATCAATAGATTTAGTTGAAAACAAATTAGAAAGACAAATAAGAAAACAAAGAACTAAGTTATCAAGAAGAAACAACAATTCTTTAAAATTTGTTAACATAGAAGAAGTGGCATTAGAAGATGAAGGAACAACTGGAGAAATAGTAAAAACTAAAAAATTTAATATAAAACCAATGTCTGCAGAAGAAGCTATTTTACAAATGGAATTAGTACAACATGATTTCTTTGTATTTAAAGATGCAGATACAAATAATATTAATGTAATATATAAGAGAAAAGATGGAAACTATGGTGTATTAGAACCTGATTATGCGTAAATTATAAAGGAGCTCCTGATTTATGGAGCTCCTTTTAGATTTTGTGTAAACTTTATTTTTGTTGAATTATTAACATAATAAATGGTATAATTTATAAAAGGTACTTTAAGATAGAATAATGGTTTAAATTGAAAGGAAATACTTATGGGATTTTTAGAAAAACTATTTGGAACATATAGTGAAAGAGAAGTAAAAAAACTTCAAAGTATAGCTGATAAAATAGAAGCTTTAGAGCCATCTATGCAAGCTTTAACTGATGAAGAATTACAAAATAAAACAGTTGAATTTAAAGAAAGAATAGCTAAAGGAGAGTCTTTAGATAGTATATTACCAGAAGCTTTTGCTGTTTGTAGAGAAGCTTCTTGGAGAGTATTAGGAATGAAGCATTTCAGAGTTCAATTACTTGGTGGGATGGTACTTCATCAAGGAAGAATAGCTGAAATGAAAACAGGGGAAGGAAAAACACTTGTAGCTACATTGCCAGCATATCTTAATGGATTAACAGGCAAAGGTGTTCACGTTGTAACAGTTAATGACTATCTTGCAAAAACTCAAATGGAAGAGATGGGACATTTATATAATTTCTTAGGTTTAACAACTGGAGTTATAGTACACGGAATAACTAATGAAGAAAGAAGAGCTGCATATAACTGTGATATCACATACGGTACAAATAATGAATATGGATTTGATTATTTAAGAGATAATATGGTTATATATAAAGAAGAAATGGTTCAAAGAGAACTAAACTTTGCAATAGTGGATGAGGTTGACTCTATATTAATAGATGAAGCTAGAACTCCTCTTATAATTTCAGGAATGGGTGATAAATCAACTCAATTTTATAGTGTAGCTGATTATTTTGTTAAGACATTAATAAAGGATGTAGATTTTACTGTTGATGAAAAGGCAAATGCAGTTTTATTAACTGATGAAGGTATAGTTAAAGCAGAAAAATATTTTAGAATACCTAACTATGCTGATGCAGAGCATTTAAGTTTACAACACTATGTAACTCAAGCGCTTAAAGCTAACTATACGATGAAAATAGATAAAGACTATATGGTGAAAGATGATCAAATAGTTATAATAGATGAGTTTACAGGAAGACTTATGGAAGGTAGAAGATACTCAGATGGTCTTCACCAAGCTATAGAAGCTAAGGAAGGTGTTAAGATTCAAAGAGAATCTAAAACTTTAGCAACAATAACATTCCAAAATTACTTCAGAATGTATGATAAATTATCAGGTATGACAGGTACAGCTTTAACTGAGGAAAATGAATTTAGAGAAATCTATAACTTAGACGTTATTGTTATACCAACAAATAAGCCAGTTGCAAGAATAGATAGTTCAGATGTTGTTTACAAAAATGAAGCTGGTAAGTATAAGGCTATAATAAATGAAATAGTTGCTTCACACGAAAAGGGTCAACCAGTTTTAGTTGGTACTGCTAGTGTTGATAAATCTGAATATATTTCATCTTTATTAAAGAAGAGAGGAATAAAACATCAAGTACTTAATGCTAAATACCATGCTCAAGAAGCTGAAATAATATCTCATGCTGGTGAATATGGAGCTGTTACAATAGCTACTAATATGGCTGGTAGAGGTACAGATATTAAGCTTGGCGAAGGTGTTAGAGAAGCTGGTGGATTAAAGGTAATTGGTACTGAAAGACACGAATCAAGAAGAATAGATAACCAATTAAGAGGTAGATCTGGACGTCAAGGTGACCCAGGAGCATCATTATTCTTCATATCATTAGAAGATGATTTAATGAGAATTTTCGGATCAGAAAAGATTCAAGGTGTTATAGATAAGCTAGGACTTGAAGAAGATGAAGCAATAGAAAGTAAAATGGTTACTAAAGCTATAGAAAATGCTCAAAAGAAGGTTGAAGGTAACAACTTTGATATAAGAAAGAACTTACTTGGATATGATGACGTAATGAATCTTCAAAGAGAAGTTATTTATAGACAAAGAAGAGAAGTTTTAGAAGGTAAAAACTTAAAAGATCAAATAGAATCTATGATAGAAGAAGTAGTTACAGATGCTGTAAATTCTCACTTAATGGGTGAAGTTGAAAACTTAGAAGAGGAATTAGGAAAGTTACTACAATACTTAGGAGATATATGTTTACCTAATGGAGTTGTAACTGTAGAAGAATTAGCAAATCTTTCTAATGATGAAATAAAAGATAAATTATTATCAGTAATATTAGAAGCATACAGAGGTAAAGAGTTAGAATTTGGTGAAGAACAAATGAGAGAAATTGAAAGAGTAGTTCTTTTAAGAGTTGTTGACCAAAAATGGATGGCTCATATAGATAACATGGATCACTTAAAACAAGGAATGGGATTGAGAGCATATAAACAACAAGACCCAATTCAAGCATACCAAATGGAAGGTAGTGCAATGTTTGAGGAAATGATCGAAGGCATTAAGAATGAAACAGTTAAGTACTTATTCCACGTAAGAGTTGAAAGACCAGTGGAAAGAGAAAAGGTTGCAGAAGAAACTTCAGCTAGTCATGGAGCTGATGATAAAAGCTTAAAGAAAGAACCTGCAAGAAATGATAACAAAGTTGGAAGAAATGATGTTTGTCCTTGTGGAAGTGGAAAAAAATATAAAAACTGCTGCGGTAGAGGATTATAAAAAGGTGCCCTAATGGGCACTTTTTTAATTAATAATTTAAAATTTATAAAAAACTCATATAGAGTTTCAGTGTTAAAAATATATTATTATTTGAAATAGATAACTAAGATGATAAAATATAATAAATGAAATTAATAATAATTAATTGTTATATATTAATTATTAATTAACTAAAGGGGTTGATATAGTGTTAATTAAATTAGAGCAAGAACTTGCTAAACTTAATAGTTTAAAGGTTACATTAGATGAAATGAGGGCTTCTCTTTGACAAGGATAGTCTAGAAAAGAGATTTCAAGAACTTGAGCTTCAAATGCAAGAAAAAGGTTTTTGGGATGATATAAAAAGAGCTGAAGAAGTTACAAAGGAAAGCAAGAGTATCAAGGATAAAATAGATAGATTTGAAAGTTTAGTTAATAGAATAGATGATGTTGAAGTATTAGCAGAAATTGTAGAAGATGATGAAGAAACTGTAAATGAAATTATCTATGAAATTAGAGATATAGAAAAGCTGATTGAAGAGTATAGAATAGAGTTACTTTTATCTGGAGAATATGATAAAAATGATGCTATATTAAATCTTCATGCCGGTGTTGGCGGATCTGATGCTAATGATTGGACTGATATGTTACTTAGAATGTACACTAGATGGTGTGAAAAGAAAGGATATAAAGTTCAAGTAGTAGATTTATTAGAAGGTGATGAAGCGGGAATAAAGAGTGTTACTTTAAAAGTTAAAGGTGAATTTGCTTATGGATATTTAAAGGCTGAAAAAGGAATTCATAGATTAGTAAGAATATCACCTTTTAATGCTAATGGTAAAAGACAAACATCCTTTGCATCAGTAGAAGTATTGCCTGAGCTTACTAAAGATCAAGATATTGATATTAGACCAGAAGATTTAAAGATAGACACTTATAGAGCTAGTGGAGCAGGTGGGCAACACGTAAATAAAACTGAATCAGCTATAAGAATAACACATATACCTACTGGGATAGTTGTACAATGTCAGAATGAGAGAAGTCAATTTGCCAATAAGGATACAGCTATGGCTATGCTTAAATCAAAGCTTATTGAACTTAAGGATAGAGCTCATAAGGAAAAGATTGAAGACCTAACTGGAGAACTTAAGGATATGGGATGGGGAAGCCAAATAAGGTCATATGTATTCCATCCATATAATATGGTTAAAGATCATAGAACGAATGAGGAAACATCAAACTTAAGTGCTGTTATGGATGGTGGAATAGATCAATTTATAACTGCTTACTTAAAGCAAAACAATAAGTAAAATCTTTGAATATTAGATAAATTAAGAAAAGTAATATTTTTAAGACAGAAAAATATGCCTTCGTCAGATATAACATTTATGACGAAGGCATTTATTTATATTTGCGTAGTGGACAATTTACTGCTTTTTCTTAAGAAGAGGATATCCAATTAAAATACCTAAAATTATTGATAAAATAAGAATTAACAACTTATTGTAAAGAAATAAAGTAAACTTACTATAACAACTATCCATTATTTTTTGATTAACTATTTCATAAACAGAATCTATAGCATCCAAATTTATATAGGTTAAACTATCATATGGAGTATGAATTTTACTTAAATCACTATGGCAAAAGCTAACAGCATCTATACCTAATTTATTGAAGCTAGCATGGTCACTGGAGTCTTGATATAGTACCTCATAAGAAGTATTATTTTTTTTACATATATCCTCTAATGAGTTTAGCAATTCTGAATCTTTATCTTTGAAATCAACACCTTGCATAAATGTTATTGGAAAGCCAGTAATTCCAACCATATCAAAATTCATAACTTCTGAATTCTTTATATTAAATATATTTTCTTCAGCAAATTGTTTTGAGCCTAATAATCCAAATTCCTCTGCATTAAGTGCAACAAAAATTATATCACGATTAGGCTTTGCAAATGTGGAAAGGCTTCTTTGTAGTTCAAGGATAAAGCTTGTTCCAGATGCATTATCTAATGCACCACCATAGATATTACCTAAGCCATCTTGTCCAAGATGGTCAAAGTGTGCTGTAATAACTAAAGGAGCGGCTTCTTTATCAGTTCCTTCAATAACACCAACAACATTAGATATTGTTTTTGTTTCACTTTCAAAAGGAATATGAATAGAAATTTCTTTTCCTTCATTTAAGCTAGTAATTATCTTGTTTTTTGTATTTTCTGTTATCATAATAACTGCATCGTAAGGAAAATCACTCATAAATGAGCTTCTAAAATAAAGTTCTTCTTCTTTAGGAACAAAAAATAAAAATTTATTTTCGGAAGTAGTTACTTCAATTGAAAGAAAGAATGAAGAAATTTTATCTTTATTAGAGAAGGTAAAAGTATTTCCTCTAAAGTTAATCATATCTTCTTTAAAGTCAACTCCATATTGAAGTTCTTCTTCTACCTCACCGTTAGATAGTATTTTAAGATAAGGTGTTGTGTTTGTATAAACTGGACAGATAGTATCGAAATCTTTCTTATAACTATCATCACCATATGGTTTTAAATTGCTTTCTCTAAATTTATTTTCTATAAAATCTGCCACCATCGCATTTTCAGTAGAACCAGCTAAACGTCCATTATAAGTTTCAGAAGAAAGGAGACTTATAGTTTCTTTTACGTTGCTAGAATCAAAATCTGAATATGAATAGTTAAGCAAAATTAGGAAAAATAATAAAATAAATGTTATGGATAAGCTTAAAAGATATATAAGTTTTTTTCGCATAAAAATACCTCGAAATTATAATATATATCTAATACTATTATCTTAATGTTTGTAATATGATTAAAATAAATAAAATTATGTTTTTGAATAAGTTAAAACTATTACTCCGTTAATTAATGAGAAGATTAAACATATATAAATAAAAGTATTAAGTTGACCTTTAACGATAGAGAAAATACCACCAACTATAGTACAAAGTAAAGTCATTACGTTTAGAAATTTAATAAAACCGTTAGTACCTGATAGAATTTCCTTCATCGACGTTAATAAAATTAATATCAATGTTAAGAATATAAATATATTCTTAAGATTTGTAGAGAAATCAATAACGTAAAACTCATTTAATACGAGAAATGTTATAAATAGTATTAGCAGAATATACATAAATTTATTGATAAATTGAGGCATAATATCACCACCTAATTGTAAATATTTTACAATTATTATACAAGTTAATTTACTTAATATCAAGAGAGTAATGTTAACAAAGAAAAATATTAAAAAATAATTGGGAAATATTATATAATGGTATTGTAAGAAAAAATAATTGACATAAGTTTAGGAGGAGCTATGGTAAATATAGAGGAAAGATTAGTAAAGGAATTGGGAATACAACTAAAGCATGTTCAAAATGTTATTAGTTTATTAGATGAAGGTAATACAGTTCCTTTCATAGCTAGATATAGAAAAGAGCAAACAGGAGCAATGACCGATGAGGTTTTAAGAAAGTTTTTTGAAAGATTGACTTACCTTAGAAATTTAAAAGAAAGAAAAGAGGCAGTTTTAAAATCTATAGATGAGCAAGGAAAACTAACTGATGAAATAGTTAAAGCTTTAGAAGTAAGTGAAACTTTAACTGAGGTTGAAGATATATATAGACCATTTAAGCAAAAGAAAAGAACTAGAGCTACAATTGCATTAGAAAAAGGACTAAAGCCATTAGCTGAATTAATACTTGAAGGTAACTTTAAAGGGAATATAGAAGATGAAGCATCAAAGTATATAGATGAAGAAAAGAAAGTTTTATCTTCAGAAGATGCTATAAATGGAGCTCTTGATATAATTGCTGAAATTATATCTGATGAAGCAAGTTATAGAAAGTGGATAAGAGAACTTACTATAAGAGAAGGAAAAATTGAAACAAAAGGTAGTAGCGAAGAATCTACTCCGTATGAGATGTACTATGAATACAGTGAAGATGTGTCTAAGATTCCTCCACATAGAATATTAGCTATAAATAGAGGAGAAAAAGAAAAAATCCTTTCAGTAAAAATAAATGTAAATGAAGAAAAGATATTATCATATCTAGAAAATAAAATTTTAAAGAAAAATGATGTAACTGATAAATACTTATCTTTAGCAATTAAAGATTCATATAAGAGATTAATATTTCCTTCAATAGAAAGAGAAGTAAGAAGTGAACTTACAGATAAAGGTGAAGAGGGTGCAATATTAATATTTAAAGAGAATTTAAAGTCATTACTTATGCAGCCACCTATAAAAGGAAAAGTTGTCATGGGATTTGACCCAGGATTTAGAACAGGATGTAAGGTAGCTGTATTAGATTCTACTGGTAAATTTTTAGAGAAGGCCACTGTATATCCTACATTACCTAAGAATGATGTAAGTGGAACTAAAAAGATTTTAAAAGAGCTTATAAATAAATATGATGTAGAAGTAATATCTCTTGGTAATGGAACAGCATCAAGAGAATCAGAGGAAGTTATTTCAGAGATGATATCTGAAATTAAACAAGAAACAGGCAAGGAATTGGTTTATGTTATAGTTTCCGAATCAGGAGCATCAGTATATTCAGCATCAGAGCTTGCAACTAAGGAGTATCCAGATTTAGACGTTACTATAAGAGGAGCAATTTCGATTGGTAGAAGACTTCAAGATCCAATGGCTGAGCTTGTAAAAATAGAGCCAAAAGCTTTAGGAGTAGGCCAATATCAACATGATGTTGCCCCTAAAAGATTAGATGAATCGTTAACTGGGGTTGTTGAGGATTCTGTTAATAAAGTTGGAGTAGATTTAAATACTGCTACACCATCATTACTAACTTATGTTGCTGGTATAAATTCAGCAATAGCTAATAATATTGTAGCGTATAGAGATGAAGTTGGTGGATTTACTTCTAGAAAGGAATTATTAAAGGTTAAAAGATTAGGTCAAAAGGCATTTGAACAATGTGCTGGTTTCTTAAGAGTTATGGAAAGTAAAGAACCTTTAGATAATACTTCAGTTCATCCAGAATCATATGGAGTAGCAACTAAACTTATTGAAATGTTAGGATATACTAAAGAAGATTTAAAGAATAGAAAATTAGATGATATAAACGAAAGAGTTTCTGAAAAAGGATTAAATAATATAATAAAGGAATTAGAAGTTGGAGAAATTACTTTAAAAGATATTATAAAAGAATTACAAAAGCCAGGTAGAGATCCAAGAGAAGATATGCCAAAACCAATATTAAAAACTGGTGTTGTAGATATAAAAGATTTAACGCCAGGAATGATTCTTATGGGTACAGTAAGAAATGTATCTGACTTTGGTGCGTTTGTAGATATTGGAGTGCATCAAGATGGTCTTGTTCATAAAAGTCAAATGGCAAATAGATTTGTAAAGCATCCATTAGATATAGTTAAAGTAGGCGATGTTATTAAAGTTAAAATAATGGAAGTTGATGAAAAAAGAAAGAGAATTTCATTAACAATGAAAGATATAGATAAATAGAAAAAAATTGAAAAAACTATTGAAAATAGTAATATGAGAGAATATAATATAAGTGAAATAATAATTTAATAAAATTATCTTCAGGGCAGGGTGTAATTCCCTACCGGCGGTATAGCCCGCGAGCTCGAAAGAGTATGATTCGGTGAAACTCCGAAGCCGACAGTAAAGTCTGGATGAAAGAAGGTAGTAAGTTAGAAAAATTGATGCTATTTTTGCATTTAATCTAATTAGCTTGTTTTTTTATGCCCTGGTGAATTTTCATCAGGGTTTTTATGTATTAAAAATTTTAATTTAAGCAAAATATAGATAAGACAAGCAATTTGAATTCTAACAAATTACCCCAGAGGATAACTTTTGGGAGGAGAGTAAAATGAATAATTCAAACAAAAATGTAAACAAAATGATTAAAATTTCTTTGCTGGTGGCTATTGCTGTTGTATTAATGTATTTCGATTTTCCAATAATACCATTATTCCCATGGTTAAAAATTGATTTAAGTGAAGTTCCAGCTTTAATGGGTGGATTTGCTTATGGTCCAGTAGCTGGTGGAGCTATAGTTATCTTAAAGGTATTATTGAGATTCCTAGTTAAGGGAACACAAACAGGGTTTATTGGAGAATTAGCAAATATTATTGTTGGGTTAGCTTTAGTTGTTCCGGCAGCGTGGATTTATAATAGAAACAAGAGTAAGAAAACAGCTATTATCGGTATGATAGTTGGTGGGCTTGTTATGGAAGTACTAGGAATTGTAGCAAATGTATATTTATTATTACCTGCATATGGAATGCAAATGAATCCAGCGGAATTAAGTAAATATATTACGGTAGGGCTATTACCTTTCAATGGAGTAAAAGCTCTAATAGTATCAGTAATAACATATCTTTTATATAAAAAGGTATCTGTTGCAATATTCAAAGTTGATAGTAACTTTGGAAAAAGCAAAAAACAAATAGCTTAGTAAATGATAAAGTAAAAATGGCAAATGGCAAATTATTTTTGAAACCTCGTAGAAGTTTCTACTTTAATTTGTCATTTGCCATTCGTTATTTGTGGTTAATTATCTCTTTTCCACATTATAATAGCATCTTCTCCGTTATCAGAATAATACTTTTTTCTTATACCTTCTTCTTTAAAATTAAACTTTTTATAAAGATTTTGAGCAGCTATATTAGATGTTCTCACTTCTAATGTTATATCTGTACAATTATGTTCTTTACAAACTTCCAAAAGCTTTATTAAGAGATTAGAAGCTATTCCTTTTTTTCTATAAGATGGATTAACAGCTATATTAGTAATATCACCTTCGCCAGCAACTATCCACACACCTGCATAACCAATTACTTCCTTTGTGGATAAATCTTCGGCAATTACATATTTTGCTAATGGGTTTTCTATTTCATAAGTTATAGAATCTAAGCTCCAAGGAACGTTAAAACATATTTTGCTTAATTCAAAAACACCATTAATATGAGAACTATCCATGAGTTTATAATCTATTTTCATTTTTCATAGCCAACCTTTGTTCTAATTCTCTTACTGCTTGAGGTTTCTTTAAGTAAAGAGGAGCTGAATTCTTATCATCAAAGTTTCCATTCTTTAATTCAATCATTCCAAGTTCTCCAAGTGAAGAAGCTTTTATAATATTTAAGTGATTTGGTGCAAATATAGCATTAGGAATATTTTCTTTTAAATAATCTTTGTGTTTATAAACACCATCACCAGTAAATATAACTTTTTCTCCTTTAGAGTTTATTTCAGTAGCTAACTCTTCTAAAGAAAGAGCAGAATAATCTATAACTTTAGTTAATTTGCCATCGACATTTTTGTAAATGCAAGTAAATACACTATCTCTCAATGCATCCATGATTGGACATATAAGTCCATCGAAGTTTATAAGAGAATATGCTAAAGCATCTAAACTAGAAATGCTAACATAAGGTTTATTACTTCCCATGCTTAACCCTTTTACAGTAGCCATGCCAATTCTTAATCCTGTAAATGAACCAGGACCTTTTGATACTACAAACCCATCAACATCATTTATATCAACTTCGCAATCCTTAAGAAGTTCTTCTACTTTTTCCATTAAAATAACAGAATGTTCTCTTTTAAAATTAATAGTAAATTCACCTAGTACATGTTCATCTCTAAGAAGAGCAACAGTTGTTACCAAGGATGAAGAATCCATACTTAAAACTATCATATTTTTAACTCCTTTATGTAATCATATCTTTCGCCATATGGCTTTAATGTAATATTTCTAAAGTTTTCACCTTTATCTAAGTCTTTTTCTATATGAATATGTAGATATTCATTAGGTAAAATATCTTCTATATAATTAGCCCATTCGATTACTGAAACACCATCTGAAAATATATAATCATCAAAACCTATAGCATATATCTCGTCAGGATCAGATACTCTATAAACGTCAAAGTGATAAAATTTTAATCTTCCAGAATCATATTCATTTACTATAGTAAATGTAGGACTAGTAATATGGTCATCAATTCCTAAACCTTTAGCTATACCTTTAGTTATGTGAGTTTTACCAGTTCCTAAATCACCGGTTAAACATACTATATCACCTGATTTTAAAATCTTACCTAACTCTAATCCAATAGCAGTAGTTTGATCAACGCTATTAACAGAAAAAATCATAAAAAATCCTCCAGTATATAGTTAATAGTAAGAGAGCAATAAACTTAACTATAATAAATTTTTAACTCTTAACTTTTAACTCTTAATTATTAACTATCTTTTATTTTATCCAAAAAGGTGAAAAAAGAAAAGAATTATAAAAAAATACTATAAAAAATGTTGATTTTAATAAAAATATATTATATAATAACTTATGTCTTAGGGGTATGGCTCAACGGTAGAGTAGTGGTCTCCAAAACCATTGGTTGTGGGTTCAAATCCTACTGCCCCTGCCAAATAGAAACTAGTAAGCGAAGCTTGCTAGTTTTTTTGCGTAAAGCTCTAAATTTAAATTTAGCTAGATGAATGTGACTGACAATAAAAATGTTAATTTTGTTATTGTAAATTACACTATAAAAATATAATATAAGTGTTTTAAAATAAAAATTATGTATAGAATTAAGAGGTAAAGATTATAGATTGGAGATAGCTATGGAGAAAGCTTTAGAGATATTAAAAAAGTATTATGGATATAACTCCTTTAGAGGAAAGCAAGAAGAAATTATTAGTGAAATACTAAAAGGTAATGATGTATTGACAATAATGCCAACTGGTGGAGGTAAATCTATATGCTATCAGGTACCAGCTATGCTTTTAGATGGTATAACATTAGTAATATCACCTCTTATTTCATTAATGAAAGACCAAGTAGATAGTATAAATAACATAGGGATACAGTCTGCGTATATAAATTCATCATTAAGTAATTTAGAAATAAATGATATATTAGGAAAAGTTAAAAATGGAGAAATAAAGATATTATATGTAGCGCCAGAAAGATTAGAGTCTAATGAATTTTTAACTTTGATAACTCAGATAGAAATATCTCAAATTGCAATAGATGAAGCTCATTGCGTATCACAATGGGGACATGATTTTAGAGTTAGCTATAGGAGAATTAGTAGATTTATTTCATTACTAACTAAAAGGCCTATAGTAACAGCATTTACAGCTACTGCTACAGAAGAAGTAAGAAGAGATATAATAGAAAAATTAACTCTTAAAAATCCAAAGATTTTTATATCAGGCTTTGATAGAGAAAATTTAAAGATAGTAGTTGAAAAGGGTGTAATTAGAAAAAATTATTTATTAGATTATATAGAAAAAAATAAAGATGAATCAGGTATTATATATTGTGCGACTAGAAAAGAGGTTGATAACCTTCATAGCTTCCTAATTCAAAAGGGTATAGATGTTGAAAAGTATCATGCTGGATTAGGAGATGAAGAAAGAAAAAGAGCACAAGAAGATTTTATATATGATAAATCAAAGATTATAATAGCTACTAATGCCTTCGGAATGGGAATAGATAAACCTAATATAAGATATGTAATTCACTATAATATGCCTAAAAATATTGAAGGCTATTATCAAGAGATAGGTAGAGCTGGAAGAGACGGAGAAAACAGTGAGTGTATAATGTTATTTTCTCCATCAGATGTTCAGACTCAAAGATATATTATAGATGCTGGAACTGTGGATCCTGTAAGAAAAGAGAATGAGCTTTCAAAATTACAAACGATGATTAATTTTGTATATAGCCAAGAATGTTATAGAAAATTTATCTTAAAATATTTTGGAGAAGAAGTTGAGGAAGATTGTAATAATTGCAGCAATTGTGAAGCTCAAGGTGAGTTAGTTGATAAAACAGAAGATGCTCAAAAAGTTATTTCATGTGCTTATAGAATGGGACAAAAATATGGAATAGGTATGATTGTGGATGTTCTTAGAGGTTCTACAAATAAGAAGGTTATTGAATTAGGATTAGATAAATTATCTACTTATAATATAATGAAAAATTACACTAAAGATAAATTATCTGAATTTATAAATATATTAATATCTCATGGATATCTTAATTATAGGGGAGAGTACCCTGTAGTTACTTTAAACAATAAGTCTGTAGAAATAGTTAAAGGTCAAAGACAAGTATTTGTAAGACAAATTAATGTTAAGAAAACAGTATCTAAAAATAATGAATTGTTTAATATATTGAGAATTATAAGAATGGAGATAGCGTCAGAAGAGAAAATACCTCCATATATTATATTTGGTGATAATACATTAAAAGAGTTTAGTACAAGAATGCCAATAACAGAAGAACAATTTTTAGATATTAGTGGAGTTGGTAAAGCTAAGCTTGAAAAGTATGGCGAAATATTTATGGAAGCTATAAGAAAATATATAAATGAAAATAATATTAACGTAAACTTTGTATTTAATACTACAACTAAAGAAGTAAGAGAGACAAAGAGTAAAGGTGATATAAAAGAAAAATCTTATGTTACAACTGTTAATATGTTAAGAAAAAATATAAGTTTTGAGGATGTAGCTAAGGAAAGAGGTATTACTATTCAAACTATATTTAATCATATAGAACAATACTTAGCTGATAATAATGACTTGGGGTTTGATATAAACTTTAGTGATTTTTTTACAGATGAAGAAGAAGCTATTATTGATAAAGCTATAGAAGAAGTAGGGGCAAATACTTTAAAGCCAATAAAAGAAAGAGTCCCTGAAAACATAACTTATAATGCAATAAAGGCCGTAATTTTAAAGAAATTCATTATGAATAACAATATATAACTTAGAAAAATAAGCTGATACATATTAGCTTATTTTTTTTATTTACTAGAGATGTATGAAACAATATGTTACAAATAAGAAACAAATTTTAAATAGTAGGTATTTGTTTTATTATCTTTGAAAACTATTACAATTTTATGCGTTTAGTTGTACAATGTAATCAAATAAAAGAAATAAAATAGAAAAAAGGTGTGATTATTTATGACGTATACAATAGAAATGAATGGAGCTCAAATGAAGTTCATAAGAGAGTTTTTTGATAACTATGAAGATGATAAAGTTAAATTAACTTTAAAAGACGGTTCTAATAGAATAAAGGTTGTTTATACTGCAGAGTCAGATTTAGAAAAATCAGAACTTGAAGGTCATTTAAAGACATCATTTAAGACTAAATCAAAATATGCAAGTGCACTTTATTACACAATACATGTAAAATAGTTAATATCCTAATTTAGGACAAGTATATATAGTAAGAATTAAAGCAATAAAATGAAGTAGTAAAAAAATAAGAAACAAGGGAGAGAGTAAAATGAAATTTCCAAAGGACTTTTTATTTGGAGCAGCATCAGCATCATATCAGGTTGAAGGAGCATGGAATGAAGACGGAAAAGGCCTTTCTAACTGGGATGTTTTCTCTAAGATACCAGGAAAAACTTTTGAAGGAACAAATGGTGATGTAGCAGTAGATCACTATCATAGATATAAAGAAGACATAAAGCTTATGGCAGAAATGGGATTAGAATCTTATAGATTTTCAATTTCTTGGCCAAGAATAATTCCAAATGGAGTTGGAGAAGTAAATGAAAAAGGATTAGAATTCTATAATAATGTAATTAATGAATGTTTAAA
Organism: Clostridium sp. NSJ-145; assembly: GCF_021044725.1. Taxonomy (NCBI): domain Bacteria; kingdom Bacillati; phylum Bacillota; class Clostridia; order Eubacteriales; family Clostridiaceae; genus Clostridium; species Clostridium sp. NSJ-145. Next base: position 87,434 of record NZ_JAJNOS010000006.1, read on the forward strand.
ATATGGAATAGTTCCTTTTGTAACATTATATCATTGGGATTTACCACAAGTTTTAGAAGAAAAAGGTGGATGGACAAATAAAGAAACAGTAGATGCATTTGTTAAATATGCAGAAGTATGTTTCAAGGCTTTTGGAGATAGAGTTAAACATTGGATTACATTTAATGAAACTGTAGTATTCTGTGGATTAGGATACTTAGCAGGAGCTCATCCACCAGCAATAGTTGGAGATGTCAAGAAATACTTCCAAGCTACACATAATGTATTTACAGCTCATGCTAGATCAATTGAATTATATAAGAGCTTAAAACAATATGGAGAAATAGGTATAACTCATGTATTCTCACCAGCATTTAGTATTGATGAAAATCCAGAAAATATAAAAGCTACTATGCATGCTAGAGAAGTAGACATGCACTGGTACTATGATCCAATATTAAAGGGTGAATATCCTGAATATGTTGTAAAGTATATTGAAAAGTTAGGCTTTACTCCAGATTGGACAGAAGAAGAATTAGCAGTAATTAAGAGCTCTGCTGATAAGAACGATTTTATAGGATTAAACTACTATCAACCTCAAAGAATTATGAAAAATGATGTAGAAGAAGATGTAGAGAGAACAAGAGAAAATTCAACAGGAGCTCCAGGAAATCCTTCATTTGATGGCGTTTATAAAACTGTTATGATGGAAGATAAAAAGTATACTAAATGGGGATGGGAAATATCACCAGAAGGTTTCTTAGATGGATTAAGACTTCTTAAAGAAAGATATGGTGATGTTAAGATGTACATCACTGAAAATGGATTAGGGGATGAAGATCCAATAATTGAAGATGAAATAGTAGATATTCCAAGAATAAAATATATTGAAGAGCATTTAAGAGCTGTTAAGATGGCTATTCAAGAAGGAATAAATATGAAGGGATATTATGCTTGGTCAGTTATAGATTTATTAAGCTGGTTAAATGGATATAAGAAACAATATGGATTTATATATGTAGACCATAAAAATAACCTTGAAAGAAAGAAAAAAGCATCTTTCCACTGGTATAAGGAAATAATTGAGACTAGAGGCGAAGAACTATAAAATATAAAAAAGATATGACAAGTAATTAGGAAGAATTTCCTAGTACTTGTCATTTTTTCTTAAAAATTATAATATTAATATACACATAAATATTGGGTAATATATAAATAAGATTTTTTATTATAAGTATTTTCCAAAAAAACAAAATTATATTACAATAATATAAAAAGTACGCTAAAGAAAAAAGGGGAAGTAGAAGTATGTTTAGTCACGATAAGATTCAAAGTTTAAATGAATTAGAATTATCTCTATATAGCTATATAATAAAAAATAGTGAAAAAGTTATTTATATGAGAATTAGAGAATTAGCAAATGAAGCCCATGTTTCTACTACTACAATTTTAAGATTTTGTAAAAAGTTAAATTGCGATGGATTTTCAGAATTTAAGGTTAAGCTAAAGCTATACATAGAAAACGGAAAAAGTAATCAATTAACTGATAATACAGCTATGCTAATTGACTTTTTAAAGAAAACAGAGACAGAAGATTTTAAGAATAAAATAAAACAAATTTGTGAAATTGTTAGTGGGGCTGAGAGCGTAGTATTTGTTGGAATAGGGGGTTCAGGAATATTAGCTAAGTACGCAGCAAGATATTTATCATCAGTAGGTAAATTTGCTATTTATTTAGATGATCCTTTTTATCCGACAAAGTGTAAACATTATGAAAATAGTGTAGCAATTGTATTTTCTGTATCAGGTGAAACACCGACGGTTATAGATCATGTTAATAAGTTGAAAAAAGAAAAAAGTTCAATTGTTAGTATAACTAATAATGAAAATTGTACTTTGGCTAAGATGTCAGATATAAATTTAAGTTATTATATTCAACGAGCAAAAGTTGAAGACTATGATATAAGTACTCAAGTTCCGGTTTTGTATATAATTGAATTAATAGGAAAAAGATTATATAATTACTATTTACAATATCCTAATAAATAAATATGATTTTTTAGAAAATACACAAAACAATGTGTATTTTCTTTTTTTATATACAATTTTTTAAATGTATATACAATTATTGAAAGAGCTTTAAATAAAAGGTTCCAGTGAGGTTAATGCAAAAATGTCAAAAAAACAAAGTGTTACAAAAAAGTAACAAATTTTAAAGTAACTGTACTTGTTTTTTACGACTTGAAAATGATTACAAATTTTAAATTTATGTAGTATACTATAGTCACAGGGAAGGAAAAGAGGTGAAGCGATAGTGATTCATTCAGAATTAGATAAATTTAAAGATGGATTTCTATGGGGGAGTGCCTCGGCAGCATATCAAGTTGAAGGTGCCTTTAACAAGGATGGAAAAGGCTTAAGCATATGGGATACATTTAGTAAGCTAGATGGAACAACATATAAATCAACAAATGGTGATATTGCAGTTGATCATTATAACAGATATAAAGAAGATGTTGCTTTAATGAAAGAAATGGGATTAAAAGCATACAGATTTTCAATATCATGGAGTCGTATCTTTCCAGATGGAAGAGGACAAGTTAATGAAGATGGTTTAAAGTTTTATGATAACTTAATAAATGAGTTAATAAAAAATGATATTAAACCAATAATTACAATATATCATTGGGATTTGCCACAAAAACTTCAAGACTTATATGGTGGTTGGGAATCAAGAGAGATTATTGATGACTTCAATAATTATTGCATAACTCTTTATAAGAGATATGGAGACAGGGTAAAGTATTGGATAACATTAAATGAACAAAATGTATTTATATTATTAGGATATAAATTAGCACTTCATCCACCAATGGTAAAGGATGATAAGAGAATGCTAAATGCAAATCACATTGCAAGTTTAGCAAATGCAAAAGCGATTGAATCGTTTAGAAAATATGTACCTAATGGAATGATTGGGCCAAGCTTTGCTTTTACACCTAATTATGCATATACTTGCAAAACAGATGATGTTCTAGCAAGAGAGAATGCTGAAGATATGAATTGTCACTGGTGGTTAGATATATATTGTTGGGGAACATATCCAACATTTACTTTAAGCAGATATGAGAGACAAGGTGTAGCACCAGAAATTGAAGATGGTGACATTGAACTTTTAGAAAGAGGAAAACCTGATTTTATAGGAATCAACTATTATAGAAGTGAAACTGTTGAAGCAAACGAAATAGATGGAATAAGTAATTTTGAGGAAATAAATACTTCAGGTAAGAAGGGAACATCAAAAAATTATGGAGTTCCTGGTGTTTTCAAAACAGTAAAAAATCCTCATCTAGATTCAACAAATTGGGATTGGGAGATAGATCCTACAGGATTAAGAATAGGTATTAGAAGAATAAATAGCAGATATAGGCTACCTATACTTATCACTGAAAACGGTTTGGGAGAGTTTGATAGATTAGAAGATGGACAAGTTAATGATGATTATAGAATAGATTACATAAGAAATCATATAAAAGCTTGTCAAGAAGCTATTACAGATGGAGCTGAACTATTAGGATACTGTACTTGGTCTTTTACAGATTTATTAAGTTGGTTAAATGGTTACCAAAAACGTTATGGATTTGTATATGTAGATAGAGACGAGTCGAATGTAAAGGATTTAAGGCGATTTAAAAAGAAAAGTTTCTATTGGTACAAAAAGGTAATAGAAACAAATGGTCAAGTTTTATGAGTTTATAATTAAAAATTAATATATCAAATTAAAAATAAAAAAATGTTTAAATTTAAGGAGGAATTATCATGAAAAATATTTTATTAGTATGTGCAGCTGGAATGTCAACAAGCCTTTTAGTAAACAAAATGAAGGCGGCAGCAAAAGACAGGGGATTAGAAATAGAAATAAATGCTTTACCAGTATCTGAATGCTCATCAGTAATAGACAAGGTAGACATAGTATTATTAGGACCACAAGTTAGATTCCAAAAACCACAAGTAGATGCTTTAGTAAACGGAAGAATCCCAGTAGATGTAATTGATATGAGATTATACGGAACAATGAACGGAAAAGCTATATTAGAACAAGTTATAGCAAAAATTGGAGAATAATAAATAATATTTATTATAATTAAAAATTAAGGGGGACTTAAAGATGAATTTTATGGACAAATTTAATAGTGTTATTGAAAGAGCACTAGTGCCTGTAGCGGCAAAACTAAATGCACAAAGACATATATGTGCAGTAAGAGACGCATTTATATTAACATTCCCATTAACGATGGCTGGTTCGTTAATGATTTTATTAAACTTCGTTTTATTATCACCAGATGGATTCATAGCTAATCTATTAAATTTAGGTGAATTAATACCTAACTTAGCTGATTATCAAGCAATATTCTCACCAGTATTAAAAGGTTCAACTGATATTTTAGCAGTTTTAGTTGTTTTCTTAATAGCTAGAAACCTTGCAAAATCACTTGGTGGAGATGATTTATTAACAGGATTAACTGCACTTTCAGTATTCTTTATAATTTATCCATCAGCAGTAGATGGTGGTTTACAAACAACTTATATGGGACCACAAGGTTTATTCGTTGCAATTATAGTAGGATTATTAGTAGGTGAAATATTAACAAGACTTACAAAGACTTCAAAGTTAGAAATTAAAATGCCAGAGCAAGTGCCTCCAGCAGTTGCAAGAACATTTAAAGTATTACTTCCAATTATTATAGTTACAATTGGATTCTCAGTATTAAATTATATTATATTACAAGTTACAGATGGTGGCGGAATCCATACATTAGTATATAACGTATTACAAGCACCGTTAACTAAATTAGGTGATAGTATATGGTCAGTAGTTGCATTTGGTATTATATCAAATATACTATGGGTTATGGGTATTCATGGACCTAATACAGTACAAGCAGTTAGAGACGTAGTATTTGCAGAAGCTAATGCAGCAAACTTAAAGTTCGTTTCTGAAATGGGAACAGCTTGGGGAGCTCCTTATCCAAACACTTGGGCTTTATATGATGCATTTGGTAACTACGGTGGATCAGGAATGACTTTAGGATTAATTATAGCAATATTTATCTTTAGTAGACAAAGAGATCAAAAGGATATCGCAAAATTATCACTAGCTCCAGGTTTATTCAATATCAATGAATCAGTAATATTTGGTTTACCAATAGTATTAAACCCAATGTTCTTAATACCATTCGTATTAGTACCAGTAGCAAATGTATTCATAGGATATTTTGCAATTAAATTTGAGTTAATACCTCCAGTAGCATATTCAGTACCTTGGACAACACCAGGACCATTAATACCTTTCTTAGGTACAGGTGGTAATTTCATGGCTCTAGTAATTGGATTTGTTTGTTTAGGTGTGAGCGTATTACTTTATGCACCATTCGTAATTGCTTCTAACAAAGCAGCAGAGAAAATGAATGAAACAAACGACTATGCAGAAATAGTTTAGTATATAAAAATATAGAATAATAAGTAAGAATATAGTATACTAATTCTAGTTACATTAAGTAACTAGAATTAGTGTATATTAAAGGAGAAGAACTATGAACGAATTAGAATTAGTAGCATTTGAAATCATAAGCAATGTAGGAATGGGTAAATCTTTAGCTATGGAAGCAATAAGAGAAGGTAGACAAGGTAATTATGAATTAGCAGAACAAAAATTAGAAGAAGCTAAACAATTCTTATTACAAGGACACCACGCTCATGCTGGATTAATTCAAAAAGAAGCAGCAGGCGAAAAGCTAGAATTCTCTTTAATAATAATGCATGCTGAAGACCAATTAATAAGCGCAGAAACTATAAAAGATTTAGCATTTGAAATGATCGAAATGCACAAGAGCTTAAATAGAGCTTAATATTTAATTAGAAATTAAAGATACATATAGTGTAAAGATGTAAGTTCTTTATTGTACAAGCAATAAAAACGTTTTTACACTATATAAGTATCTATTATATTTATTAATATCATTTAATTAATTATTTATAAGTTGACAAAGAAATATATTTTTGATAAAATAATTTATGTTAAAGGGGTATGGCTCAACGGTAGAGTAGTGGTCTCCAAAACCATTGGTTGTGGGTTCAAATCCTACTGCCCCTGCCAAAGACTTAGTTTATCTAAGTCTTTTTTTGTTTTTCTTATGAATTTACATTTAATTGTTTATAATATTATAGAAGAGAAATAAGAAAAAATTTTATTTTAAGAATAAAAAATAAATGAATTATATGGTATATTTAAATATAAGGTTATAGATATATAGGATATTAGTAATAATATGGTGTAAAATTTTTAGTGATTTATACTGAGATTTTAAAGTCTTAAAAAGGGGAATTAATAGGAGTATTATTTATGATAATAGAAAAAGTATTAAATAATAATGTTGTTGTATCAATAGATCCTAAAACAAAAAAAGAAATAATCCTTTTAGGAAGTGGAATTGCTTTTAATAAAAAAATAGGTCAAGAAGTGGATGAAAGTAAAATTGAAAAAACATTTGTTTTAGATGATAAAACATTAGGAAATAAATTTAAAAAGTTAATAAATCAAATACCAGATGGAGTTTTTCAGTTATCTCATGAAATAATATCTCATGCTAGTAAAGAATTAAATGCAAAATTTGATAAGCAAATATATATATCTTTATCAGATCATATAGCGTTTGCAATAAAAAGATATAAGAAGAATATGATGATAAAAAATGAATTACTAAATGAAATTAGAAGAGTTCATAAGAAAGAATATAAAGTAGCATTATGGGCATTAGAATTTTTAAATAGGAAATTAAAAATTGAATTGCCAGAGGATGAAGCTGGATTTATAGCATTACATTTTATTAATGCAAGCTTAAACCAATCAACAAGTAACTCTATAGAATCTACTAAAATAGTTAAAGATATATTAAATATAATAAGATATTATTTTTCATTAGAATTTAAAGAAGATGATTTAAATTATGATAGATTGCTTACGCATTTAAAATATTTTTCCAAAAGAATAATTGAAAATAATCAGGATAATGCTTCGGAAGACGAATTTATTAATATGGTAATTAAAAGCTATCCTGAAGCTTATAATTGTACACTGAAGATAAAAGAATATATAGTAAATAACTATAAGTATGACGTTAATAGTAATGAAATAGTATATCTAACACTACATATTCAAAGAATTGTATCAGTGTCTAGATATGATAATTAAAAAAGAGACGGTTTTCCGTCTCTTTTTTAGCATTTAACATCTTTGACTATCCATTGAGAGTATGGAGTGGCGTAATTAGAATCTTTATTTTCTTGTATATATTCATAAAATGAATCAAGAAAACCTAACCTATAACCATCATTTGTTAATACAACTCCTCCAATATTATACTGATAAGAAAGAATTTGATCTAATGTTAGGTTATTTTGATTATTCATTATTTGGTAGAGTACCATAAAAGTAGTAGTTCGTCCTTCACCTGCATGACAATGAAAATGTAAGTGGAGATCATCTGGCTTATTTTTTATGAAATCTACGAATTCATCAACAGTATCAGGTGTAGGAACTCCTCCATCTCTAACTGCAAAACGTTTATATTGCATACCACAATCTGTTACAGCCTTTTCTTCAGTGCAAACAGATTCTGCTTCTAAGCATTTATATAATTTACCATTTTCGTGAAATATATTAACTTGAGAATTAGTTTTTATTTTATTAAGTTCTGAATTTTCTTTTTCTATAGTTTCTACTGAATCAAAACCATTATTAATTAGTTTATAGAAGTTATGATAGCTTATAGCTAAATCATTTAATAGTCCATGAGATTCTTGCCTTAAATCTACAATGCATATATTTTCTTTATTTATAGCCTTTTTCAATGGTTCTACTTGATCCTTAGTAAATTGAGCACTTCCTGAAATATTAAGAAGTGTGACATCTCTAAATCTATTAGGCAAAGGTGTTTTTAAGTCGCTATCTAATATAATAACATCCTTATTTTTCTTAAAAATATACGAATTACTGTCTGCTTTAGGAAAAGCACCTATTAAAGCCGAAGATGATATAAGGATTGTAGATAGTATGGATAATTTCTTTAAAAATTTACTGTTCATATATACCTCCATTTATAGAATTTATAATATTTTTTGTTATTTAAACTTTTATTATTCAAGCAATATTTTATAGCTTTATTAAAGCAATGAAATATGTTTAAAATTTAGAAAAAGTGGACAGTATTTGAGAAAAAAGGGTAGGTGTTTTTATGGATTTTATGTATATTCAATTAGTAATTTTTTTAACTATAATATTAAGTGCTGTCATAGCTGGTAAGAAGGGTGCATTAATATCATTTTTAGTATGGGCAGTTGAAACTTATATAATATTTAAAGTAGATAGTTTTAGTTATCTGCAACTTATAACATTAGGGTTATCATTCCAAATAGCAATAATTATAGCTATAATAAGAGATTTAGTTGCAAAGCAATTTAAAAAGAAGGTAAATAATTAATTATATATTCCAGTATTTTCTTGTAATATAAAAGTCATCTCAGGGCAATATAATAGTGTAGACAGGAAACAAAATAAAATATAACAATATTCTATTAGTTACTGTTTATAATTCATGAAACCAAGGGAGGAATCAGACATGTCAAAAGCATTAGTTCCAGAAGCAAAAAATGGGTTAAGCGCATTTAAGAACGAAGTAGCGAATGAGTTAGGAGTACCATTTACAGATTATAATGGTAACTTAACATCTAGACAATGTGGTTCCGTTGGTGGTGAAATGGTTAAAAGAATGGTAGAACAATACGAAAGTGGATTAAAGTAAAGCACCACTAAGGAAACACACTAAAAGATGGTCAATATCTTGAGAGGGTGATATCTTATGGAGAATTTACCGCCAGAAAAGTATTGAAAATCTATTATTCGCTAAAGGGAAAGAGATGCAGAGTTTGCATCTCTTTTTCTTTTACACAAAATATGGTAAAATAAGAACAAAGGTTCGTTAAGGGGGATAATATGAGAAAGGTTAAAATTTTACATTGTTCAGATATACATTTTGATACTCCTTTTAAAGAGTTGAGTAAAGAAATTGCAAACAATTGTAGAGAAGAATTATTAGAGACATTTAAAAGAATAATAGATTTAACTATAGAAGAAAATGTACAAGTATTATTTATTGCAGGAGATTTATTTGATAATTTTACAGTAAATAAAACAACGTTAATTTTTATTATTAATCAATTAAAAAGAATAAAAGATAAATATATATTTATAGCTCCAGGAAACCATGATCCTTATTATGAAAAATCTTTTTATAATATGATTAATTGGCCAAGCAATGTTCATATTTTTACAGGGAAGATGAGTAAAAAAGAAATAAATGAATTAGGATTAGTAGTGTATGGAGCTGGATTTACAAAAAAGTATGAGAGAGAAACTTTAATTAATATTGAAGAGTTAGATACTTCAAAAATAAATATGATGGTATTGCATGGAGATATATCTACTAAGGATGCTAAAAATGACTATAATCCAATTTCTTTAAAAGATATAAGGAATTCTTATATGGATTATATAGCATTAGGACACATTCATAAATTTTCAGGAATATTAAAAGAAGAAAATTCTTATTATGCTTATAGTGGCTGCCCTCAAGGTCGTGGATTTGATGAAGTAGAGAAAAAAGGAGTTATTTTAGGTGAGGTATATAAGGGAGGCGTAGATTTAAAATTTATTCCTATTAATAAAAGAGAATATATAGTTAAAGATATTGATATATCGGAATGTGATACATATGAAGATATTAAAGAAAAATTACTTAGTATTCTAGATGAAAAAGATAGGTTAAACAATCTATTTAAGATCACACTTACTGGTAATATAAAAAGTCACTTATATTTAGATATTAAAACGTTAGTAGAAAAATTAAAAAATGATTATTACTTTATAAAAGTTTTAAATAAAACAACTGTAGAAATGAGTTTAGATGAGTTAGCTAATGATTATTCTATAAGAGGTAAGTTTATAAAGGAAATGTTAGAAAAGCTTAAAGAAGCAAATGAAGATGAAAAAGAAATAATAAATAGAGCATTAAAAATTGGATTGCAGAGCCTTTCAGAGGAAGAGGTGAAATTAAATGATAATTAAAAAAGTTAATATTATTGCCTTTGGAGGGTTAAAAAACAAAGTTGTAGAGTTTGATAAGGGAATTAATATAATTTATGGCGAAAATGAAACTGGAAAGAGCACTATTCAATCTTTTATAAAGATATGGTTATATGGATTTAGTAGTAATAGAGGTAAAGATTTAAGGGTAAATGAAAGATTAAGGTATATGCCGTTATCTGGAGAGGTAATTAAGGGAGAGCTTTGGGTCGAATTTAAAGATAAAACTTATATTATAAAAAGGACTTTTGGCAAAACCAAGAAAGAAGATACTTCATTAATAATAAATGCTTTAACAGGAGATGAAGTTAAGGATATAAATTCAGAAGAACCAGGAAAGTATTTTTTAAATATTAATAGATCTACATTTATAAAAACGCTTTTTATAAGACAATTAGGAAGTGAAGTAAATAAAGATAAAGATGAAGAGATTTTAGATAAGATATTAAATTCTGTAGGAGTTTCAGAAGGAGATGTAACGGTAGATAAGGCTTTTATAATGTTAGACAATTATAAGAAGTATTTAAGTAATATTAGAAAGAGTGGATATTTAGATAAGCTAAGAGAAAGGTATAGTTTATTATTAGCTGAAAGACATGAAAGATATAATTTAGCAGAACAGAATTTAGATAATGAAAAAGAGCTACTAAATTTAAAAGAAGAAAGGGAAAATACAAAGAATGAACTTTCAAATTTAGACTGTTATAAAAAATATTTAAAAAAGATTAAATTGCAAGAAGAATATGAGGATATTATAAAGTATTCAAGAAAAAAAGAGGAGCTTCAAAAAAAAGAAAAAAATATTAGTAAGTTTCTAATTAATAATAATGATGAAGTATTATTAGAGACAGTTGATTTATTAAAAGAAGAATACTCTATATATTTAAGATTATTAGATTTAAGAGAAAAGGCTAAGGTTAAATTAGATTCTAAATTAGATGAATTAAAGAGGTCGGAAGAACCGCTAAAAGAATATAAATATATAGAAGAATTAGGTGAAGATATTTCTAAAGAGTTGATAAAATTAAAAATTGAACAGGATTCTTTAAGAGAAAAAATAGAGATTAATAGAAAAATAGATAAAGAAATTACTTTACTTAAAAATAAAGCAATATTAGCTAAAGAGCATATTGGAGATGCTTATAAGATAGAAGATATTAGAAAAGATGTAGAGAGTGAACTTGAAATATATGAAGAAAAGTTGAAGAGTTTAAAGTTTGCTATGGAAAATAAAAAAAATAATAGTATTTTAAATAATAAGTATATAAAGGTATCTATAGGATTATTAGCAGTAATATTTTTTGTTTTAGGATTAGTATCGAACAGTATTGGTATCAGAATAAGTTTATTTACAATGTCTGCATTGAGTATTTTATTATTATTTTTAGGCAACAGAATAATAGAGTTAAAAGAAAAATCTTATATAAATTCCTTAAAGAAAGATGTAGAGGAAATAGAGTTAAACCTAGAACAGTATAATAAAATAGTTGGAGTTATAGATTTTGGACAACTTATAAGATATTTAAAATTATATAATGAGTATTTAGGTATTAAAGAAAATATAGAAGTAAAAATTAGTGAAAAATACAATCAAAAAGAGCTGTTAAACTTAGATGATGCTAATGATAAATTCAATGCTAACAAAGAAAAAATTGATGATTATTTAAAAATATCTAAAGCAGACAATATAGATGTTTTAATAGATGATATATATAAGTTTGAGGAAATTAATAAAAATTGTAATTCTTTAAAGCATGATGCAAAAAGTGATGAAGAAGTATTATGTGATTTTGAGAAACAATTAGAAGCAAAAAAAGATATCATTTTTGAAAAATTAAAAGAGGTAGGATTAGAAGGTATTGATATTATCGAAGTAGGAGAAAAGTTAGATGAATTAAAGCGTAAAATAAATCAAAAAAGAGAAATTCATAGAAGCTTATTATCGGTAGAAGAAACTTATTTAGCCTTAATAAAAGATAAAGATATTGAAAAAATTAAGAATGAGATAAAAGAAATAATTGATGTGGATTTTAAGTTTAGTTTTAAAAATGAAGAGGAAATTGATTCAGAAATAAAAAGAAAATCCAATGAATTAATTCAAATTGAAAAAGATATAAAGGATTTAGAAAACAAAATAGAGAATTTATTTAAAGGCAGACGTAACATAGCTGAAATTGAAGATGAGATTACTAATATAGAATATAATATAAATGAAGAAGAAAAAAATTTAAAAGCTGTAGAATTAGCAAAAGAAGTATTAAATCAATCTTATGATGGATTAAGAAATGACTTTGGACCAATATTAAATAAAAAAGTAAACTCGTTATTTAAAGAGTTTAGTGATAACAAATATAGTAACGTTTTAGTTTCTGATAAATACGAAATGAAGTTAGTATATAATGATGAAGTTTTATCATCACAACTTTTAAGTAATGGAGCTAATGATCAATTGTATTTAGCATTGAGAGTTGCATTTATAGAGATGATATTTAATAGTAAAGATGTAACCTTATATTTAGATGATGCTTTTACTCAATATGATGATAACAGAATTAAAACTATATTAAGCTATTTAGCTTCTGAGAGTTTTATTCAGATATTAATATTTACTTGTCAAAATAGAGAAGAATCTTACTTTAAGGAAAAAGGTATAAACCATAATTATATTTTATTATAAGTTTGGAAATTATATAGATAATATAGTAAAAATGGAAGGGATTTTATGAAAAAGATATTGTTAATTATTATAGTAGCTATATTATTATTTATTACAATTATTAATTTTCAAGATGATAATAATTTTAAGGATAAAAGCAATTTGTTTAGAGTAGAAAAAATAAAGTGGATTCCACTTTATTTTTTTGTGGATTAAAAAGGAAATTTAGTCTAAACTTATAATATAGAGAATTAGGAGAGGTAGTAAGAATGTCAAAACCATATGAATTTTATAAAGCAAAAATTGAAGAAAATAAAAATATTTTAAATAAACTAGAAAAAACATTAATAGTATATTCATCTATTAGATTAGCTATAGTTATTATCTGTATAGGGTTATTATATCTTCTATATAAAAGTAATAATATTATGGGAATGTTGCTTACGTTTTTAGTATCATTTGTTGTATTTTTAATTGTAGCATTTATGCATAATAATAAATTAAATGAAAAAAAGAAATTAAATATTCTTTTAGAATACAATAAAAATGGATTAAAGAGAATAAATGGAGAATGGAAGAACTTTGAGGATATAGGAGAAGAATATATCAATAAAGAGCATAGATTCTCAAAAGACTTAGATATATTTGGAAAGAATTCTTTGTTTCAGTGGATAAATACTACAAACACTTTATTTGGTAGAAAAGCTTTAGCTAAAAAACTTAATATGAATTATAGTTTAAATAGACTTACTATAGAAAATGAACAAAAAGCAATACAAGAGTTAAGTGAAAAAAGAGAGTTTGCAACTAATTTATTTGTAGATTCTTATGAATTAAAAAGAAACAAAAATAGTAATATTGATGAACTATTAAAGTGGGCAAAGGAAGAAAAATCAAGTAGATTAACAATAAAGTATATACCTTACTTTTTTATAGCAAGTACTACTATATTTATAATTTTAGCACTAACTAATAAGATGCCGGGTACGTATTTACTTTTAGTGTTTGCAATAAATTATTTAGTGGTAAAATTACTAACAAGAAATTTAAGCCATGTAATTAACTTGTTTATAAGTAATAAGTCTAAAGTAAATCAATATAGTAATTTATTATCTCTTATACAAGATGAACAATTTAAAAGCTATAGGCTTAGAGAACTAAAGAGACAATTGGCAAGTAATGATTTAGACTGTAAGAAAGAGATGAAAAAACTTAAAAATATTATAAGTTGGATGGGCGATAGTGTTAGTAACGCATATTATTTAATAATAAACGTTTTATTTCTTTCAGATATTTTTATATTAAATAATTTAGAAGAATGGAAAGAGAAAAACGGTAAGTATCTTGAAGAATGGCTGAATATAATGGGAGAGGTAGAAGCCTTAGTTAGTTTATCTAACTTAGCTTTTGAAAATCCAAATTGGTCATATCCTGCAATATCAGCTGATAAGATAATAGTAGCAAAATCAGTAGGGCATCCGATGCTAGGTAATAAGGCTGTGGTAAATGATTTTACTTTAAATAATGAGAAAAGAGTAGCATTAATAACAGGGTCTAATATGTCTGGTAAAAGTACATTTTTAAGAACTATCGGATTTAATATGATTCTAGCATATTTAGGATTACCTACATTTAGTGATTCTTTTAAGTGTGGAATTTATAATATATATACTTGTATGAGAACAGAAGATAATTTAGAGGAGAGTATATCATCATTTTATGCTGAAATATTAAGAGTTAAATTATTAATAGATGCAGGAAAAAGAGGAGAAGATGTATTTTTCTTATTAGATGAAATATTTAAAGGAACTAATTCTAGTGATAGGCATGATGGAGCTAAGATATTAATAGATCAATTAGTTAAGAGTGGAGCTATTGGATTAGTTTCTACTCATGATTTAGAACTGTGTGAGTTAGAAAATACAAGGAAATGGTTAATAAATTTTAATTTCCAAGAGTATTATGAAGATAATAAAATAAAGTTCGATTATAAATTGAGAAGTGGTATTAGTAAGACTCATAATGCAAAACATTTGATGAAGTTAGCGGGTATTGAGATAAGTTAGGGGGAGGAAGATTTGGCTTTTATCATAATAGATTTGGAATTTAATAATTTAAGTGGAATACATAAATGTTTTCCTAATATATACAATGAAATTCCAAATCTAAAGAAATTGGATTTAGTTAATGAAATTATAGAAATTGGGGCTATAAAAGTTGATAAATATATGAAGCCTATGGATAGTTTGAAAGTATATATAAAACCATCAGTTATACCAGTATTAAATCCTAATATTTTAGATATTACAGGAATAAAAGAAGAAAATTTAAAGGATGGGGTTTCTTTTATAGAAGGTATTGAAAAATTAAAGGAAATAGTAGATGAAGGGGATATAGTATGCTCTTGGGCAAAAGATGATATAGTAGAAATAATAAGAAATGCAAATCACTACAATTATAGAGATATATCATGGATAAACAAATATTTAGATTTGCAGGAGTATACTACGAACATTTTAGGATTTAAAAAATCATTAAGTTTAAGTAATGCATTAAAGCATTTAAAAATAAAGTTTGATGGAGAAAAACTACATGATGCTTTAAATGATGCTGTTTACGAATTTAATGTATTTAAACATTTATATAATACTAGAGCTATAGAAAAATATATAGTTAATAATATATATGAAATGCCAGCTTTAGATGTTGAGACTTTAAGTGATCATGAAATTGATTATGATAAGGTAAAGCAATTATGTCCAAGATGTAATAAAAAAATAGATTGTGAATATCCCTTTAAATTAATGGGATGGAGATTTGTAAGCATTGGTATATGTAATAGATGTAATAATAAACTATTAAGTGAATTAATAGTTAAACGTAGTCTAGGTGGAAAAATAATATATCAAGAGATTTTATCATTTATTGATGAAATAGAATATTCTAGATATGAAAATAGATTAAAAGACAAGCATTAATTAATAATTTATTAAATATATATAAAGAGTAACAAATAGGATAAGATATGTGATAAAATGAAAGTGTAATAAAATTTAACCTTTAAGGGGATGGAAGATTATATATGAATATTGCATTTCTTTTAACACCGAAGAATGAAGTAATATATGAATATTTAGATGCGACAATGAGACAAGTTATGGAGCGTATGGACCATCATGGATATACTGCAATACCTTTGATAGATAGAAACGGAAAATATGTTGGAACTTTAACAGAAGGTGATTTACTTAGAAAATTAAAAAGTACACCAGACTTAAATTTTAAAAACACAGGAACAATTAAAATAAATGAAATACCAAGAAGAAAGAAACATAAATCAGTATCAATAAATGCTGATGTTGAAAGTATAATAAATTTAGCAACAACACAAAATTTTGTTCCAGTAATTGATGATAATGGAATATTTATTGGGATAATTAAGCGTAGTGATATAATTAACTATTGCTATAATATTATACGTAAGGAAAAAAGCGTAGTTTAAAAGAATTAATAAATAAAACTTAAGAGTTAAAGTTTAAAAGTGCCAATAGGCACTTTTTTTATTTGAATAAATTAAATTGTAAATCTATTTATGAAAGAAAGGAAATACACTACTCATATACATTCATAGGTGTATACTTACAGCATAATTTCAAATTACTAAATTTAAGATTTAGATTTTCAATTAAGTTAGATTAACTAAATTGAAATTTAGGGCCTCACTATAAGTAAGTATTGTATAAAATACCATATTAGCTTAAAATAATTATTATAATGTAATTTAAAGGAGTGTAGAAGATGTCAGAAGAATTAAGAGAAGATTCAATGAAGGATTTATTAAAAGAATTTGACGTTAAAAGAATTAAATCAGGGGATATATTAAAAGGTCAGGTTATAGATGTAAACGATAAGGAAGTAGCGGTTAACATAAACTATG
Organism: Clostridium sp. NSJ-145; assembly: GCF_021044725.1. Taxonomy (NCBI): domain Bacteria; kingdom Bacillati; phylum Bacillota; class Clostridia; order Eubacteriales; family Clostridiaceae; genus Clostridium; species Clostridium sp. NSJ-145. The sequence goes on from NZ_JAJNOS010000006.1 coordinate 104,207, forward strand.
CTTTTGATGGAGTTATTTCAAGAGAAGAATTAACTAATGATGATAAATCACCTCTAGAAGTAGTTCAAAAGGGAGATAGCATTGATGTATATGTTATTTCTCCAAATGATGGTGAAGGATATGTTCAATTATCAAGAGTAAGAGCACTTCAAATAACTGAGAAAGAAGAGATAAAGAAAGCCTTTGAAAGTGGAGAAACTATAAAGGTTAGAGTTAAAGAAGAAGTGAAAGGCGGAGTTGTAGCTTATTATGGATCAATAAGAGTATTTATTCCAGGTTCACAACTTTCAAGAGAAAGAGTTGATTTTAAAAACTTCATCGGAAAAGAACTTGAAGTTAAATTAATAGAATTAGACATGAGAAATAGAAAAGTTGTTGCTTCTAGAAGAGTAATTGAAGAAGAGCAATATCAAGTTGAAAAGAAAGCTCTTTGGAACAATCTTAAAGAAGGTGAAAAAAGAGAAGGTACTGTTAAAAAGATATTAAAGGTAGGAGCTATCGTTGATATTGGAGGAATAACAGGATTAGTTCATATAAATGATTTATCATGGGAAAGAGTTAAAAGAGTTGAAGATATAGTTAATGTTGGAGATAAGGTAACTGTATTTGTTGGAAATATAGATGCTGAAAATGAAAGAGTTTCTTTAATATTAAAGGATGTTAACCAAGAACCATGGAAAGTTTATGGAGATAATATAAAAGTAGGTGAAGTTATAGAAGGAACTGTTGCTAAATTAGTTAGCTTTGGTGCTTTTGTAGAAATATATAGTGGTATTGAAGGATTAGTTCATATTAATGAGATTACAGATGAAAATATTGCTAAGGCTTCAGATGTATTAACTGTAGGACAAAAAGTTAAAGTTAAGGTTCTTGATGTAAATAAAAATGATAGAAAAATTTCATTAAGCATAAAAGATGCTATTGAAAGATCAAATGAATATTTACAATATAATGATTCAGATGAAGAAGTAACTTTAGGAGATTTATTTAAAGGTCTTTTCGATAATTAATTTTATAGATAAAAAACTGCCTTATGGCAGTTTTTTTATATTTTTTCTATTTTAAGCATATTAGTACCACCAGTGTGAGTTGTTGGGAATCCAGCAGCTATTAATATATTATCACCATCATTTGCACATGAAAGTTTTTTAGCAACTTTTTTAGATTCAGCGATTATTTCATCAGTAGTTTCAAATTGTTGACATAATAAAGGTATTATCCCAAAAGTTAAATTTAATCTTCTTAATACATACTCATTAGGGGTAATAGCTATTATAGGGCATTTTGGTCTGTATTTAGATATAAGTTTAGCTGTTGAACCAGAAGTTGTTGCAGCTACTATAGCTTTGGCATTTAATACATTTGATGTTCTACAAGCAGAATAACTTATCGCTTCAGCAAAATCACCCATAGCTGGTTCTCTTAATCGTTGGTTTAGGTATACATAATCTATGTGTTTTTCGGTTTCTTGAGCTATAGTTGCCATTGTTGTTGCAGCTTCTATTGGGAATGCTCCACTAGCACTTTCACCACTAAGCATTATTGCATCTGTTCCGTCAAAAATAGCATTACATATATCACAAGCTTCAGCTCTTGTAGGAAGAGAATTTCTAATCATAGAATCAAGCATTTGAGTAGCTGTAATTACTATTTTACCAGCTTCATTACATTTTCTTATTATATTTTTTTGAATTATAGGTACTCGTTCAATAGGAATTTCAACTCCCATATCTCCTCTAGCAACCATAATACCATCAGCTTGTTTTAAAATTTCATCGATATTATTTACACCTTCTTGGCTTTCTATTTTACCTATGATTTGAATATGCTCTCCACCATGTTCATTTAATATATTACGAACTTCAACAATGTCAGAAGCTTTTCTTACAAAAGAGGCTGCAACAAAGTCAACACCCATTTTACAACCAAAAATAAGATCTTCTTTATCTTTATCAGTTATAGAAGGCAGATTAATGTCTACATTAGGAACGTTAACACCTTTATGATTTTTTATTACTCCACCGACAATAACAGTACATATAATATGTGTTCCTTTAATCTCATCGATTCTAAATTTTAATAGACCATCATCTACTAAAATACTTCCTCCGATAGACACATCTTTGTAAAGAGCAGCATAAGATATGGAACATTTTTCATTGTCACCTAATATTTCATCATCACATATAAAAGTAAATGCTTGTCCATCAATAAGTTCAACTCCATCATTTATAAAGTTATGTGTTCTAATCTTTGGTCCTTTTATATCCAACATAATAGCAGTTGGAGAGTTTAGTTCTTTTCTAATTTTTTTTATTAGATCAATCTTTTGTTTGTGTGTTTCATGAGTCCCGTGTGAAAAATTAAGTCTAGCTACACTCATTCCGATTTGAATAAATTTTCTTAGAATTTCCTCGTTGTCACTTGCAGGTCCGATAGTGAATATCATCTTAGTCCTTTGCATAAAAACACCTCACATTTAGTAAAATAAGAAAATAAAGTATAAATATTTTAAGTATTATATATAGTATGATATACTTTTTCTTATACAATAATTCTAACATAATTTAGGATAAAAGGAGTAATAAATATGAAAGTTTTACAAAATTTAGAACCAAAATTAGTTTTTGATTTTTTTGAAAAAATATCTGACATACCAAGAGGATCAGGTAATGAGAAAGCTATAAGTGATTACTTATTGAATTTTGGAAAAGAGCTTGGACTTGAAACAATTCAAGATGAAGCATTAAATATAATAATAAAAAAGCCGGCATCAAAAGGATATGAAAATGCACCAACAGTAATTATTCAAGGTCACATGGATATGGTATGTGAAAAGAATAATGGAACAGATCATGATTTTGAAAAAGACCCTTTAAAGTTAAGAATAGTTGATGATTATATATATGCTACAGATACAACATTAGGAGCTGATAATGGAATAGCTGTTGCATATGGAATGGCTTTACTTGCAGATAATTCTATACCACATCCTGCTTTAGAAGTATTAATAACTACTGATGAAGAAACAGGAATGTCTGGAGCTATGGCTGTTTCTAAAGATAACCTTGATGGAAAATTATTAATAAACCTTGATAACGAAGAAGAAGGTGAATTATTAGTAAGCTGTGCAGGTGGAGTAAGAACTAACTCATCTATCAAAATAGAATGGCAAGACAGAGCAGATAAAGCTACTATGTCAATTAACATAAGTGGACTTAAAGGCGGACACTCAGGAATGGACATAATTAAGGAAAGAGGTAACTCTAATAAGATTTTAGGTAGAATACTTAAAGCTTTAAAAGATGAATTAGAATTTAACATAGTTAAAATAAATGGTGGATCTAAGAATAATGCTATACCAAGGGAAGCAGAAGTTATAATATCTTTAGATAATTCTAATGTAGATAAAGTTACTTCAATAGTTAATGAACTTGCAGACGTATTTGCTAATGAGCTTAAAGCACAAGATCCAGGTTTAAAGGTAGTAGTTAATAAGGTTTCTGTAGATGAGTCAAAAGAATTTAATAAAGATACAACAGATAAAGTTATTAATTTATTATACTTATATCCAAATGGAGTAAATACAAGAAGCACTGAAATTGATGGATTAGTAGAGAGTTCAACTAATTTAGGTGTATTAAGTACGAATGAGGACTATGTTGAATTTGATTCTGCTGTTAGAAGTTCAGTTCCATCATTAAAGAAAGAGATAGAATTAAGAATAAAAACTATAACAGAAATTATTGGAGCAGAATTTAGTAGTAAATCTGACTATCCAGGTTGGGAGTATGATCCAAATTCAAAGATGAGAGAGATATGTCAAAAGGTATATAAAGATATGACAGGAAAAGAAGCAAAAATAGTTGCTATACATGCTGGAGTTGAATGTGGATTATTTAATGAAAAGCTTGGAAACTTAGATATGATAAGTTTTGGACCAAATCTTTATGATGTTCATACTCCACAGGAACATATGAGCATAACTTCAGTTAAAAATACATGGGATTACTTATTAAAGATATTAGAAGAAATAAAGTAGTTTGGTATTTTTGATATTAAAGGTTACTACTATGATGTGAAATATAGGTTTTTTCAAAGAGAAAAGTCAGGTGAGATAAAAGGTATATTAATATTGTAGTAGATAGAAAATTTAATAATAATAAATAAGAAGTTACCTAAAGATAAAGCAAAATAACAAATGTCTTTAGGTACTTTTTTATTTTAGAAAGTAATTTTTTATTACATAATGTATATTAACTGGAATGAGAGAATATATATTAATATAGATTACTTAAGAAAAAAATATGGCTAGTTTCAGTAAGGAGGGTTAAAAGGAGGAGAATGAAGTATACAAAATATAATTATAAAAGAAGAAGAAACAATGGTGCTTGGAAGTTTATTGCATCATTGTTAGTTGGGATTATTGCATCGTGTATGATTGGATTAGGAGTAGCATGGATAGTGTGGAAGGTGCTCCCTATTAATGATTCTGCACAGGTTGGAGCTGAAATAACTGATGGAATAGAAGTATCAACAGAAGGAAATGGACAACAACAAGAAGGTGAAACGATTGTTTCAGAAGGTGAGAATACTAGTGAATATTATTTCTTACAATGTGGATATTTTTCTAAGAAAGATAATGCAGATCAGACTTATGCAAAAATAGCATCAGAAGGAAGAGCTTTTATAGCTGAAGAATCAGATAAGTATAGGGTACTTACTGGTATCTATACTAGTGAAAATGTTGATTCAGCAATTCAAGAGCTAGGATCAAAAGGAGTTGAAAGCGTAAAGATTACTTTTAGTTTAAATGAAAATGATCCTATAGAAGCTCAAGTATCTGCGATTTGTGATGGATATTTAAAAATATTAACAACTACTTTTGATGATGGGGTAGATCATGTTAATACAGAGGAGTTTAAGAGTTGGATAGATACATTAGATAATATATCTTCGGGAGAAAATATTGAAGTTTTACAAAGTTTAAAAGATTATATTAAAGGATTACCTGAAGAATTAACTAAGGAAAATGTATCATCTGAAATTGATTATTTATATGAAGTATTATTAAGTTTTAAGTAAATAAATTGCATGAGGAAAAATAATTAAAAAATTATAAAAATTTGTATAAAACGAGGAAAATGCTTGTTAGAACTCCTATTAAGTGATAAACTATATTAGAAAAATAGGGTTGTATATAGCATTTTTCTCTTTTCATTTTAAAAAATAGAAGTTTTTTAAAATAATGAGTAAGACAAGCCTAAAATTGGGAAGAATAAAAATAAACTCTGTAGGATGTGATAATATGCATTATATCTTAGCATCAGCCTCACCAAGAAGGCAGGAGTTGCTTACTAAGATAGTAGATAACTTTGATGTTATTGTAAGTAATTTTGATGAAGATAGTGTAAAGTTTAATGGGGATGTAGAAGATTACGTTAAAACTTTAGCAGAAGGTAAAGGAAAAGATGTAGCTTCACAAGCTAAAAAAGATTCAATTATAATTGCAGCAGATACTGTTGTTGTAATAGATGGTAAGATTTTAGGGAAACCAAAAAATGCAGATGATGCTTATAATATGCTAAAACTACTTAGTAATAAAATTCATAGAGTTTATTCGGGAATAGCTGTAATAAATACTACTAATAATATTATGAAAAGTGAGGCTGTATTCACAGAAGTAAAATTTAGTGAGTTAACTCATGAAGAAATAATTAATTACATAAATTCAAAAGAGCCTTTAGACAAGGCTGGAGCTTATGGAATACAAGGATTAGGAGCTCTTTTTGTTGAGAAGATTAATGGTTGTTATTACAATGTAGTTGGATTACCGTTAAATCGTCTTAATAAAATAATAAAAGAAGTTATATAATAGGGGTAGGGGTATTAATCATTAAAGGAGAATATTATGCAAAATAATATCAAGATAAGTGATATACCTAAAAACGAAAGACCTATGGAAAAACTTTTAAAATATGGTGCCGATGATTTAGCTAATGCTGAATTATTAGCAGTGTTATTAAGAAGTGGAACAAAAGGTGAGAATATAATTTCTCTTAGTACACGGTTATTGTCTGACGTTGGGGGCTTAGATGGTCTACTACATATTAATCTAGAAGAGATAAAAAAGATAAAGGGTATAAAAGAGGTCAAAGCTTGTCAAATATTAGCTATGATGGAACTGTTTAGACGGTTTAGAACTTTAAGGTCTCAAAATGATGATTTTAAGATATCTTCTCCAAAAGATATTTCCATGCTATTGATAAATGAGATGAACAACTTAAATCAAGAAGTATTAAAACTTATACTTCTAAACACAAAAAATAATGTTATTGGAGTTAAAGATGTATTTAAAGGAAGCTTAAATTCATCAATAGTACATCCAAGAGAGATATTTCGAGAAGCGGTTCAAAGAGGGAGTGCAAATATTATTATTTGTCACAATCATCCTTCAGGCGACCCTACTCCAAGTAAAGAAGACATAAATGTTACATTAAGAATAAAGCAGTGTGGTGATTTAATGGGAATTAAACTGTTAGATCACATTATTATTGGAAATAATAATTATATAAGCTTAAAAGAAAAAGGAATTATATAGATTGAAAGGGGAATTCACATGGGATTTTTCACTAGTAATAAAGACATGGGTATAGACTTAGGAACAGCTAATACTTTAGTTTTCGTAAAAGGAAAAGGTGTAGTATTAAGCGAACCTTCAGTTGTTGCAATAAATAGCGATACAAAAAGACCTTTAGCAGTAGGTGCTGAAGCGAAGTTAATGATAGGTAGAACACCAGGAAATATAGTAGCGATTAGACCTTTAAAAGATGGGGTTATAGCTGATTTTGAGGTTGCTCAAACAATGCTTAAGAAACTTATAGAAAAAGTTTCAAGTAAAAGTGCATTTACAAGCCCAAGAATAATAGTATGTTATCCATCAGGAGTAACAGAAGTTGAAAGAAGAGCTATCGAAGAAGCAGCTAAGTTTGCTGGAGCAAGAGATGTTGTTCTTATGGAAGAACCAATGGCAGCAGCTATTGGAGCAGGTCTTCCAGTTGGAGAACCTACAGGAAGTATGATAGTTGATATCGGTGGAGGAACTACTGAAGTAGCTATTATATCTTTAGGAGGAATTGTTGTAAGCAAATCTTTAAGAGTTGCTGGAGATGAATTAGATCAATCTATAATAGCATACGTTAAAAAAGAATTTAACTTAATGATAGGTGAAAGAACAGCAGAACAAATAAAGATGGAATTAGGTTCAGCATATAAGATTGATGAAGAAAATGCTACAATGGACATTAAGGGTAGAGATATGATAACAGGACTACCTAAGATTGTAACAATTTCTGAAGATCAAGTAAGAGAAGCTTTAAAAGAACCTGTATACTCAATAATTGAGTCTATAAAAACTACGTTAGAAAAAACACCACCTGAATTAGCAGCAGATATAATGGAAAAAGGAATTATGCTAGCTGGTGGAGGAGCCCTTTTAAAAGGCTTAGATGAATTAATAAACCACGAAACAAATATGCCTGTACACATTGCTGAATCACCACTTGATTGTGTTGTTTTAGGAGCAGGAAAAGCACTAGATAACTTCGATGAATTAAGCAAAACACAAAGAGGTCAATAATGAAACCTTTTAAGAACAAACTGGCAGTAACTATTATAGTACTGTCAGTTACATTTTTAGGCATAATTATTTTTTCTGTTAAAAACGGATCTGATAGTATATCTAGTGGCATAGGAGCAGTGGTTAGCCCTTTACAAAAAATTGTTTATAAAGCAAATGATAAATTAAAAAGTTCTGTAGAGTTTTTTGTGAATTTTTCTAAAGTTAAACAAGAAAATGAAGAACTTAAGATAAAAAATTCTGAATTAGAAAATCAAATGATTGAATATAAAGCTTTAAAAGATGAAAATGAAAGATTAAGAGAAGTATTAAATTTTAAAGAAAATAAGAATAATTATGATTATATAGGTGTTAATATAATTGGATATAGTGGGGGAACTGTATCTAATGGATATATAATTGATAAAGGAACTAACGATGGCGTTGAAAAGGATATGATAATAATAAATTATCAAGGACTTGTAGGAAAGGTTACGAAAGCGGAAAGTAATTACTCTATAGTTGAGACTATATTAAACGAAAATATGGCAGTTTCAGTAATGGTAGATAGTACACGTGAAACTACAGGGATTTTAAGAGGATATAAGGAAAATAAAAATGAAGACCTTGTTAAGGTTTATAATTTGCCTATAGATTCAGAAATTAAAGAAGGCGATGTTATTTTAACATCAGGATTGGGTATGATATATCCAAAAGAAATAAGGATTGGTGAAGTCGTTTCTGTAGAAACAGATAATGTAATGGTCATGAAAAATGCTTTAGTTAAACCTTATGTTGATTTTAATAAGTTAGAGGAATTATTTATAGTAGTTCCGAAAGATAAAGTAAATGTTAAATATGATTAAGAGGTAGCTTATGAAAAGAATAGTTATAGTAGCTATAGCATTATTTTTGTTAATATTAGAAAATACAATACTTCCAAGTTATAGTATAATGCAAGGATATCCAAGTATATTATTTGTATTTGCCATAGCTTTTTCTATAATAAATGGAAAAAAAGATGCCATGTTTATTGGAATAGTTAGTGGGGTATTACAAGACTTATTTTTTATTAATGGATTTGGGATAAATTTGTTGGTTAACTTTCTTTTATGTCTTTTAGCGGCAAAGATTGGAGAAGGAATATTAAAAAACAATAGATTAATTCCTGTTATATCGTGTTTCATTATATCAATATTAAAAATCATAATGATAGCTATATTATTTATAGCTTTCGATAAAAAGGTAGATTTTAATATGGCCATAGTAAGTGCAGTATTAAATACTATAGTAATGTTAATTGGGTATAAATTTGTTTTAACTACTTCTAAAAAGTTTTGGAAGAAAGATGAGTGGAGGTTTAGATGATAGTAAATAAACCGAATAAGAAGAAAAAAGGGTCAACATATACTGTATTTTATGTAATTATGGCCATTATTTTTAGTGTTATAATTGGCAAGCTTTTATATCTTCAAGTATATAAACATCAAGATTATAAGGAAAAAGCTGATACCGGGTCCACTAGATTTATTTCGGAAAAGGCTCCAAGAGGTATTATTTATGATAGCGATGGTAATGTACTAGCTACCAACAAGCAAAATTATGTATTAACATATATGCAAACAGACGAAGCGGATAAGGCTTTTTATTCTTCAATGAGCAAGATATTTAATATATTAAAAGAAAATAATGAAAAGTTTTTAGATGATTTATTATTAAAAATAAATTCTAGTGGAAAGTTCTATTATAATTTTAAAACTTCTGATACTGAAGCACAAAAATTAGTTGAATTAAGATTTAAAAAGGATAGAGGTCTTAATGATTTAGTACAAAATACTTTGTATAAAGATCATAAAGGAGATTTTACAGATGAACAGTTAAATGCTATAAATGATGCTCTTTTAAGTATTTCAATAGATGATACATTTTATTATTTAGTCGATAATTATAATCTATATGAAATGCTTCTACCAGAAGGATATACAAGTGCTGAAAAAAAAGCTTTAGCAAATAGTTTTGTAGATACTACAATAGATCAAACATCTAAAAATAGAGATTATGTGAAAGAATCTGTTGAGTATGGTAAAAGAGTAACTGAAGAACTATTAAAGGAGTATTCTTTAGAAGAAATAAGAAACTACATGGTTGTTAAAGATGCTATTAAAATGCAGAGTTATGAAGGATATAAGGCTGTTACTATAGCTAATAATATTAAACGTGATACTGCATTTATAATATATCAAAAGCTTAGTGATTTACCAGGAGTAGATGTTAGCTTAGAGCCGGTAAGATACTATCCTTTTGGAAATTTAGCTTCGCATATATTAGGATATGTTTCATCTATTACAGGGTCAGAGGAAACAGTATATGAACTTATGGGATATGATTCATCTACTGACTTAGTTGGGGCTTCGGGAATAGAGGCTGCTTTTGAAGATCAATTAAAAGGTAATAAAGGTGGAACAACTGTAAAAGTAAATTCACAGGGAAGAGAAACAGAAACATTATTTCAACTAGAATCTTATCCAGGTAATAATGTTCATCTAACTATAGATAAGGATGTACAATACGCAGCACAGGAAGCATTAAAAGATACTTTAGAAAGAATAAGACAAACACAGCCAAGTGCTACAAGAGGTGCTGTAATAGCAATTGAAGTAAAGACAGGAAGAGTTTTAGCTATGGCTAGTTATCCAGATTATGATCCAAATGATTTTGCGATAGCTGGAGAGCTTAGTGATGAAAAATATGAGCAGTACTTCAGTCCGGATTTGACTAAGTTTGGAACTGAGCATATTAAGAAAACCAATGCAACAAAATCTTTAGATGAGTTATTTCCTTTAAATGAAGATGGTTTAAGAGAAGATTTTTATGATATTTATCCTAGACCTATGTTTAATTACGCTACTTTGGGAAAAATACCTCCAGGATCTGTATTTAAGCCATTGACATCTATTGCAGGACTTATGGAGGGTGTAATTACTACTACAGAAAGTATGAATGATACTTCAGGTTGGTGGGAGAGAGATGGATTCGGAGCTGAAAACTTCCAACATAAAGCTAATGGGGCTACTGACCTTAGATTAGCTTTACAAAAGTCTTCAAACTACTTCTATTATGAGACTGGTTACAGATTGTGGGATAAAAATGGAAGAGATGTTGAGGCTCTAGATTCTTTAGCAAAGTATGTTTGGAAATTTGGATTAGGTGTTGATCCTAATTCACCACAAGCATCTAATCCTAGTACTGGAATAGAGATAGAAGAAGGTTTTGGGCAAACATACAACTTTACATCTTGGAAAAATAAAATAATTGATACACCTATGTACTCATTAGTAGAATCACTACAAAAAGGAGTTTCAAGTTCAGGACAATATATATTTATTCCGTTAGATATATCTAAAAATGAAGATGATTCTGAAGAACTTAAAAATGCAAAAGAAGCAATAAAAAATAAGATAAAAGAGATTCTTCAAAAAGTTGGAACTGATGAACAGATGAATGATTATACTGAAGTTGCTAACTTGATGGCTCCAGAGATAAAAACATTTATGAAAGTATCTGATAAATATAAGCAATCAGTTACAGATTATGAAGCAAAAACAGGTAAAAAAGTTGATTCAGATGAACAAGTAGATTCGGTATCAAATGCTATAGCAGAGTATATTATAAGTGAACAAACAACACAAATAACTTCTTTTGCTCAAATAGTAATGGATGCTATTGGTCAAGGGATGAATAACCTTACTCCACTGCAATTAGCTAATTATGTAGCAACATTAGCTAATGGAGGAGAAAGACATAAAGTTATGTTAGTTGATAAGATAACTTCTCCAACAGGTGAAATTATTCAAGAATTCAAACCAGAAGTTGTTGATAACTTAGAAATACCGAGTGAATATTTACAAGCGGTTAAAGAAGGTATGCGTAGAGTTAATACTAGTTCAGAAAATGGTATGGCATATCAATGTTTTGGTGAAGGAAACTTCCCAATAGCTGTTTGTGGTAAGACAGGTACAGCTGACTTTGGAACACAAGAGCAATATGATGAGCAAGGAAGAAAACCATATGGTAACTATATAAGTTTTGCACCTATGGATGATCCTCAGATTGCTATATTTAGTACATTATATGATGGAAATAAAGGTAGTGATGGAGCTCCAATTCATAAGGCTATTTATGAAGCATATTTCAAAGATGAGTTGTTAAAACTAAATCCTTCATACGCATCTAACTCTGAAAGCTTTGTTAAGTATGTGCAAAATGCACCAAAAGACAATACTAGTGAAGCAGAGGGAAATGCTACTGCTGAATAAAAAATAAAGCAATATAATAATAAATTTATTACAAATCACTTATTTTGTATGATTATACTACAAAAAAAGTGATTTTTTATGAAAAAAGTAAAAAATAGTTAATAGACATTATATTATTAATTGTAAATATATGCTATAATTTAAAAGATAATTTATTTAAAAAGTTTGTATTAAATTGGTGGAGGGTAACCAATGAAAGATAGCAGAATACAAGTTAGAGGTAATAAAGAAGGTATAAACGCGATAATTGATATAGAAAAGTTTGCTACCTTTGATGAAGTTATTGAAGCTTTAGTAAATACTTTATCTATAGGAAAAGGATTTTATAGAAATTCCATAGTAAAGCTTACAGCTAATTTTAAACATGTTACCGAGTCAGAAATAGCTAAGCTTAAGGATGAACTTTTTGATAAAATATGTATAAGAGATTGCGTTTTTGAAGACATAAGTGTAAAAAAAGGGGAAGATAATAAGGTTTTTAATGGAATTTATGAAGGGAAAACAAAATTTATAAAGAAAACTGTAAGAGGTGGACAATTAATTAATTACCCGGGAAATATTGTGATAATAGGCGACATAAATAGCGGAGCTGAAGTCGTTGCAGGAGGAAATATAATAGTATTAGGAAGCATAAAAGGACAAGTTAGGGCTGGATTTAGTGGAAATGAGAAGTCAATTGTCGCTGCATTTTCTCTGCAACCTGAATTGCTACAGATAAGTAATATAGTAACTATATCACCTGAGGATGGGATTAAACCTTCTTATCCAGAAGTTGCAAAAATTAAAGATGGAGCCATAGTGGTGGAGCCATATTTACCAAATAAATATATATATTAAATGTGGAGGGATAAAAATGGGAGTTTCTATAGTTATTACATCAGGTAAAGGTGGAGTAGGAAAGACTACAACTACAGCAAACCTAGGTACAGCATTAGCTGCTTTAGGTAAAAAAGTAGTAGTGGTTGATGGAGATACCGGTCTTAGAAACCTTGATGTACTTATGGGGTTAGAAAATAGAATAGTTTATACGATAATGGATGTTATTGAAAATAGATGTAGATTAAAACAAGCTTTAATAAAAGATAAGAGATATCCAAACCTATGTCTTTTACCTACAGCTCAAACTAAAGATAAAGATGATATCAGCACTCATGATATGTTAAATATAGTAAATAACTTAAAAGAAGAATTTGATTATGTTTTAATAGATTCTCCAGCAGGTATTGAGCAAGGATTTGAAAATTCAGTTGTTGGAGCTGATAAGGCAATAGTAGTAGTTAATCCAGAAATTACTTCAGTTAGAGATGCTGACAGAGTTATTGGAAAGTTAGACGCTAAAGGCTTAGAAGACCACGCTGTAATAGTAAATAGATTGAATTATGAAATGACTAAAAAAGGTGATATGCTTGATGTCCCAGATATAATTGAAACTTTATCGGTTAAGCTTTTAGGGGTTGTGCCTGACGATAGAGGAATTACAGTATCAACTAATAAAGGTGAGCCAATAGTATTAGACCAAGAGTCTAAATCAGGACAAGCCTTTAGAAATATTTCTAAGAGAATTATGGGTGAAGAAGTTCAATTATTAGATTTAAGTACTGAATCAAGTGGATTCTTCTCAGCTTTTAAGAAGTTATTTAAGAGAAGCTAGGAGGAGTGAGGGGTTATGAATTTTTTAAAGGTATTTTCAAACAAAGTTACACCAAAAGAAGTTGCAAAAGATAGATTAAGATTGATACTTATACATGATAGGGGATCATTAGCTCCAGAGATGTTAGATAAAATAAGAGAAGAAATACTAGAGGTTATTTCTAAGTATATAGAAATAGATGGTGAGGATGTTGATATATCCTTTAACAGAGCCGAGGATGAAGAAGGGAATAGTGGGCCAGCACTTGTTGCTAATATTCCAATAAGGAACTTAAAAAGTAGATAATTTTAATAATTAATAGATAATAATTTAGAAGTCAGTGTTATCCTGGCTTCTTTTTTAATATATATTTATTATTTAAGTTAGAGTAATGTATTTTATTGTTTTATGATTTTATATACTTATTTGAATATCTTTATTAAATTTTTATTAAAAAGAATAATATAGAATAAATATTTATGGAGAAAAAAGTAGAAATAGGATATAATAAAAAAATACTAGAGAATGTGGAGGTCAATTAAATGATAATACCATTATCTCAATTTAAAATGGATAAAAAGAAATTTAAAGAGATTGATAAATGGATGCTTTTTTCAATTGTAACAATTGTATTATTTGGGATACTTAATATATATTTAGCTACAAAACCTTATGCTTATAATACTACATATGTAATTAAACAGTCATTATTTTTCGGGGTATCTTTAGTTGCATTATATTTAATAATGGCGTTAGATTATAGTATAATTAAAGGATTTACACCATTGTTTTATTGGGCATCAATTGTGTTACTAGTGCTTGTATTAATAATTGGTAAGGCGGTAAATGGTGCACAAGGATGGATTAATTTAGGTATAGTATCATTTCAGCCTGCAGAGCTTGCTAAAGTAGCAACAATAATGATGATGGGTAAAAAGCTAGAAGATATGGACGGCAATATAAATAATTTTAAAAACTTCTGTATATTAGCTGTTTACGCTATAATACCGGCAGCTTTAATAGTAATTCAACCAGATATGGGTATGACAATGGTTTTATTTTTTATGGTTGTAGGGGTATTTTTTGCAGGTGGATTAGATAAGAGGATAATCATCGGTGGTCTTACTGGATTAGTAGTGGCAATTGTTCTTGTGTGGAATTCAGGATTAATTCAGCCATATCAAAAGATGAGAATTATATCATTTCAAAATCCAGAGGCTAATAGTTCAGAAGAAGGATATCACTTAAGACAATCATTAATTGGAATAGGTTCTGGAGGTTTTTTAGGGACACATAATTCATTGTCTAAAGATAGTGCTGGTGGCTATGCATCACAGTATGTTCCAGAAGTTGAAACTGATTTTATATTTGCTCAAATTGGTGAGCAATGGGGCTTGTTAGGAGCAGCATTTTTACTAGCTCTTTATGGGATATTGATTTGTAGGATGATAGCTATAGCAAGAGATTCAAAAGATATGTTTGGAAATATAGTAGCTATAGGAATGACGTCATATTTACTATTTGCTATATGGCAAAATATAGGGATGACTATAGGTTTAATGCCTATTACCGGAATAACTCTTCCTTTAGTTAGTTATGGAGGAAGCTCACTTCTTACTACAATTTTATCATTAGGATTAGTTTTAAATATTGGTATGAGAAAAAAGAAATTATATTTTTAGATTTAATAGAACTACTTTTTAGTAGTTCTATTTTTATTTATAGAATAATGATATAAGTTATATTTTTAGTTGAAAAAAAATATAATTAAATAAGCAATTTTTTTAGGAGGAGAGATGAGTAATTATAGCTTTCAATATAAAGAATATTATGAAGGACTCAAGAAAAAGCATAATATAAGCAATTCCAAGAGTAAAATTAGTTATGATGAAGATATTCCTATATATAGAGGTAGTACTGTTTATTCAAAAAATAGAAGAAATAAAAATGAAAGTTTTATTTCAAATCTCTTAATGATGCAGCTTGTAGGAACAATGATGTTATTTTTATTTGCTTTTGGAGGAAAATATTCAACGAATGATGATATTAGACAGTACTATACCAAGTTTAAGTATGGTATAGAACAAGAGTATACATATGCAAATGCTAATGTTAATTCGAAAGAAATAAAGATAGAATCCATAAAAAATAAATTTTTAGAGTCTATTGATTGGATTAAAGAAAAATTAATAAATGATGATTTTACGTATTAAGTAAAATCATTATAGGAGGGACAGTAATAGTAAGGATTTGATAGTGTGAAATTTAAAAGATGGAAGCAGATATTACTTTCAGAATTTTTGCTTGTAGCGGTATTGATTAATATCGATAAAACATTTCTTTTATCATGTATATGTATACTAATTCATGAATTTAGTCATATTTTAGTTGCAAAAATGAAGGGAAGTAAGTTTAATAATTTGCAGTTCCATATTTATGGAGCAAAAGTCGAACTTATGGATTTAGAAGAACTTACAAATAAAGATAAATTAATTATATATATGTCAGGTGCTATGTCTAATATTATTATTATGATAGTATCAGCGATATTGTTTAAATATACCAATAAAGAAATTTTTGAGATTTTATTTAAGCTGAATTTTGGTTTAGCTTTTTTCAACTTATTACCAGCATATCCGTTGGATGGAGCTAGGATAATGGAAATAATACTTTCAAGAAAAATTACTTATAAGAGGGCACAGAAAATAATATCTATAATAAGCTACACAATAGCTGCTTTTTTTATTTTGATATCAGTATCAGCAGCTATTTTTTTAAAGAAATTTAATATATCATTATTTCTTATAGGTATAATAATGATTGATATAACTAGTACAGAAGAAGAAGCAACCATGTATATTTTAATGGGAAATGTATTTAAGAAAAGAAGTAATATAATAAGAAATGGATTTATTGAGAATAGAACTATATCAGTATATTATAAACAAGGCCTAGTAAAATTGCTAACTTATATTGATAAAAATAGATTTAATAGCTTTTATGTATTAGATGATGATATGAAATTAATATATGTATTAAATGAAGATGAACTTGTTGAAGCTTTGAAAATATATGGAAACATATCCTTAGAAGATTATGTTAAGAATAAGAACGATAGTAGTTAGTTTACTTTTAGATAGAGGATATGCTAGAATGTTAACAGTTGATAAATGACAAGTGGTAAATGGAG
Organism: Clostridium sp. NSJ-145; assembly: GCF_021044725.1. NCBI lineage: Bacteria > Bacillati > Bacillota > Clostridia > Eubacteriales > Clostridiaceae > Clostridium > Clostridium sp. NSJ-145. The sequence goes on from NZ_JAJNOS010000006.1 coordinate 120,961, forward strand.
AATGGCAAATTGAAATATGAAACTGTTTATACAGTTTCTTTATGTTTTTCATAAATAGTAAGAATTTTATTGTGTAGATTCTATACTAATTTATAATTTGCCATTTGCCATTGATAATTTGCCATTAAGCTAATGGAGGTATTTATGAATAAAATAAGCGATGATATTTTATGTAAAGTTGAAAAGCCTGCTAGATACGTTGGGGGAGAATTAAACCAAGTTATAAAAAATCCAAATGAAGTTGACATAAGATTTGCTTTTTGTTTCCCAGATGTATATGAAGTAGGAATGTCCCATTTAGGAACTAGAATTCTTTATCATACAATAAATGAAAGACCAGATACATATTGTGAAAGAACTTTTGCTCCATGGCCAGACATGGAAGCTCTAATGAGAGAAAATAATATTCCTCTTTATACTTTAGAAACTAAAGATTCATTAGATAAATTTGATATATTAGGGTTCACTCTTCAATATGAAATGAGTTATACAAATATATTAAACATGTTAGATATGAGCGGAATAACTATAAGAGCTTCTGAAAGAGGCGAAGATGAGCCAATTATTATGGCTGGTGGACCTTGTGCATATAATCCAGAACCATTATACGACATCGTTGATTTCTTCGAAATTGGTGAAGGTGAAGAAATGATGAATGACGTACTTGATGTATACAAGAAGTACAAGGGAAAAGGACAAAAGAAAGAATTCTTAAGAGAAATATCTAAGATTAGAGGTATTTATGTTCCTTCACTTTATGATGTTACATACAATGAAGATGGAACTATAAAAGAATTTAAGCCAAAGTATGATGATGTACCAGCTAAAGTTCAAAAGAGAGTAGTTAATAACTTTGATGCTGTATCATTTCCAGAGGAAATGATTGTTCCTTATACTGAAATAGTACACGATAGAATAGTTTTAGAAACATTTAGAGGATGTACTAATGGATGTAGATTCTGTCAAGCAGGTATGATTTATAGACCAGTTAGAGAAAAGACTACAAATACTTTATTAGAGCAAGCTAGAAAAGCTGTTAAAGCTACAGGATATCAAGAGATATCATTAGCTTCATTAAGTACTTGTGATTATTCAGATATACAAAGATTAATAACTCAACTTGTAGCAGAACATGAAGATAATAAAGTTGGTGTGGCTCTTCCATCAATAAGAGTAGATGCCTTTGACGTTGATTTAATAAAAGAAATCCAAAAGGTTAGAAAAACAGGGCTAACTTTTGCTCCAGAAGCTGGGTCTCAAAGAATGAGAGACATAATAAATAAGGGGTTAACTGAAGATAGAATTTTAGCAGCTGCTAAAAATGCTTTTGAATCAGGATGGAGCACTATGAAGTTATACTTTATGGTAGGACTTCCATACGAAACTACTGAAGATGCTAGAGGAATTGGTGAGCTTGCTGAGAAGATAGCTGATGTTTACTTTGCAACTCCAAAGGAAAAAAGAAGTAAGGGATTAAAGATTACAGTAAGTACATCTATCTTAGTTCCAAAGCCATTCACTCCATTCCAATGGGCTCCAATGGAAAAGCCAGAAATAGTTGCTGAAAGAATTAAGGCTGTTAAGGATTCTATAAATTCAAGAAGCATTAATTATAATTACCATGAACAAGAAACTTCATTCATGGAAGCAGTATTTGCAAGAGGAGACAGAAGAACTTGTGATGTGTTAATTAAAGCATTTGAAAAAGGTGCTAAATTTGATGGATGGTCAGAATTCTTTAGCAAGAAGATTTGGGATGAAGCTATGGCTGATTGCAACTTAGATCCTGATTTCTATGTTTACAGAGAGAAAAGCTATGATGAAGTACTTCCATGGGACTTCATCGATATCGGTGTAAATAGAAAGTATCTTGAGAGAGAAAATGAAAAAGCTAAGAATGCAGAACTAACTAAGAACTGTAGAGAAGGTTGTACAGGTTGTGGAATCAACGTAAACTTTAAGGAAGGGAAGTGTTTCGAAGGTGCGTTATGTAATTAAGTTTACTAAAGGTGAAGATATAAAGTTTATAGGTCACTTAGATTTAATGAGAACTATACAAAGAATAATAAGAAGATCAGGTCTTCCTATAGAATATTCAAAAGGATTTAACCCACATATGGCGTTATCAATAGCACAACCACTTTCAGTTGGAGTTTACTCTGATGGAGAATATTTAGATTTAGTTTTAACTAAAGAGTTAAAAGAAGAGGAAGTAGTAAATACATTAAACGAATTTGCACCTCCGACAATTAAATTCATTTGTGCTAAAGGTATAGAAATAATAGAAAATGTAAAGAGATTACCTCAAACAATGGCACTTTTAGATGGTGCTAGATACACTATAAAACTTAAGTTAAATAGTGAAGAAGGTATAGCAGAAGCTATGGATTCTATGCTTAATGAAAAAGAATTTAATATAGTTAAAAAGACTAAAAAAGGTGAAAAAGAAACTGATATTAAACCTCTTATTAAAGAGCTTAAATATTGGGTTAAGGATAATGAACTTATAATAAATACTCTTATAGCTACAGGTAGTAGAGAAAATCTTTCAGCAGATCTTTTAGTAACTTATATTAAGAGTAAGGTTGATGGAATAAACAAAGATGCCTTTGTTAATATAAAAAGAGAAGAAATGTACTTATTAAAGAAGAATAAGTATGTTCCACTATATAAAGGCATTTAGGAAGTGGGAAGATGAAAGAAGTATTTGTTCTTAATGAAGAAGACTTTTTAAAAATTGCAGTAAAAGAAAATGGAGAATTAGTAGAGTGTATAGTTGAGGAACACTCTACTGACCCTCAAATTGGTGAAATATATAAAGGTAGAATAAAAAATATTCTACCTTCTATTAATTCAATATTTATTGATATAGGATTAGAAAAAGAAGCCTATATGTATTATAGTGATGAATTAAAAAGAGTTGGCGTGAAAAAAGGTCAAGATATATTAGTTGAAATTTTAAAAGAACCTATAGGTAATAAAGGTGCTAAGGTAACTCATAAACCAAGCATAGCAGGAAAGTATGCAGTATTAACTTTAGGTAGTGAAGGTATAAAGCTTTCTAAAAGAATTACATCATTAGAAGCTAGACAAAAATTAACTACTCTTATAAAGCCACCAAGAGATGTTGAAGTTCTTTTTAGAACTGACTCAGAAGAGGCAGAAAGTGAAGAAATTTTAAAAGATTTAGAGATTCTTTTTAAGAAAAAGGAAGAGTTAGAAAGAAAATTAAACTATTCAACTCACTTAGGAAAAATAGATAGCAATAATTTAATTGTAAGGTTTTTTTCGGAATTAGATAATGTAAAAACTAATATAATTTGTGATGATAAAGAGCAAATTGAAATTATAGAAGGTTTTATAAAGAATAAAGATAATATATCTATAAAATATTATGAAGAAGATATAAGTCTTTTTGATTATTATGGAATCGAAAAGGAAATACTAAAGCTTAGACATAAGAAAGTAAATTTACCGAGTGGTGGATATATAGTTATAGATAAAACTGAAGCTATGTATGTTATAGATGTAAATAGTGGTAAGCATACAAAAGCTAGAGATTTTAACAAAACAATATTTGAAACTAATATGGAAGCTGCTAAAGAAATTGGTAGACAGATTAAGCTAAGAAATTTAAGTGGAATAATAGTAGTAGATTTCATTGATATGAGAGATGATAAACAAAGACCTATCGTTATGAAAACTCTAAAAAAATCTCTAGAATCAGATAAAGGAAATACAAAAATATATCCTTTTACTGAATTAGATTTAATACAGATTTCTAGAAGAAGAAAAGGGAAATCTATATATGAGTATTTAGAAGAAGGTTGTAAAAAGTGTAAATCTAATGGATATATATTAAAACTATCCTACTTAGAGAATTTAATTAAAAATGAGATTTTAAGAGCATATAGAGAAAATTCAATAAGTGATTTTTACATTGAACTTGATGAAAGCTACGAAGAAAGTGTAAAAGAAGATTTAGTTGGTTTTTTAGCTAGGATAGATGGATTAGATAAAGAAATTTATTTAAATTTTATAGATAATCTTGAGGGGTATAACCTTGAACCTTTGATATTTTCAAGTCAAAAAGAAAATTACCAAAGTTACAAAATAAAAACAGTTTAAAAGTTATATAAATTTCTTTACAAGATGAATAATTTTGTGATAAAATGTCATAGTGAACCGCACATAGTAAGGTTTTAAATAAAACAAAGTTAAATCTTTGTACCTACATTGGCGAATCCGTAAATAGAGGAGGTGTTTTTAATGTACGCAGTATTAACTACAGGAGGAAAACAATACAAAGTTAGCGAAGGAGACGTAATATACGTTGAAAAGCTAAATGTAGAAGTTGACTCAACAGTTGAATTAACAGACGTTTTAGCAGTATCAAACGGTGAAACTTTAAAAGTTGGTACACCAGTTGTTGAAGGTGCTAAAGTTGTGGCTAAAGTAGTTGCTCAAGGTAAGGCTAAGAAAGTAACAGTTTTCAAGTACAAGGCTAAGAAGGACTACAGAAGAAAGAACGGTCACAGACAACCTTACACTAAGTTAGTAATCGAAAAAATCGAAGCTTAATTTAAGTTATGATTAAAGTTACTATTTTACAAAAAGGTAATTTATCTCTTGGATTTAAGATATCAGGTCATGCTTTATCAAGAGAAGAAATTGAAAACACTATTGGTGATGCATATGATTTAATATGTAATTCAGTTTCTGTTTTATCTCAAAGTGCTGTAATAGGCATGGAGGAAGTTTTAAAGCTTCCAGTAAAGTATGAAATAAATGATGGATATTTATCTTTGAATTTGTCTGAGCTTAATGAAGATGAGATAGAAAAAGGGCAGGTTTTACTTAAGACTTTTGAAAAGTCTATGGAAAGCTTAATGATGTCCTTAGAAGCTAGTTTTGGTAAAAATAAACGGAATAAATATATAAATTTAAAAAATGAGGAGGTGTAACGAGATGATGATAATGAACCTTCAATTATTTGCCCACAAGAAAGGGGTAGGTAGCTCTAAGAACGGTAGAGACTCTGAAGCTAAGAGACTTGGTGTTAAAGCTGCTGACGGAGAATTCGTTTTAGCTGGAAACATACTAGTTAGACAAAGAGGAACTAAGATTCACCCAGGTGTTAACGTAGGTAAGGGTGGAGATGACACTCTATTTGCTAAAGAAGACGGAATCGTAAGATTTGAAAGAATGGGTAGAGACAAGAAAAAAGTTTCTATTTATCCTGTAGAAGTTCAAGAAATAGCAGAATAATTTATATAAATAAAAGCACCCAATGGGTGCTTTTATTAATATACGCAAATAATTAACAATTAATAATTAAAAGTTAAGAATTTAAGATGAAAAATCCTAAGGATTTTTAAATTTAAATTAATAAGTTTAATAGAAGTTTCATCAGTAATTATTAATTCTTATTTATTAATTATTAATTATAAAAATTAGTAAGTTATGGCATAATAAAAGATGAGTTATTATGTTTATAGATACTTAGGAGGTATAGACTATGTTTATAGATAGAGCCAAGATATTAGTTAAATCAGGTGCAGGCGGTAATGGAGCAGTTACTTTCAGAAGAGAAAAGTATGTTCCATTAGGAGGACCAGATGGTGGAGACGGTGGTAAAGGTGGAAGTGTTATCTTTACTGTTGATACTGGATTAACTACTCTTTTAGATTTCAAATATAAGAAAAAATTCGTTGCTGAATCTGGTGGTAATGGTCAAGGTTCAAAATGCTATGGTAAAGATGGAGAAGATCTATACATAAGAGTTCCAATGGGAACTATAGTTAGAGATTTTGAAACTAATAAGGTAATTTGTGACCTTTCTCATAAAGATGATACATTTGTTATTGCAAGAGGAGGTAAAGGTGGTAAAGGTAACTGTAAGTTCTGTACACCAACAAGACAGGCACCACACTTCGCTGAACCAGGTATGCCAGCAGAAGAAAGAACTTTAACTTTAGAATTAAAATTACTTGCTGACGTTGGATTAGTAGGATTCCCTAATGTAGGTAAGTCTACATTGCTTTCAACAGTAACTGCTGCAAAACCAAAGATAGCAAACTATCACTTTACTACACTAAAACCAAATCTTGGAGTTGTTAAAGCAGAAGGAATAAATTCATTTGTTATGGCAGATATCCCAGGAATTATAGAAGGGGCTGCTGAAGGTGTAGGATTAGGATTAGATTTCTTAAGACATATAGAAAGAACAAGACTTCTAATTCACGTTGTAGATATATCAGGAGTTGAAGGTAGAGATGCTTTTGAAGACTTCGTTAAGATAAATGAAGAACTTAAGAAATATTCTGTAAAGCTTTGGGATAGACCACAAATAGTTGTAGCTAATAAGGCTGATATGCTTTATGATGAAGAAGTTTTTGAAGACTTTAAGAGAAAAGTTAATGAATTAGGATTCGATAAAGTGTTTAAGATGTCTGCAGCAACTAAATCAGGGGTTGAAGAAGTTATAAAAGAAGCTGGTAAGATGTTAACAGAAATTCCAATAATGGATTTAGAAATACCAGAAGAAGAAAGATACGTAGAAGAAGAAAAGAGATTCACTTACGAAATTGAAATTGAAGAGAATGATGGATACAACACTTATGTTGTTACTGGATCATTCGTTGATAGATTATTAAGTGCAGTTAATATTCATGATGCTGACTCATTAAGATATTTCCACAAAGTATTAAGAAACAAAGGTGTTCTTGATAAGCTTAGAGAAATGGGAATTGAAGATGGAGATATGGTAAGATTAAACGACTTTGAATTTGAATACATCTTATAGGAGGATATTATTATATGATTACAGGAAAACAAAGAGCTTATTTAAGAGGGTTAGCTAATACTATGGACCCTATATTCCAAATAGGTAAAAATGGTATAGAAGAAGCATTTTTAAAGCAATTAGAAGATGCTTTAGAAGCTAGAGAACTTATAAAGATAAAAGTTTTAGAAAATAGTGGATTAGGTGCTAGAGAAGCTTCTGATGAAATATGCAGAAGAATAGGTTGTGAAGGAATTCAAGCTATAGGTAGTAAGATAGTATTATACAAAAAGTCAGAAAAGAAGCCTAAGATAGAAATACCACAAGGAAATAGAAAATAATTATGAAGCGCTATGGCATAATGGGTGGTACTTTTAATCCTATTCACTTAGCACATCTTTATATTGCATATGAGGCTAAAGAACAGCTAGATTTAGATACTATAATATTTATGCCAGCAGGTAATCCGCCACATAAAAGGAAAAATTCTATTATAGATTCATCATTTAGGCTTGATATGGTTAAGCTTGCCATAGAAGATTATAAAGATTTTATAGTTAGTGATTATGAAATTGAGAAGCAAGGGCTTAGTTTTACTTATGAAACTCTAAAAGCCTTAAAGAGTGATGATGTACAATTATATTTTATAGCTGGTGGAGATTCTCTAATGGATATTGAGAAATGGAGGAATCCAGACCAAGTACTACAAAATTGTAATTTTGTTGTTTTTAATAGGGGACAATTTTCAGTAGAAGAATTAGAACATCAAAAGAGAAAATTAGAAGAAAAGTATCAAGCAAATATTATCCTATTAAATGTAGCTAATATTGATATTTCATCTTCAATGATAAGAGAAAGACTGGAAGAAGGAAAGAGAGTAGATTTCTTTCTTCCAGATAAAGTTTTAAAATATATAGTTGATAATAGGTTATATGAGGGGGAATAAGAATGATTAGCATCTATGAGATGAATAAATACCTTAAAGAAAATCTTATTGAAAATAGATATAATCATACTGTTGGAGTAGTAAATACAGCTATAGAATTAGCAGAAATACATGGTGAAGATAAGTTTAAAGCTGAAATAGCAGCATTATCTCATGATATAGCTAAAAACATGAAAGTAACTGATTTAAAAAAGTTAATTGATGAAGAAGGTATAAGCTTAACTATTGACGAAGAAAGAAATATGGAGTTATGGCATGCTATAGTTGCTCCTATATTAGGAAAAAAAGTATTCAAAATAGAAGATGATGAAATATTAAGCGCTATGAGATGGCACACAACTGGGAAAGAAAATATGAGCAATTTAGATAAAATCATATATTTAGCAGATTTAATTGAACCATCAAGAAATTTTAATGGGCTAGATGAATTAAGAAAGGTAGCTAGAGAAGACTTGGATTTAGCTATGATAAAAGCATTAACTCATACTATTAAATTTTTACTTGATAGAGGTGTGGCAATAGACGGAAATACTTTTAAGGCTAGAAATTACTTATTATATAACAATGTAAAATTATAATTTTATATTACGAGGGGGTTATTATGGCGGGTAATGGTGATAAAAATAGACCTAATAAAGATCCGAGGCTTATAACTAGGAGTGCTAGAGAAGACTTTGAAAGAAAAAAAGAATTAAGAAAAAAAGCAAAAAGAAGAGCTAGAGTTAGGTTGACTATAGTTGTTCTTATTTTGCTATTATTAGTTTTAATTACAACAATGTTCTTTTCAGTAATATCATTTATTCTGGCTTTAAGAAAAAATGATTTACAAGAAGGGATAACTCCTAGAAAAAATGAACCTGTAAATATTCTTATATTAGGTATGGATATAGGAGATGCAGAGCAGGATGAAAATAAGGCCATAAGAAGAACAGATACGATGATGGTTCTTAATTATAATCCAAACACTAAAAAGATAAATATAGTATCTATTCCAAGAGATACTTTAATACAAGTGGATGCTTATGATGAATATGGAAACCTAAGGCCTTATTGGAAAATAAACAATGCTTATGTATTAGGTGGAGAAGAAGAAGTTATAAAGCATGTCGAATTACTTTTAGAAACCAATATAAACTATATGGTTGAAATAGATTATAATGCATTTAGAAGCTTTATAGATGCTATTGGTGGAGTAGATATGTATATAGAGCGGCAGATGGATTATGATGATGATGCTCAAGACTTGCATATTCACTTTAATGCAGGAGAAACTGTTCATTTAGATGGGAAAAAGGCAGAGGAATTCTTTAGATGGAGAAAAAATAATGATGGTACAGGATTTATTGATGGAGACTTAGGAAGAATAAGGAATCAACAAGCATTTATGAAGGAAGTTTTAAAAAAATGCTTAAGTCCAACTATTATATTTAAGTTACCTAAGATTTTAGATGTTGTTAAGGAAAATATAGATACAAATATGCCAGGAGATAAGATGATATCTTATGGATTAAAGTTCTTAACAAACTCAGGAATATCAATGAATACACTTCAAGGATATGATGAAATAATATATGATGAATCATTTTTAATTGTTGACCCAAGTATGAATAGAGAGCTTTTAGCATCTATTAAGTCAGGTGAAGTTTTAGAAGATGATAAATCCAGAGCTGACTATAACATACTAGTGCTTAATGGAACTAGAATAAATGGATTAGCAGGAAATGTTAAAACTGAAATGCAATATATAGGTTATTATTCTGTTGAAGTAGGAAATGCTGAAAAGAGATCTAAATCTATAATAATGTGTAATGATAAGACTTTAAAAGAGCAATTAAAAATTGATACTGGAATTGATAACTTCCAAAAAAATAATAGTGAAGAATACAGTAGCTATGATGCTGTAATAATTCTAGGAGAAGACTTTGATTCATTTTAAATAAATTTGGAGGTAATAATGAGTACTTTAGAGAGAGTTGTGCATAAAGAATTTGAGGGAATGAAGATAAGAGAGTTCCTTAAATTTCACATGGGATTATCTTCAAGACTTATAAGAGGTGCATCTATAGATAAAAGAATCTTTGTTAATGATGTTCCTGTAAAAATGAATTATGTACTAAAAGATAACGATAAAATACTTATAAATTTAGCTAAAAAGGAAAGTCAAAATATTGAACCTGAAAAGATAGATTTAGATATTGTATATGAGGATAAAGATATAATAGTTATAAATAAAAGACCGAATATGGTTGTTCATCCTACTAAAAGATATCAATCAGGTACCTTGGCTAATGGATTATTATATTATTTTAAGGAAACAGGCCAAGATTGTATTGTAAGACTTGTAAGCCGTCTTGATATGGATACATCAGGGCTTATAATAGTTGCTAAGAATCAATATGCACATATGGAATTATCAAAAGAGATGCAAGAGAATAATGTAGAAAAGAGATATTTAGCTGTTGTGCATGGTCATCTTGAAAAAGAAGAAGGTACTATAGATTTACCTATTTATAGACCAGAAGAAGAAGGGGCTATAAGAAGAGTTATAGATGAAAGAGGACAAAGAAGTATAACTCATTATAAGGTAGTTGAAAGATTAAAAGATGCTGACGTTGTTGAATGTTTATTAGAAACAGGAAGAACTCATCAGATAAGAGTGCATTTAAAGGCACTTGGTCATCCTATATACGGAGATACATTATACGGATATGAAGATGATGATAAATATATGAAAAGACAGGCATTACATGCTTATGGCTTAGATTTTAAATCACCAAGAACTAAAGAGGAACTTTCACTAAGAGCAAACTTGCCTGATGATATTGATAATTTATTAAAAGTTTTGAGATAAGAATTTTTAAATAGTATAGGTTTCTATAATATATGAAAAGTTTTTATAATCAAAAGCGAGATAATTATTATAAATTAAATATTTAATATACTACTCATAAAAAATGCCTTAGATAGACCAAATATCTATCTAAGGCATTTTTATTAATATATTTTTTATCTTTTATAATTTAAATATTTATATTAGATTAAATCTAAATAGTACTTATAATTTTAAATATCTAAGTTATATTTCTTTCTTATAAAATCTCTTCTTTTATTAAGTTTTCTTTTACGAATATATATATAGATACACAATGAAAGAATTAATATTAAAATTATAGATATTATTATTTTGTTTGAAGCATATTTGTTAATTGTATTTTCTATTTTAATCTTAGTTGTATATTCTCTATCTAAACCACTTAAAAGTTCTAAAGTGGTATATTTCTCTCCGTTAACAATAAGTGTTGCATCGAATAGTACATCGCCTTTTTTTATTGAACTTTCAGAGTAATCTTTATCTGCATAATTAAAAGCGGTTGTAATATCTTGTTCTTCATTAGCTGATAGAGTATAGTATATATCTTTATTAGTTAATAGCGGAATAGAAGTATTATCACTAATCTGATATTCACCAACAATATCTCCCTTATTAAATAGCTTAACTGAGTTAAAGTTATCAAATCCCCAATTAAATAATTGTCCAACGCTTGTATATTGAGTATCTTTATTATAAGCATTTAAGAATGAAGCTACTAATACCTCATCATCCTTAACTGCTGTAGCTACATATGTATGATTAGCTTCTGGTGTCCATCCAGTTTTACCACAATATAAATTTTCGTAATACCACTGAGACCAGTCTACGTAACAGTTATTTCTATTTGTAGCCCATTTTTCAGTACCATCTGAATATGGGTGATTAACATATTGATATGAAATAATTCTTGATATTCTATTAAAATCATCAAAATTTAATGCAAATCTCATAATCTTAGCCATATCGTTTGCAGTTGTAAGATGACCTTCTTCATGCAAACCACTTGGATTTTTAAATACAGAATTAGTGCATCCTAACTCTTTTGCTCTTTCAGTCATAAGTTTCCCAAATTCAGCATTTGAGCCAGAAACGAATTCAGCAAGAGCTTCAGCACAGTCATTAGCAGATTCTAATAACATAGCTATTAATAACTCTTCAATAGTATAAACTTCCCCTTCTCTTATACCGATTGCAGATCCGTCAACTAGAGGTGGATTTGTACCTATAGTAACTTTGTCATCTAAATTAGTATTTTCTAATACTACTATGGCAGTCATAACTTTAGTGATTGATGCAGGTTCATATTGAACATCGGCATTTTGAGAGTATAGTATTTCCCCTGATTTTCCATCCATTAAAACAACACCTTGTGCTTCTAAAAGTGGCACAGCATGTACATTTTCAATTGTAATATTTGTAAAAAACACAGTACAAATAAACAATAATAGTAGGAACTTTGTTAAAGTTTTTTTCATATAGTTCTCCCCACGTATCAATTATTTTACAGAATTATTTTAACAAAAATGAAAAATTTATTCTACAGTAAATTATGTTTTGCTATGTAAAAGTTTAAATTAGATAAATATGTTAATAATATTAGATATTATTTCTTTATAAGGAGAAATTAGTATATGGACAAATTTAAAGATAAAAAAGTAATTGCAACAATAATAGTATTAACAATTTTATTTATTTCATCAATTATTCTTTATGGTAAAAATAATAACAAAGTATTTTCGGATAAATATATGCAAAATATATTTGTTGATAGTGATGAACAAATTAGCGATAATTTAATAAGTAATATGGAAACTTTAGTGACTAATGAAGAAAAGTTAGATGTTCCAATGATATTTGTTGAAATTAAAGGAGAGGTATTAATCCCAGATGTTTATGAATTGCAAGAAGGAAGTATAGTTAAGGATTTAATAGAAAAAGCAGGTGGATTAACTGGTGAGGCTAATATAACAAATATAAATAGAGCTAAGAAACTTCAAAATCATGAACTTGTAATAATATCAAACATAAATGATGAAAATACTAATACGGTTTTCAATGAAGTTGTTATAGAATCAGATGGTTTAATAAATATTAATCTGGCAGATATAAATGAGCTAAAGAAAATCACAGGTATCGGAGATGTAAAAGCTCAAAGTATAATAGAATATAGAGAGAAGAATGGTGGATTTAAATCTGTTGATGAAATTAAAAATGTAGATGGAATAGGTGAAAAGACATTCGAGAAGATAAAAGAAAAGATAACTTTATAAAAATATTAAAAAATGATATAAAAATATCAAAATAAAAGTGAAATTACAGTGAAAATCGTAGGAAAACCTTTCAATAAGTCGTATAAAATGATATAATTAATTAAATTTAGGAAAAAATAATGTTAATATAAATAGAATATCGTAGGGGGTATTAATTGTGATAAAAAGAACAGTTGCTATAGGATTAAGCACAGTACTTATATTAGGAATGATAGGGTGTTCTAATAATAAAGAGAATGCTAATAATGATGTTACAAATATAAAAGTTGAAGCTAGAGAGGCACTTCCAGGAGAATGGTCACAAGACCTTACTAGAGAAGAAGTTGCTGAATTAAATAAAGAAATATTATCAAGAGTAGAAGAAACAGCTACTTTTTATGGATTAGATTATGAGATAACAGAAGAAGTAAAAGAAGATACAAATGGATTATCTATAAATGATAATCATATAAATATAGATATTGAAGATCCAGAACCAAACAGAATAGAAAGTATGTACTATGGATTTAAGCAATATGGTACAGATTTAGCATCTGGTGAACTTGTAATGAAAATTTCATCAATATTAGATAAAAAAGCTATTGAAGAAGAAGGAACATTTGACTTTGGAGCAACTTCTTTTTCTACGTTCTCTGAAGCATTTACAGGAGTGACTGGAAGAGATTATAGTGAGCTAAATCAACAAATCTACGACATGATAACAGGAAATAATAATGTAACTACAATAGAAAATAATTTAGATGGAGTAAGAGAGACAATATCAATAACTGATGATTTCTTATTATATACTTTACAAACTAAGGAGTATCAGTTTAAATAGGGGAATGATTTTTGTCTTATCTTAATATTGGAGGAGTAAGATTTGGAAAAAGATCAAGAAAATTTAGTTGAAAAAGAACTAGAGCAAATCCTAACTGAAGAAGAAGTTGAAAATGTTGCAAAAGAAGAAGTATATGAAGAGGTAGTAACAGTTGAAGGAAAGTTTTCACATTACTTTAAAGTTATTCTAGCAGGATGTTTAGACCAAATATTAGCAGTAGGAATAGCGTTGATTCTTTTCGTTGTATTTGATTTAATATTAGGAGTACTAGGTTATAAAATAGCTATGAGAGATGAAGTTTTTCTTATAGTATTTATAATTAGTAATGTATTATACTATCCAATATCACAAGAGATATTACAAGGAAAAACAGTAGGGAAAAAAATAGTATTGAGATAAGTTATTTTATAAGTCTTTGATTTATTACGAAGAACTTACACCACCGAAATTTATTAGGTGGTTTTTCCTTTGTTAAACAAAAAATAAATTTTTAGGAGTGTACTATGAGAAGAGGAAGCCAAGTAACAGTAAAGATTGATAATATTGAATTTCCATCAATGGGAGTTGGGGAACTAGAGGGGAAAAAGATTTATGTGAAAGGGGCTTTCCCTGGTCAAGTAATTAAGGGAACTATAAAGAAAAATAGAGAAAACTATGCTGAAGCAAAGCTTGTAGAAGTTTTAGAAAAAGCAGAATATGAAATACCAGCACCATGTCCACATTTTGGAGTTTGTGGTGGGTGTAGCTCACAAAATTTAACTTATGATAAACAATTAGATTTATTAAGCCATGAAATATGCGAGCTTTTTGATTCAAAGGATTTACCAATGGGAATGTACCTTGGAGTAAAAGGTAGCGAAAATCATTGGGAGTATAGAAATAAGATGGAATTTACCTTTGGAGATATGGAAAAAGGTGGAGAGCTTACTTTAGGTATGCATATGAAAGGTAAATCTTTCGGTGTATTAACAGTAGATCACTGTATGATAATTGATGAAGATTTCAGAAAAGTGCTTACAGCTACAGTAGAATATTTTAGAAAACAAAACCTACCATACTATAGAGTAATGAAGAGAGAAGGGTATTTAAGACATCTTGTAATTAGAAAAGCAACTAATACAGGTGAGCTAATGGTTAACTTAGTTACAACTACTCAAATAGATTTTGATTTAACAGAGTATACAGAATTACTTAAGTCTTTAGAATATAAGGGTGAATTAGTTTCTGTATTACATACTGAGAATAATTCATTATCTGATGCAGTTATACCAGAAAAGGTTAATGTGCTATTTGGAAGAGATTATATAGTAGAAAACTTATTAGGACTTAAGTTTAAGATATCTCCATTCTCATTCTTCCAAACTAACTCTAAAGGAGCAGAAAGCCTTTATAGCTTAGTAAGAGAATTTATGGGAGATGGAGAAAATAAAGTTGTATTTGACCTTTATTGTGGAACAGGAACTATAGGTCAAATAGCTGCACCAAATGCTAAAAAAGTTATAGGTCTTGAACTGATAGAAGAAGCTGTTGAAGCTGCAAAAGAAAATGCAAAGCTTAATGGACTTGATAACTGTGAATTTATAGCAGGAGATGTTGCGGAGACAATTAAAAAGGTTAAAGTAAAACCAGACATAATAATATTAGACCCACCAAGAAGCGGGGTTTCACCAAAGGCTTTAGATTACGTAATTAAGTTTAACGCACCAGAAATAATCTACGTTTCATGTAATCCAAAGACTATGGTTGAGAACTTAGATGTATTACTAGAACATGGCTATACTGTAGAAAAGAGTACAGTAAAAGATATGTTCCCAAATACACCACACGCTGAGACAGTAGTTAGGCTTACGAAGAGACATTAAATTCTTAATGAAATCGAACGATAGTGAAGATTGAGTTTAGAATTTAAGTCCGCATTTCGTAACGTAGTGGAGAAATACGTTCCATAAAAATATTAAGACTTTTACAACCGTCCATGTAAGGACTGTCCAAGAGGCATTGAACACTTAGTGAAGCGTTAGCTGAACTTAGTGAGAAAGCCCATCTTGTGGAGAGTAACGAAGTAAGATGTTCATACTAACAATAAGAACACTGATTGGAAACAGTCTACTGCTGAGACAGTAGTTAGGCTTACGAAGAGACATTAAATTCTTAATGAAATCGAACGATAGTGAAGATTGAGTTTAGAATTTAAGTCCGCATTTCGTAACGCAGCGGAGAAATACGTTCCATAAAAATATTAAGACTTTTACAACCGTCCATGCAAGACTGTCCAAGAGGCATTGAACACTTAGTGAAGCGTTAGCTGAACTTAGTGGGAAAGTCCATCTTGTGGAGAGTAGCGGAGCAAGATGTTCATAATAATAAGAAGAACACTGATTGGAAACAGTCTACTGCTGAGACAGTAGTTAGGCTTACGAAGAGACATTAAATTCTTAATGAAATCAAGCGATAGTGAAGATTGAATTTAGAATTTAAGTCCGCATTTCGTAACGTAGTGGAGAAATAGAGTGCTGAAAAAGCTTTGTTTTAAATAATTTGAGTATTTTAATGATTTTGGTTAAAAAATTATGTATCAAGGTACCCTGTAAAAAAATATCTAACAAGGGTACCTTGATAGTTTAGACTACAAAATAGATATCGTTTTTTTACACTATAGGATAAATCTTATATTAAAATTAGGAGAATTTTAAATAAGATTTATTAGCTTATTACAAGGGAAGGAGATTTATTTTTGGAGTTTAATGAAAAGCTACAACAGCTTAGAAAACAGAGAAATTTAACACAGGAACAACTTGCAGAGCAATTATATGTATCAAGAACAGCAGTTTCAAAATGGGAAAGTGGAAAAGGCTACCCAAATATTGAATCGCTAAAAAGTATATCTAAACTATTTTCAATTTCTATTGATGAATTGTTATCTGGGGAAGAATTAATCAATATTGCGGAAACAGAAAATAGTTCTAATATGGATAAGATTTACAATATACTTGGTGCAGTACTGGATTTGATGGCGATTGTATTTATTATTTTGCCTCTATATGGAAAACGAGTAGGAGATTATATCTATTCAGTTAACCTAATATCATTTACAGACTCTACACCGATAAATCTTGCAATCTATTGGATTATTTTTATTGCTTTGATTAGTATTGGTATTGCTAAACTTATATTCATCCGACTTGATAGAGAGTTATGGTGCAACTACATCACAAAATGTTCTGTAGTATTAGGAGTTGTGGCAACCTGCTTTTTTGCTATGGCAAGAGAACCATATGTGACAACATTTCTATTTTTGATTTTTATAACGAAAATATTTGTACTGTTTAAGCAGAGTAAAATAAAGTGAAAAAACAGCATAAACCTTTGAAAATAGGCTCTGACACGAAAAGTGTCAGGGCCTATTTTCTATTGTGACGATAGGTTTCTTGGTTTTTATGATATAAGGTCAGATAATAAAATTGTGGTCAACACAACATACAAAATAACAGAGAGGACAGATATATATGAATATCATTGAAACAGAAAATCTTACTAAACAATATGGAACAACTACCGTTGTTGATAATATTAATCTTCATGTGCCAAAAGGCAAAATCTACGGCTTACTTGGCAGAAACGGAGCAGGAAAAACAACCGCAATGAAAATGATGTTACAGCTTGTTTATCCGACAGGAGGATCAATTCGATTATTCGGCACAGATTATAAGGAACACACTCATAGTCTTTACGGAAAAATAGGTTCTATTATTGAAACACCAGGTTTTTATAGTAATTTAACAGGATATGAAAATTTGAAAATTATTGCTAAATTGCGAGGAAAGCTCAGTAAAGATTCGGTACAGGAGGCACTTAGAGTTGTTGGGTTAGAAAAGGAAACAAGAAAAGTGTTTGCTGATTATTCATTAGGTATGAAACAGCGACTTGGTATTGCAGCAGCAATTATGCATGAACCTGAACTACTGATACTTGACGAACCTATAAACGGACTTGACCCTATTGGTATTTCTGAAATTCGCTCGTTCCTGTCTGAGCTAAGTCATAGCAAAGGTACTACTATTTTAATTTCAAGCCATGTTTTAAATGAGATTGAACAGATTGCAGATATTATCGGTGTTATGCACGAAGGTCGCTTGATAGAAGAAGTTAACATGGCAGAGCTTCACAAGCGAAATCGTAGATATATTGAATTTGAATTGTCTAATGTGGAAATAGCCGCAAAAATATTAGAAAATAACTATCAGATTAAAGACTATTCAATACAAGGTAATACAATAAAAATTTATGATTTTACTCATAATTCAGGGGAAATCAATAAAGCTTTCGTAGAGAATGGTCTGTTGGTAACAAAAATAAATATAGACGAAGAAAACCTAGAGAATTATTTTTCAGGATTGATTGGAGGTGGCAGCATTGCTTAATATTATTTACTGCGAATTATTAAAGTTAAAACATTCAAAAATGGTGCTTATAAGTATTTTAGGTGTTATGTCTACGCCATTTATGATGTTTATAGAATCCTTGCAAACTCACTTTGAGCATCCAGAGCGTGTTTTCACACTGGCTAACGTTTATGATAATAGTTTGCTGTATATGATGCTTTTAACTAATATGATGATATATGTGGTAATCACTGCCTACTTATTTAGTCGTGAGTATACAGAAAATACATTAAAAACTATACTGCCAATACCGATTTCAAGAACAAAGCTACTGCTTGGCAAGTTTTGTACCTTGTTACTTTGGATTGCTATGCTTACCTGTGTAACATGGGCAGGTATACTTATTTTATCTGGAATATATCATGCTGTTTTTGGAATGAATGGATATAACTTAGTTATTGCTATCGAATGGTTATTGAAATTTTTACTTGGCAGTATGCTCATGTTTTTAACAGTTTCTCCGTTTGCTTATATAGCTCAAAAAACAAAGGGATTTGTTGCCCCTGTGATTGCTTCAGCTGTTATCGTTATGGGTAGTGCAGCACTTACTAATCAAGATTTTGGAGCATTATACCCATGGACAGCTACATTTTTTCTAATAGAGGGTAAAATACAAAGTACAGGCTATCCAATTTTTCTATCAATAGCAATAATTGCCTTTGTATCTATAGCTGGATTTTTATTAATATTTAGCCATTTCAAAAAAGAGGATTTGAAATAGGGATACTTGATTTTATTGAATATAATTTTTAATTTAAATAAATGTAAAAAACAACCCCCCACCAAGCTTGTGGTAAAAAAATACAAATGATAAAATTTCAGTAATGTAGCAATTTAAAACATGTTATAGGGGGAAATTAATTGAGAAAAAGGAGTATTGCGTTATCTTTAATTTTTGCAATGAGTTTAATGTTTGTGGGGTGTAACAATGCTAGTGAAGGAACAAGTAAAAATACAGATGATAATACAGAAGTAGTAGTTAATACTGAAGCTAAAGATAGTATATCTGCATATGTTGGAACTAATATATTTGAAGGAAGTTTAGACCCAATTAAGGGAGCAATGAGCTATGGATATTCTTTTACTAATTGTGCATTAACAAGGGTTAATTCAGAGTCAGAATATGAAGGGGACTTAGCTACTGATTGGCAAATAAGTGATGACTCTTTAGTTTATACATTTAATTTAAGAGAAGGAGTTAAATTCCATGATGGTTCAGATTTTACAGCAGAAGATGTAGTTTTTACTTATGAGACTGTTAAAGAAAATCAAGGAAATAATGAAAATGTAGATCTTTCAAGATTGGAATCAGTAACTGCTCTAGATGATTATACAGTTGAATTTAAATTATCAGAAAGTTACTCTCCATTCTTTGATTCGATAGCTTTATTAGGTATTGTTCCGAGTGATGCTTATGATAGTGAAACATTTGATAAGTATCCAATTGGTACAGGAGCGTGGAAAGTTATTCAATATGATACAGACCAACAAATAATAGTTCAAGCAAATGAAGATTATTATGAAGGAGCACCAGAAATTAAGCAAGTAACTTTTGTAAAGATGGATAATGAAGCTGCATTTTCAAATGCAAAATCAGGTCAATTAGATATAGTTATGGTAGCGCCAAATTATGCGCTTGAAGAAATAGATGGAATGCATATAGAAAATCTTGAAACAATGGATGTTCGTAATATTAGTTTGCCATGTATACCAGAACAAGTAGTTAAGAATCATGATGGGAATGAAGTAACAGTAGGGAATAATGTTACTTCTGATGTTGCAGTTCGTAAAGCTTTAAGTATAGGAATAGATAGAGAATCAATAATAAATAATGCTTTAAATGGTATAGGAAAACCAGCTACTGGGTTTACTAATAATTTAACTTGGGGAAATCCTTTAGTTTATGAAGATAATCAAAGGGAAGAAGCAAAAAAACTTTTAGAAGATGCTGGATGGGTTGATTCAGATGGAGATGGAATTAGAGAAAAAGACGGAGTAAAATGTGAATTTGATGTATATTCACCATCTAGTGACCAACAACGTTACTTATTAGCAGTTGCAGTTGCTGAAGATGCAAAGGAATTAGGTATATCTATAAATGCAAAACAAGGAACATGGGATGAACTTACTGCAAAGGCTAATACAGCTGGAATAGTATGGGGATGGGGACAATATAGTCCAACAGTATTAAAGTCATTACTTTATTCAGAACTATTCTTAGTTGGTGCTTATGACAATACAGTTGGATATTCTAATGAAGAGGTAGATAAATTAATAGATGAAGCAATAGATTCTAATAATCAAGAAGATGCAATTAAAAAGTGGAAAGAAGTACAAGCTGTTTCAGCAGAAGACTATCCTTATTTATATATAGTAAATATTGAGCATAGTTATTTTGTTAATGATTCTATTGATATTTCAGTAGATACTCAAATAGCTCATCCTCATGGTCATGGTTCACCAATTATTTGTAATATGAAGGATTGGAAGGTTAATGAATAGATTAAAGTATATAGGTTCAACATTTTTAAGGATGATATCACTTTTAATTGCAGTTAGTATTATAGCGTTTATTTTAGTTACATCATCCCCAATAGACCCATTAACATCATATGTAGGAACAGAATCTACACTTTCAAAAGAGGCAAAAGATGAAATAGCAGAACACTGGGGGTTAAATGACCCTCCAGTGGAAAGATTTATAACATGGGGAAAAAATGTATTACAAGGTGATTTAGGAACATCAATAACATTTAAACAACCGGTTAGTACAGTAATTTTAGAAAGATTCCAATATTCAATAGTTCTAATGATGGTAGCTTGGCTGTTTTCAGGTGTTTTAGGATTTATAATTGGAATTCTAGCTGGTGTATATAAAGGTAGTATTTTTGATAAGATTATAAAAGTTTTTTGTCTTACACTTCAATCAGCACCAACGTTTTGGATTGGCTTATTAGTTTTAAGTTTATTTGCAGTTAAGTTAGGCTGGTTTCCTATAGGCTTAGCAGCCCCAATGGGAAAATTAGCGTCAGATGTAACCATTGGGGATAGAATATATCATCTTATATTACCAGCTTTCACATTAAGTGTTTTAAGTATAGGAAAAATAACATTATTTACACGACAAAAATTAATAGAAATATTAAATAGTGATTTTATACTTTTTGCAAAGGCAAGAGGAGAAAGTACTACTCAGTTAATTATGAGGCATGGAGTAAGGAATATAGCATTGCCAGCAATTACAGAACAGTTCTCATCTTTCAGCGAACTTTTTGGAGGAATGGCATTAGCAGAGACAGTATTTTCTTACCCAGGATTAGGTACGGCAACAACAGCTGCTGGACTAAATGGAGATGTTCCACTATTACTTGGGATTGCAATATTTAGTGCTATATTTGTATTTGCAGGTAATTTAATTGCGAATATATTATATGGAATTTTAGACCCAAGGTTAAAAGAGGAGGGATATCATGCTTAAAAATCCTTCAGTTAATTTAGGAAAAAAAAGAATACAAATATTTTCTAATAGAAGAAAAAGGATAGTATTTTATATAACTATTTCAGTGATTTACTTAGTAACAATTTTGATTGTAGGTTTAATAATGAATCCAGATAAATATGCTGTAGATTACTCTGCAAAATTTATTAGCCCTTCTTTAGGACATCTATTTGGTACAGATTTTATGGGAAGAGATATGTTTTGGAGATGTATTAAGGGATTATCTAATAGTATATTAATCGGTATTTTTGCCTCTGTAGTAAGTTCATTTATCGCACTTGTATTTGGTGTTTCATCTGCAATTATAGGTGGATGGTATGATAGATTTATTAACTGGTGTGTAGATCTTTGCATGGGAATTCCACATCTAATTTTATTAATATTAATATCATTTATGCTTGGAAGAGGAGCTGTAGGAGTTACTGTAGCTGTTTCATTAACTCATTGGACAGGATTGACTAGACTTGTTAGAGCTGAGGTATTACAGGTTCGCTCTGCACAATATGTACAAGCAGCTTATAAGATGGGAAAAAGTAAATTTCAAGTAGCAATAAGTCATATTATACCTCATGTTCTTCCAGTATATTTAATTGGAGTTGTTCTATTATTTCCACATGCTATTATGCATGAAGCATCTATAACATTTTTAGGGTTTGGGCTTCCAGCTGAAGTTCCAGCAATTGGTGTAATATTATCAGAAGCTATGAAACATATTGCAACAGGAAAGTGGTGGCTTGCATTATTCCCAGGGCTTATGTTATTGAGTGTTGTATTACTATTTGATGTAATTGGCGAAAATCTTAAACAATTAATAAATCCGAATAGTGGTAATGAATAATTTTCAAAATTGATAATTAAGAGATGGTGGTAATTTTCTTAATTATGATAAATATTAGTTTAATAAGGAGGAAGGTATGAGGAATAATGCAAAGAGTGTATATGATGAATTTGCATTAGAAGTAAATAATTTATCAGTAGCTTTTAATATGTATGATAAAGGTTTAAATAAAAATGATTTAGAAGTTATTCATGAATTAAGTATAA
Source organism: Clostridium sp. NSJ-145 (assembly GCF_021044725.1). Lineage (NCBI taxonomy): Bacteria > Bacillati > Bacillota > Clostridia > Eubacteriales > Clostridiaceae > Clostridium > Clostridium sp. NSJ-145. The sequence goes on from NZ_JAJNOS010000006.1 coordinate 143,638, forward strand.
ATGTAAAAAAGGGAGAAATAGTAGCGGTTGTGGGGTCAAGCGGTTCGGGAAAAAGTCTTCTTGCCCATGCAATAATGGGAATACTTCCAGGCAATTCAAATATAAAAAGTGATATAAAGTTTTACGGAGAAAATTTAACAGAGAAAAAGTTAAAAAAGCTTAGAGGAAAAGATATATCTTTTATACCACAATCCGTAGAATTTTTAGATCCATTAATGAAGATTGGAAAGCAAGTTATCGGAATTAATGGAAGTGAAAAAAAACGAAAAGAAATATTTAAAAGATATGATTTAGAAGATAATGTTGCAGACAAATACCCATTTCAACTATCGGGGGGAATGGCTAGGAGAGTATTAATAGCAACAGCTGTAATGAATGATGCAAAGTTAATTATAGCAGATGAACCAACTCCAGGTTTAAATATAGAACTAGCAATGGATACTTTGAAGCATTTTAGAGATATTGCAGATAATGGATGTGGTATTCTTTTAATTACTCATGATGTGGATTTAGCGTTAAATGTAGCTGATAGAATAGCTGTCTTTTATTCAGGAACAATAGTTGAAATAGCAAAAGTAGATGATTTTATAAAAGGGAAAGATGCATTGAGACATCCATATAGTAAGGCATTCATAGATGCTTTACCACAAAATAAGTTTAAATCTATACCAGGATTTCAACCATATGCAGGAAATTTACCAACAGGGTGTCTATTTGGAGATAGATGTCATATGAGAACTGAAGAATGCAATAAAAATATTGAAATGAGAAAATTAAGAGGCGGAGAGGTGAGATGTATTAATGCTACTTGAAGTTAAAAATGTAAGTTATCGTTACAATAAAAGTTCTCCTTGGATACTTGAAGATGTTAGCTTTACTATAGATTCAAAGGAAAGAGTTGCATTAGTTGGTCCATCAGGATATGGAAAAAGTACCTTAGCTAAAATAATATCTGGATATATAAAGCCAGAAAAGGGGGAAATTCTATGGGATGGTAAGCCACTTCCGAAGAATGTATATTGCCCAATTCAAATGATTTATCAACATCCTGAAAAGTCAGTTAATCCAAGATGGAAAATGGCAAAAATATTAAATGAAGCATGGGAAGTTGATAATAATATTTTGCAAGAGATGGGTATAGAAAAGTCTTGGTTTAATAGATGGCCAAATGAATTGTCCGGTGGAGAGTTACAAAGATTTTGTATAGCAAGAGTATTAGGACCAGAAACAAAATTTTTAGTTTGTGATGAGATAAGTACTATGCTTGATGTTATAACTCAAGCTCAAATATGGAATTTTCTTTTAAAAACTTCGCAAGAGAATGAATTGGGGATGCTTGTAGTTACACATAACATTGAATTAGCCAATAGAGTGTGTGATAGAATTATAGAATTACCTAAATTAAATAAAAAAGAAGAAATAGCAGTGTAAGAAGAAAGAGGAGTAAAAAAATATTTTTTAATATTAACTATGGTCGAATTAAATGCAAAAAATAATATAGGCAAATAAAAATCTCGCAGAAATGTGAGGTTTTTATTTTTGTTATACCCAAAAAGATACAACATAAACAAAGATAAAACAACAATAATTAGTGTAAAAATATTGAAAAAATTCTAAAAAAGAGTATATTAATATGTATAGGTATAAATTGAAATTAAAGAAAAGGGTAATATACAAATGGGAGGATAACATGAGTCAAAGTATTTATGAAATAAATAAAAGTCCAAGAATACAAAAACTTGTAGATAAGTTATTCGAGAAGTTGCCAGAGATAGAATCAGATAGAGCTGTACTTTTAACAGAGTCGTATAAAGAAACTGAAGGCCAACCTATAATAGTTAGAAGAGCCAAGGCATTTTCTCATATATTAAAAAATATTCCTATAACTATTCGTGAAGATGAATTGATTGTAGGAAGTGCTACTAAATCCCCAAGAAGCTGTCAGGTGTTCCCTGAGTTTTCTTATGAATGGTTAGAAAAAGAATTTGACACTGTTGAGACTAGAAGTGCAGATCCTTTTTACATATCTGAAGATAATAAAGAGATATTAAGAGAAGTTTATAAGTATTGGAAAGGTAAGACTACTAGTGAATTAGCAACATCATATATGGCTGATGAAACTATAAGAGCAATGGAACATAACATATTTACTCCAGGAAATTATTATTACAATGGAGTTGGACATGTTACGGTAAAGTATGAAAAGGTTTTAGAAGTAGGATATGAAGGAATTATAAAAGAGGTAAAAGAGGAACTTTCTAAATGTAATGTGGCAGATGAAAATTATGCTAAGAGGAGTCACTTCTTAAAATCTGTTATAGAAAGTTGTGAAGCGGTAATAGATTATGCTAATCGTTATGCTGAATTAGCTCTTAATATGGCTAAAGAATGTAAAGATAATAATAGAAAAGTAGAGCTATTACAAATAGCATCAAACTGTGCAAGAGTTCCAGCAAAAGGAGCAAGAAGCTTTTATGAAGCATGCCAATCTTTTTGGTTTGTGCAAATGTTACTTCAAGTAGAGTCTAGTGGACATTCTATATCTCCAGGTAGATTTGACCAATATATGTATCCATATTATAAGGCAGATTTAGATGCAGGAAAAATAACTAAAGAGTTTGCCCAAGAATTAATGGATTGTATATGGGTAAAATTAAATGATTTAAATAAAGTAAGAGATGCTGGTTCAGCAGAAGGTTTTGCAGGTTATGGTTTATTCCAAAACTTGATAGTTGGAGGACAAGATGCAGGAGATATTGATGTAACTAATGATTTATCTTTTATGGCAATTGAAGCATCAATGCACGTAATGCTACCTCAACCATCATTATCAGTTAGAGTATGGAATGGAAGTCCTCATGAATTATTAATAAAAGCAGCTAAATTAACTCGTACAGGAATTGGATTACCTGCATATTACAATGATGAAGTTATAATTCCATCATTACTTAATCGTGGACTTACTTTAGCAGATGCTAGAGAATATAACATAATAGGTTGTGTTGAGCCTCAAAAGGCTGGAAAGACAGATGGATGGCATGATGCGGCGTTCTTTAATATGTGTAGACCATTGGAGTTAGTATTTAGTAATGGTTATGATAAAGGAGAGCTTGTTGGAGTTGAAACTGGTGATGTAACTAAGATGAATACATTTGAAGAGTTTTATGATGCTTATAAAAAGCAAATGAAATATTGTATAGAATTATTAGTTAATGCAGACAATTCTATAGATATGGCTCATATGGAAAGGTGTCCATTACCTTATTTATCATCAATGGTTGATGATTGTATAAGTAGAGGAAAGAGCGTTCAAGAAGGTGGAGCAATATATAACTTTACAGGGCCTCAAGGGTTTGGTATTGCAAATATGGCAGACTCTTTATATGCAATTAAAAAATTAGTTTTTGATGAAAAGAAGGTAACATTAGCTGAGTATAAGGATGCACTTGAAAATAATTATGGACGAGGTATATCTTTAGAAAGAGTTGAAGAGCTAACAAGAGAAGTTATTAAGGAATTAGAGAATGATGGACATGCTATAAATGCAGAGGTAGTTGCACAAGTATCAGCCACAATTGCATTAGATAGTTTAGATAATTCTAAGAAAGCTAAATATGACAAATTACTAGAAATGATTGAAGCTGTTCCTAAGTTCGGAAATGATATTAAGGAAGTAGACCAATTTGCTAGAGATGTTGCTTATGTATATACTAAACCTTTAGAAAATTATAAAAATCCAAGAGGTGGTCAATACCAAGCTGGACTTTATCCAGTTTCAGCTAATGTACCTCTAGGAGCACAAACAGGTGCAACTCCAGATGGAAGATTAGCTTATACCCCAGTGGCAGATGGTGTATCACCTTCAGCTGGTAAAGATGTTAATGGACCTACAGCAGCAGCTAATTCTGTAGCTAGACTTGACCATGGAATAGCATCTAATGGAACGTTATTTAATCAAAAATTCCATCCATCGGTTTTAGCAGGAAGAACTGGACTTGAGGCTTTTGTTAACTTTATTAGAGGATATTTTGACCAAAAGGGAAGTCATATTCAATTTAATGTAGTAAGTAGAGAAACATTAATTGAAGCTCAAAAATATCCAGAAAAATATAAGACTTTAGTAGTTCGTGTTGCTGGATATAGTGCATTGTTTACGTCACTATCTAGGTCATTACAAGATGACATAATTAACCGTACAGAACAAAGAGGTTTCTAGAAGGGTGAGATAAAATATGAGTAATTTAGATGTAAAGGGAAGAATTTTTGATATACAAAAGTTCTCAATACATGATGGTCCAGGAATCAGAACAATAGTATTTTTAAAAGGATGTATTTTAAGGTGTCAATGGTGCTGTAATCCAGAATCTCAAAGATTTGATATTGAAAATATGATTGTAGCTGGAAAGAATAAGATTATAGGACAGGATGTAACTGTAAGAGAGGTATTAGAAAAAATAAAGCAAGATAGAGCATATTATAAACGTTCTAGTGGAGGGATAACTTTATCAGGAGGAGAGTGTATGTGTCAGCCTGAATTTGCAAAAGCTTTACTCCACGAGTGTAATGAGATTGGAATTTCTACTGCAATAGAAACCACAGCAGCAGTAGACTCTGATATAGTAAAATATATAATTCCAGAAGTTGATACTGTTCTGATGGATATTAAGCATACTAATTCAGAAAAGCATAAGAAGTTTACTGGAAGAGATAATAAGGTTATTTTAGAAAATGCTAAAATAATTGCAGAGTCAGACTCTGATTTAATTATAAGAGTTCCTGTAATTCCAACATTCAATCATACTAAGGAAGAAATAAGAGATATTGCAAGATTTGCAAAAACATTAAAAGGAGTAACTAGATTACACCTACTTCCTTATCATCGAATGGGTCAAGATAAATACACAGGATTAGATAGAAATTATATACTTGATGGAGTGGAAACTTTAAGTAGTGACTATATGGATATGCTTTTAGAAGTAGTATTAAACGAAGGTCTTAGAGGACAAATTGGAGGATAGGCTCTAGTTAATAAATTAATAGTTAAAATATAAAGTCAGCATAGAGATATGAGATTATATTTATGTAATCATATCAATTATGCTGACTTATTTGTTTAAATTAAAATAGTAAAAATATATTTAATAATTAAGATATAGTTATAGAAATCATATTAAAGAAATTATATTTGCATCTTGTATATACTTATCTATTATTGTTTTGCTTAAGTTAAAATGGCTGATACATTTATCAAGAATAGTAGCATCGCTTGTAACTACGTTATTTAATTTTTCTAAAATAACGTCAGCATTATTTACTAATTCTACACTTGTATTAAGATTATATTTTTCAGTATATTCAAAGATTTTAATTTTAAGATTTCCTGAATTAGAGACAGGGGAATCTAAATATATATTAATGCTTTCAATATCTATAGAATTTAAGAAATTAAATATATAGTCTAAAGCTATATCAGTTTTATCAATAAGCTTATAAGTGCCTCTAAGTCCAGCTAAATCTCTTACTAATCCATCATCACCTGTTATTAAGGTCCCTCCGGATAATGCAACTTCTAAATTAATTATTAAGTTAAATCCATCTATATTAAGAGATTGTCCTTTTATATCATTAATACTAATTTCTTTAGATTTTCTCAGTAGTTCATTTGCAGAACTACAAGTAGCACGTTTTAAAGCATCTCTTTGCCTAGTAGAAAATTGATATCTACTTCCAACAAAGTTTATTATAGATTCAAGTTTATAATCTCTATCAAGTAGCCACTTTATTTCTTCGTGAGCTTTTCGTAGTCTAATAATTTCTTTTTCAGAAAACCATCTTTTATCATTTAAATCAAAACCTCTTTTTGATATTTTACTCAAATCAAATTCACCAACTTACAATAATTAATTATATAGTTGTAGTGTATACATAAAACTGATTAAGAATGTAAAAATATCAATATTCAAAATAGAAAGTAAGAAATAATATAAAGATAATAATATCAGTATTCATTAAAATATTGTAGAATAATATATCAGTTATTTAAAGGATTTATAAAGTTTTAGGATTAATTTACGAAAATTATACAAATGTGTCTTGGAAAACGTTTGTATTAAAAGTATTAAGTAAATTATTAAAAAAATAATGTAATACGAAAATCATTGATAGATTAAAAAAACTTAATGGAAATTATTGACAAATATTAAATAAACTCATTATAATAATATATAATAAACAACGGGGTTAAGACTTAAACAAAAGACTATAACCTCGTTTTGTTTTTTATAAAAATTAATAAGGGGGCAAAAGGATGAAAAAGATTAAACAATTATTATCCTTGGTACTTGTTTCTGCATTGTCATTGGGGCTGATATCATGTGGAAATAGTAGTACATCATCAGGCGGAACTTCATCTGGAGATTCTAATCAATCAGCATCTACAGATGGAGCTACTAGCCAAAGTAGTGATAGTTTAAAGGTTCATATCGATGTTGAAGTAGCATCAATGGACCCACAAATTGCAACAGATGGAACTTCATTTGAAGTTTTAGCTGCAGTAACTGAAGGGTTATTCTCTGTAGATGAAGCAGGGTCACCTATTAAGGCGTTAGCAGACACTGTTGAAAAGAGTGAAGATGGATTAAAGTATACAATTACTTTAAAAGATGCAAAATGGACAAATGGAACCCCTGTAACTGCAAATGATTTTGTATTTGCATGGAAGCGTCTTGTAGATCCTAATGTTGCAAGTGAATATGCATTTATAGTAGGAATTGCAGGTATAAAAAATGCTGATGCAATTGCATCTGGGGAAATGGATTTAGACGAATTAGGAGTTGTGGCTAAAGATGATAAGACTTTAGAAATTGAATTGGATACCCCAGTTCCATTCTTTGAAAGCTTAATGTCTTTTCCTTCATTTTTACCAGTAAATGAAGAGTTCTTTAATCAATGTGGTGATAGTTTTGCTACAAGTCCAGATACTATTCTGTGTAATGGACCATTTAAAGTTACTTCATATGAACCAGCAGCAACAACAATAGAGTTAGTTAAAAATGAAGATTATTGGAATGCTGATGCAGTTAGTCTTTCTGGTATTAAATATCAAGTAATTAAGGATGCACAACAAACTATGCTTGCTTACCAAAACGGAGATTTAGATGTAGCTACACTTTCTGGTGAACAAGTAGAGCAATTCCAAGGAGACTCTGAGTTTAACAACATAATGGCTGGATACCTTTGGTATATATCTCCTAACCAAACTGTCGCTGGATTAGAAAATGAAAATTTAAGAAAAGCATTAGCTATGTCTTTTGATAAGGATGCGATAGTAAATAATATATTAAAAGATGGTTCTATAGTAGCAGATTTTGCAGTACCAACATTATTAGCAACAGGACCAGATGGGAAGGACTTTAGAGACGGAACTCCTACTTATCTTTCTTGTGATAAAGCAAAAGCTTTAGAATATTTTGAAAAGGCTAAAGAAGAATTAGGTAAAGATTCATTTACTTATACAATGATAGTTGAAGATACAGAATCAGCTCAAAATGTAGCACAATTTATTCAAGCAGAAATTCAAACTACACTTCCAGGTGTTACTATAAATCTTGAAGTTATGCCTAAGAAGAACAGAGTTGAAAGAATGCAAGAAGGTACATTTGAATTAGGATTAACTAGATGGGGACCTGACTATGCAGACCCAATGACTTACTTAGATATGTGGACTACAGATAGTGCTAACAACTATGGTTTCTGGTCAAATCCAGATTATGATGCAGTAATTCAATCAGCTAAAAAAGGTGAATTAGCATTAGATGTTGAAAAGAGATGGGAAGCACTTAAAGAAGCTGAAGCTGTAGTAATGGATGAAGCAGTTATATTCCCAGTTTACCAAAAAGGTAATGCTGTAATGATTAAGAGTAATGTTTCAGGAATTGAGTTCCACTCAGTAGGTATTAATAGAGTATTTAAAAATACTACTAAAAATTAAGATGTATTAACAAATGTTACAGTGGTCTAAGTTTAGCCACTGTAATATTGTTTAAAGGAGGCAAACACGATGAAAAAATATTTGTTTAAGAGAATATGTATCGCGGTGTTAACTCTATTAGCCATCCTTTTAGTATTATTTTTAATGCTAGAATTTATGCCAGGCTCTCCATTTAATGATGAAAAATTAACAGCAGATCAAATAGCTATATTAAATGCGAAATATGGATTAGATCAGCCTATATATATAAGATTTTTCAATTATGTGAAGAACATGATTACTGGTGACTTTGGAGTTTCATACACAATAGCTAAAAATACACCTATATCAACTTTACTTAAAACAAGATTGCCTATTTCTCTAAAAATAGGAGGACAAGCAGTTCTTTTAGGAACTATAGTAGGATTGATTTTAGGTATAACAGCAGCACTAAATCATAATAAAATTTGGGATACAATAACAACAATAATCTCAGTTTTAGGTGTTAGCTTACCATCATATGTATTTGCTTTAGCACTTTCATATTCTTTAGGATTTAAATTAAAATGGTTTCCACTTCTTTATTCTACGGGAACACCATTTAAATCTTCTATATTACCGACAATTGCTTTATGTATGTTTACAGTAGCTACAATAGCTAGGTTTACAAGGACAGAGATGCTAGAGGTAATAGATTCAGATTATATACTTTTAGCTGAAAGTAAGGGGATAAAAGGAGCAAAATTAATAATTAGACATGAATTAAGAAATGCATTAATTCCAATAATAACAGTTTTAGCACCACTTGTTGTAGGTCTTATGACAGGTAGTTTAGTTATAGAGAAGATATTTTCTATTCCTGGAATAGGAAGCCTTTTAGTTACAGCTATACAATCAAATGATTATAACGTAATTATGGCTTTAGCATTTATTTATAGTGCAATGTATATAGGAATAATGCTTATAGTTGATATATTATACGGAGTAATTGACCCAAGAATAAGATTAGCAAAGGAGGATAACCATGAGTAATGTAGTTGCAAGAGATATAGAATTAGATTTTTTAGACGATGATTTTGAATTAGTTGGTTCAGAAAATGTAGCTACTATTGATACTACCTATGCTAGTCAACCTTATTGGAAAGATGTATTGAGTAGATTTGTTAAAAATAAAGGTGCAATAATCGGATTAATATGTATAGTTTTAATAATATTTATGGCTGTAATTGGGGTTGGATTAAATGAACATACTTATGACTCTCAAATAATAGCTCATCAAAATTTAGCACCAAGAATTCCAGGGTTAGAGAAGTTGGGGATATTTGATGGTAGTGAAAAGATGACAACATCATCAGGGGTAGTAGAAGTTAATAAATATGTATCAGCAAATGGTAGTGTTACAGGACTTGAAGATACTTATTACTGGTTTGGAACTGATGTTTTAGGTAGAGATATATTTACTAGGACATGGATGGGGACAAGGATATCTTTATATATAGCATTAGTTGCAGTTTTAATAGATATGCTTTTTGGTTTGAGTTATGGACTTATTTCAGGTTATTTTGGTGGAGCTATTGATAATGCAATGCAAAGATTTGCTGAAATATTAAATGGGATACCTAATCTTGTAATAGTTACTTTGCTTATAATTGTACTAAAGCCTGGACTTTTAACAATTACATTTTCTCTTATGATTACGGGATGGATTGGTATGAGTCGTATAGCTAGAGCACAAGTTTTAAAATTAAAAGAGCAAGAATTTATATTAGCGTCAAGAACTTTAGGAGCAAGAAATTTCTTTATAATTTTTAAAGAGATATTACCTAATATTTTTGGTCAAATAATTACAAATACAATGTTCTCAATTCCAAATGCAATATTTACAGAAGCATTTTTAGCATTTATAGGACTTGGAGTTCCAGCACCTATGGCATCTTTAGGTTCACTTATAAGTGAAGCATTTAAGTCATTTACAACACATCCTTATATGATAATACCACCAGTAGTAGTTTTAGCACTATTAATGCTTAGCTTTAATATGCTAGCAGATGGACTTCGTGATGCTTTCGACCCTAAGATGAAGGAAATGTAGGAGGTGGATGTAGATGAGAGAAAAAGTATTAGAAATTAGAGATTTATCCATATCTTTTACAACATCACAAGGTAAGGTAAATGCAATTAGAGGAGTAGAGCTTGATTTATATAGAGGTGAAACATTAGCTATAGTAGGTGAAAGTGGCAGTGGTAAGTCAGTTACAATGAAATCTGTTATGGGCATATTAAGCAATAATGGAGAAATAAATTCTGGTACTGTTAATTTTACTTATTATAGGGATGATGAAAAAATAGATGTAGATTTATTAAAACTATCTAAAAAAGAAATGAGAGATAGAATTAATGGGAAGAGGGTAGCGATGATATTCCAAGACCCTATGACATCTCTAAACCCTACGATGACAATCGGAAAACAAATAATGGAGGGAATGATTTATCACTATAAAAAGTCTAAGAAGGAAGCTTATGATAGAGCTGTAGAGCTATTAAAGCTTGTTGGGATAAATGATGCTGAAAAGCGTATGAAAAACTACCCTCATCAGCTTTCAGGAGGAATGAGACAAAGAGTTGTTATAGCTATAGCACTTGCTTGTAACCCAGACCTTTTAATATGTGATGAGCCAACAACAGCTTTAGACGTTACTATTCAAGCTAAAATATTAGAGCTTATAAAAGATATTCAAAGAAAGATGAATCTATCAGTAATATATATAACTCACGATTTAGGAGTTGTAGCAAAGGTTGCAGATTATGTAGCAGTAATGTATGCAGGTAAAATAGTTGAAAAAGGTAAGGTAGATGAAATATTTTATGAGCCAAAGCACCCATACACTTGGGGACTTTTATCAGCAATGCCTGATTTAGATACAGATGACAATAAGCTGTACACAATACCAGGAAGTCCACCGAATCTTTTAATGCCTGTTAAAGGTGATGCTTTTGCACCAAGAAATATGTATGCATTAAAAATAGACTATAGATTAGAGCCTCCAATGTTTAAAGTTTCAGACACTCATTATGCAGCAACTTGGTTGCTTCACGAAAAAGCACCAAAAATAGATATGCCAGAAGAGCTTAAGTTAAAGATAGATAGAATGTTAAAGGAGGCGGACATGTATGGAAGAGAAGAAGCCTTTGCTAAAGGTTGAAAATTTAAAGCAGTATTTTAAAGTAAATAAAAAGTTTATGGTAAGAGCTGTTAATGGAGTTTCCTTTAATATTTATCAAGGAGAGACTTATGGACTTGTTGGTGAATCAGGAAGTGGTAAGTCTACTATTGGAAGGTCTATTATTCGTTTATATAATCCTACAGGAGGAAAGATAACCTTTGATGGAGTTGATGTAACAGGAAAACTCTCTAAAAAAGAAGAAAAGCATCTTAGGACAAATATGCAGATGATTTTCCAAGACCCTATGGCATGTTTAAACCCTCGTAAGAAGGTTTTAGATATAATAGCTCAAGGTCTAGACATTCATGGATTATGTAAAGATAAAAAAGAAAGAGAAGAAAAAGTATATAAAATATTAGAAAAAGTAGGATTATCAAGAGAGCACGCAAGTAGATATCCACATCAATTTTCAGGAGGACAAAGACAGCGTATAGGAATAGCAAGAGCTCTTATTATGAATCCAAAACTTATAATTGCAGATGAAGCTATAAGTGCATTAGATGTATCAATTCAAGCTCAAGTTGTAAACCTAATGAAGGATATACAAGAAGAAACAAATATAGCATTTTTATTTATAGCTCATGATTTATCAATGGTTAAATATATCTCCGATAGAATTGGTGTTTTACATTTAGGAAATCTATTAGAAACAGGAACTACAGAAGAGATATTTTCAAATCCAATACATCCATATACAAAATCTTTAATATCAGCTATTCCACATCCTAATCCTATAGTAGAAAAAGTGAGAATAGCAGAAGAGTATTGTTATGAGACTAGTGGAATAGATTATAGTAAAGGTAAAGAACAACATGTAGGAGGAACTCATTACGTTCTTGCTACCGATGAAGAATTTAAAAGTTGGGTAAGTAATTGAAGATAGTTTTGTTTTATTATGCTAACAGATACCTCCTTAATAATATATAGCTACCTTAAAACAGTTAAACAATAGTTATTTTAATAAAAATTTTATTGTTAAAATTGTTTTAAGGTAGCATTTTTTTTAGAAATTTTTTGTAATTTTGCTATAACATAATAATTTGATGATTAGCAGGGAAATATATTTAGTGTTTAGTAATATCAGTAGTATTTTTATGAAAAAAAATAAATTGTTATATTATAGGAGGCACTATTATGAAAAAGTATTTATTAGTTCTTTTATTGTTTACTAGTTTTATGGTTAAACCAGTATATGCTTTAGAAAAGACAGAAGTTAACAATGGTTATGTTATGGAAGAAAGTAAGTATAGTGAGTTTGATAATGAATCTGAAAGAATAATAAAGAGAATGGAAAAAACTATGCAAGTATTACCTATTACTGAAAACATTGATTATAATTTTATTAATGAGATGATAGCATTACATACTGAAGAAATACAGCTTTCTACTATTATTCAAGGATATACTGATAATCCTGAAGTACTTGAATATGCAAATGATTTATTATCTGCTGAAAATGGTGAATTAAGAGAAATGAGAATCATAAAAAAAGATTTAGCTAAAGATATGAATAAACCTACTAAAGGAAACGAGGCATACGTTAAAGAGTTCAATAGTTTACTTAAAGGTAGATTTAATAATTTATATGCTTATGAAAGATATGAAGATCCAGCTAAGAATTATTTAAATATAATGAATTTAAATAATGAAGCAGATATAGCGTTAGCAAATACTTACTTAAAATATTCTGATAATGAAGTAGTTAAGAAAGTAGCTGAAAATATTATAAATGTTAAGAAAGAACAAATAAGTAAAGCTAAAGAATTATTAGCAGGAATTAAATAATATTAAAATACCATATATTCATACAATTTAAAATGTACCCTATATAGTTAATCATAATAATTTTATATGGGAATGCAATTAAAAAAAGATAATTTATGTATTGAACATGAATCATCTTCTTTTATTAGGATATTCTTTTTCAATTTTATGATTATAAAGTAAAATAAATAGCAATTATGATAGATAAGTCGGCATATTATGCCGACTTATAGTGCTATATCCAATTAATATTGGCAGTTTTTCTTGGGGCAGTTCTTTGATATTTAACATCAGGGTATCCAATTACTAAACATGAAATTATTAATTTACTATCTTCTATTCCAAGTAAATCTAGTATTTCTTTATTATCTTGAGCAGCAATTTGTAGGAAGCCACTAAAGAAGGTTCCAAGACCTAATGCATCAGTCATAAGTTCCATATTTGAAGATGCTAAACCACCATTTAGTGGATTTGGTGAAGTAACAAATATTGAAAGGGGAGCATTAAAGAATAGTCTATCATTTTTTATTGGGTCCTTCTTGAATTCATTATAACTATATAGCCACATATTAGCATATCTCTTAAGGTGTTCTGTTTCAGGTGTTAAATTTGCTAATATATATTCACCTTTTCTTTTTAAGCTTTCATAAGCTAATTCTTTAAGTTTATTTAGTTTTTCAGTAACTACTATATAAGAAACGTCTTGGCTATTAGTTGCAGTTTGAGTATATCTTCCAGCTTCGATAATTTTCATTATCTTTTCCTTTTCAACTTCTTTATTTTTAAATCTTCTAACGCTTCTTCTGAATTTAATAAAGTTTAAGAGATTATCAGCGTCTACAGAAAAGGTTTCTTTGTCATAAGGTATTACCTCGTTCATGTTATAATCATCTGTTGAAACAGCATCTACGGGACATATTGCTATACAGTGTCCACATTTAATACAACCTTCATTATTAATATCTGCTTTTCCATCTTTTAATGAAATTACACGAGCAGGGCAATCCTTAATACATTGCATACAAGCTATACACTTGTGTCTATCTACTTTAAACATTTGAAAACACTCCTTTGATTTTATTATGTGCCTATTAAATTGATAGTCAGCGAGAAAATATATTTAGTGTGTAGTAATATTAAAAGTATTTTGTGCAAATAATTAAATTATTATGTTAAATTAGGTATGATTATGAAAAAATTCTTATTAGTTATTCTGCTAATAAGAATTTAATTTAATCTATGGTAACTATTAATAAAGTTAATAATATCTCTATTATTTCTTAAGATAATAGTCTTTTCTTTATAATAAATTAAATAGGTTGAAAAAGTTGATATTATGATAAAGATTTTTCAAAAAAGTTATAAATATGTATAGAAAAATGAAAAAATAATTCTTTAGATTCCAAAAATATTTATTTTATTTTTATATTAATTATAATTTCTCTTGTAGAGATAGATAAAGAAAAATTATTTTATTAAAGGTAAACAGCACATACTAATAAATATTTTTGATATAATTCCTCAAAATATTTATATATAAGATAATTTCTTTATCTATCAATTGTAATAATTAGTAATGGAAGGGATAGATAATATTATGAGTATAAAAGTAATAATAATGGACGTAGATGGAACATTAACTAATAGTAAAAAGGTAATTACAGAAAAAACTAAAGAAACTTTACTTAAAGCACAAGAAGCAGGGGCAAAATTAATACTAGCATCAGGGAGGCCTACATCAGGATTAATGGATTTTGCTAAAGAGCTAAAGATGGATAAACATAACGGTCTTTTAGTTTCTTTTAATGGAGCAAAGGTAGTAGATTGTGAGACTAATGAAGTTTTATTCAATCAAACTATGACCGTAGAAGAGGGACAAGCTGTTCTTGAGCATATGAAAAAATTTAAAGTTAAGCCTATGATTGATAAAGGCGATTATATGTATGTTAATGATGTTTTTGATAATGAGATAGAGGTTAATGGTAAACCATTTAATATAATTCAATACGAGTCTCGTGGAGGAAAGTTTAAATTATGTGAAAAAGCTGATTTAGCAGCATTTGCTGATTATCCACTAAATAAAATTTTAACTGCAGGAGAGGCAGATTATTTAGCAGAAAATTATAAAGCTATGATGGAGCCTTTTAAGGATAAATTAAGTTGTATGTTTACAGCACCATTCTATTTTGAATTTACTGCTAATGGAATTGATAAAGCTAAAGCTTTAGATACAGTCCTAATTCCAATGGGATATAAAAGAGAAGAAATGATTGCTTTTGGAGATGGGCATAACGATGCATCAATGGTTAAATATGCAGGAATCGGAGTTGCTATGGCAAATGCTGTAGAAGACTTAAAAGCTATAGCAGATGAAATAACTTCATCAAATGAAGAAGATGGAATAGCAGTATCATTACATGAGCATATGCCAGAACTTTGCTTAGTTAATAGCTAATACTGTAGAGTTAAGAATAAGATAAGTGCAAACGAAATAAAGTGCGAAGCTCTTTGGTGAAAGGTTTGACTTCGTCAAAGGGGAAAAGTCAGCTAAAGCTGAGGAGAAAATATTGACTATGGCAATAGGGAAAAGATCTCTAATGAGATAAAATGCTTTTCTCTGCTACTTATAGTAGCATTTTCCCCTTAACGTAGTTAACTTTTCCCCGCTACGTAGTACCCTTTCACTTCGACAGAGTCGACTTTTCACTAGCGAGACTTAGCTCGCACTTTATTTAGCTTTCTATCATTTTTTTATAATAATTTAATTTTTTTTCTAAGTTTTTATCATAGTCAGTTTTGAAGTAGCACGCAAATAGTATATCTAATATATAAAGCAATGATAATCTAGTTGAGAAAGATGATATTTTATTATAATGATTTTCGTTAGAACATAGATATAACTGATAATCGGCATATTCCTTAATTGGGCTATCTTCTGTCGATGATATCAATAATATTGGTGTTTTATTTCCTTTTAGAGTCTTAATAATCTTATTAACTAAAAGACCTCTACCACCAAATGAAATTACTATAGCTAGGTGATTTTCATCACTACATGAAGCTACTAATCTTTGGTTATATTCTTCTTCTGGCACATTTATTGTAATACCTATTTCTTGCATTTGAAATTTAAAGTTTTCAGCAAAAAATATATTACCTGCAGAAGTATAAACATCAATTTGTTTTGCTTTTTTCATGGCATTAACAGAAAGTCTTAATTGTTCTAGATTGAATAGATTAAATGTTGATAATAATGTTTGGTCATAATCTTCTCTTATCTTTGTAAGTATTTCATAGTGGCTTTGGTTCTGTTTAACAGGAAAGTCAAAATCAAAATCTTTATTTTCTTTTAGATAACTATTTATTGAGCCAGACATTTTAACTTTAAGGTCTGATAAACCTGATAGATTAAATTTTTGGCATAAACGATATAAAGTTGTTGTAGAGACAAAACATTCTTTGCAAATTTGCTCAGAGCTCATATTTAAAAAAGCATTAGGATTATCTAAGATAAAATCAACTATTTGCTTTTCGTTATTAGTTAAGTTTTTTGTGTTTCTTAATTGAGTAAAAATATTCATGAGATACCTCCTAAGCTTTATTAGTATTATTTTTTCTATACTGAGAAGGAGTACATCCTAGGTGTTTATGAAATATCTCAGTAAAGTAACTTGAACTATTAAAACCACATTTAAGTGCTATTTCTGTAATTGTATATGAAGTATTATTAAGTAATTTAATACTTTTATTTATACGATATTCTATAAGATAAGAAATAGGAGATTTATTTAATGTTGATTGAAAAATTTCGCAACAATTGCTACGGCATACATTTCCTGATGATGCAATTTCTTTTAATGTAATTTTATTTTTATAATTTCTCTGAATATATCCAACCATATTATGTAGAGAGTCTAAGTTCTTATCATAATAAGCTTCTTGAGAACTTTTAGAGTTTTTAACGTTATGATAAAGACAATAGAAGATTGAATATAAATTAGCCATAACTTGCAACTCGAAACCATCTTTTTTATAAGAACAAAATTCATGAATTTTAGTTAGTTTCTCTATAAAATCTTTTTGCCATCCAATAGATGAATCAAATATAAAAAATGGATGTGAAGTATCAGTGCATATTGGAATTATATATGAGTTTTTTATACTCTCTATAGCAGAAAGAATTAATGGGTTGAATATTATACAAATAAAATCACAGTCAGAACCATCGCATGAATATCCATAATGCATTTGTGCAGAATTTACAAAGATAGCTTGCCCTTTTTTCAATTCATAGCTTTTTCCGTTAATGGAGTATGACATTTTGCCTTCTAAAATTACTATGAATTCTATATCATCATGCCAATGGTTAGGGGCAGCCATATTAGGATATTCTGAAAGTAGTGATTGTTTTGAAAGGATTGGAAATCCTTCAAAGTTATAAGAGATAACTTCTGAATTATCATTTAATAATTTCATTTCAATCATATAAACCTCCGATAAATAATAAAAAATACGATTGTTATAAAATATTAGTTAATTTTTATATTATATATCTATTATATGGAATATTATTATAATGTAAACAATGTTATAAAAAATAGATGAGAACAAGGGAGATTATATATGTTAACGGTATTATTAGTAATTATTTATATTGCCTTTATTAGTTTAGGCCTACCAGATGCAATATTAGGATCAGCTTGGCCAACATTGCATCAAGATTTAGGAGTACCTATGTCCTATGCTGGAGTAGTTACTATGATAGTTGCTGGAGGGACTATAGTTTCAAGCTTTTTTAGTGGAAAGGTTATTAAAAAGTTTGGAACAGGAAAAGTAACTACATTTAGTGTATTTCTAACAGCAGCAGCTCTTTTAGGAATTTATTTTTCACCTAGTTTTATATGGATATGTATACTTGGAATACCACTAGGATTAGGAGCAGGAGCAGTAGATTCAGCATTAAATAACTTTGTAGCACTACGTTATGAAGCAAAGCATATGAACTGGCTTCATTGTTTCTGGGGAATAGGGGCTACAGCTGGACCATTCATAATGTCATTATATTTGTTAAAAGAAAATGGATGGAGATTAGGGTATTTAACTATAGGAATTATTCAAGCAGTATTAGTTATATGTTTATTTGCATCATTGCCATTATGAAAAAAGTTTGAGGTAAAGGATAATGATGATGAAGATACTCATGTAGAGGTAAAGGTATCTACTTTAATAAAATTACCAGGAGCAAAACCAGCTCTTATATCATTTTTCTGCTATTGTGCAATAGAATTAACAACAGGATTATGGGCAAGTTCATTTCTTGTTGTTAATAATGGATTATCAGCAGAGAAGGCTGCAAAATGGGTATCATTATATTACTTAGGAATTACAGTTGGAAGATTTTTATCAGGTTTTCTTGCTATTAAGCTAAATAATAAGCAGATGATAAGAAGTGGACAAGTTATATGTATTATTGGAGCTATTTCACTTATGATGCCATTTTCTAATAGTCTACAATTATGTGGATTAATATTAATAGGACTTGGATGTGCACCAATATATCCTGCTATGCTCCATGAAACTCCTAATAGATTTGGTAAAGAATTATCTCAAGGAATAATGGGAATTCAAATGGCTACAGCTTATGTAGGAAGTACATTTGTACCACCGATATTTGGATTTTTATCTGGAGTTTTAGGGTTTAACATTTTACCATATTTCTTAATAATATTGATGATACTTATGTTAGCTACATCAGAAAGAGTTAGTAAGGTATGTAGATGTAGTGAAAATATACAAGAAGTATAAGGAGAGAAATTATGAGTTATATAGACTTACACATGCATTCAAATTATAGTGATGATGGGGAGTTTTCTCCAAAAAAAATAGCAGAACTATGCTTAGAAAAGGGAGTAAAGTATTTTGCAATAGCAGATCATAATTCAACAAAAGGTGTAGCTGAAGCTAAAGAATATTGTGATGATAAAGATATTACAATAATTCCTGCAATAGAATTAGATTGTACTATTGATGGAGTGAATCTTCATCTTTTGGGATATAACGTAGATTACAAAAGTGATGATTTTGAAAGAATAGAAGAAAACATAATATCTCAAGAGCAAGTGGCATCTAAAGAACGTATTAGATTAGTTAGAGAGCTAGGGATAAATTTTGAAGATTCAGTAATAGATAGCCTGTCCAAAAACGGAGTAGTCAATGGAGAAATGATTGCTGAAGCTGCAATGCTTTTTGATGAAAATAAAGAAAATAAATTACTTAAGCCATACTATGAAGGTGGACTGAGAAGTGATAATCCTTATGTTAATTTTTATTGGGATTACTGTTCACAGGGAAAATTTGCATATGCTGAAGTAAAATTTATTTCTCTGCAAGAAGCTATCAAAGTGGTAGAAGATAACGGAGGAATTCCAGTACTTGCTCACCCAGGCAATAATGTAAAAGAAAATAAAGATTTATTAGAAAAAATTATTAAAGCAGGAGTTAAAGGATTAGAGGTTTATAGTAGTTATCATAATGAAAAGCAAACAGCTTTTTATAAAGATTTTGCAATAAATAATAACTTGATTATGACATGTGGAAGTGATTTTCATGGTAAGACAAAACCAAGTATAAGTATTGGTGGAATAAGCTGTGAAGATAATGAAGAAAAATTAATAAATGAGTTAAGTAAAAAAATTAAACTATAAAGCATACTAATTATATTTTTTCATTTTAAAACTGTGTAGTTAATAAAAACTATGCAGTTTTTATTTATTACCAAAATTATGTAGTATAATATAAATAAAGTTGTTATGAGAAGTGATAAAGTGGGTGAATCTTACTTACGGGAAGCTTATGTGGAATTGGAGTAATAGGAGTTCTTGTTAATACATATTTTTTATTAAATAAAGTATATATTAATATGTTTTGATTGGGGGGAATTTTTTGAAAGAATTATCAAGTGGACAAAAAAGAATACTATGTTTTTGTGGTCTAGGAATAATGTTTATTTTTATGGGAAACAGTAATAACTCGCCAGAGGTATTTATTCAAAGGATATTTAAGCCTATTAGCGGAGAAAATTGGGTATTTTATTATTCAGGTTTTATAGTTATTGGAGGAATTTATTATTGTTTATATAAGCTTAATGAAATTAAAGAAAATAGATTAATTAGGACTCCTATTAGAAGGTTTATTTCAACTATTGTATTAATGAGTATTTTTCCTACGCTTTGGACAAACTGTACTCAAATTTACAAAGGATTTTATAAAGATTTAAATGCAATATATCTTGATAGAGAAAATAGTTATATGAATTTTAATAAAGGAAATGGAACAGTAAGTATAGATGGAAGATTATACATAAAAAATTGCAACAATGAAACTCAAGAATTTTACATAAAAATTAAAACACCATCATCAATAAAGTCAGATATAAAAGAAGACTATGTAACTTTACCTGAAAAATATATAGTACATCCAAAAGAGAATAAAACCATATATGTAAGTCAAGAATTACTAAGAACAGAAGAAAGTAATAATTCTACGTATATGATAAAGGGATTTGAATATATATTATTTAATGATAAAGATGAAGCTATTTTTGAGGGTTCAGTATCTGACTATAAATATGATGTTAGATAATTATATTATTAAAGTAAGTTTGTATGGAGAAAAATTATGGAGGAAAAATTAAAGTCAGTATGTTGGTTTTTTGCTGGTGTACTGTGCTATTTTATAGTAAGTAAAATAATAGAATTATATTGTATAATTAAATAAAAATAAAATAAAAGGGCATTGTATTGTAGATATGATGATAAAAGGAGTGTAGATTATGATTGAATATAAATTTGATACTCAATTATTAATAGAGGGGAATAACCTTTCAGAAGATGAAATTAACGATTATATTACAGCAAATATTGAAGGAGATTGTTTACTTGCTGTTGGTGATGATGAATTAATTAAGATTCATTTCCATACTAATACACCATGGAAGTTACTTGAATACTGTGCTTCATTAGGTGAAATATTTGATGTTGTTGTTGAAAATATGGAGCGACAAGCAAAAGGACTTAAGGGGTAAAATAAATATATTGATGAATAACTAACTGTATAGAAATTTATTCTATGCAGTTTTTATATTTATAGTAAAAAGAGATGAGTGTTAATAAGTGGGTAGTAAATAGAGTTTATAGGGGATGTGGAGTATGAAGGAAAAATTAAAGTCAGTATGTTGGTTTTTTGCTGGTATACTGTTCTATTTAATAATAAGTAAAATAATAGAATTAGTGTTTTAAGTTAATTAAATTATTAGCGTAATAAAGGAAGGTTGTATTGGTACAACCTTCTTTGTCTAAATAATAGTTAAAATAGAGGATTGGTTTCGGAATATAGCTAAAAGATATGCATTATACAATAAAGTGGAGGATAATCTCCAAAAATAAAAAATATATGAAAAATTATTGACAGAAAATAATGGAAAGGTATACAATATTAGTGAAGAGAAATGGGAGGGATAAAATGTTGGTGAATTTGTTTAAAGGAAAATTAATAGTTTCTTGTCAAGCGTTAAAAGATGAACCGCTACATTCTTCATTTATTATGGGGAGAATGGCTTTAGCTGCTAAAGAAGGTGGAGCTGTAGCTATAAGAGCAAATGGGGTAGAAGATATAAATGAAATAAAAAGAGTTACTGGCTTACCTATAATAGGAATAATAAAGAGAGATTATAATGATTCAGATATATATATAACTGCTAGTAGTAGAGAAGTTAATGAATTACTAGAGACCGATGCAGAGATTATTGCACTAGATTGCACTAATAGAAAGAGACCTAATAATGAAAATATAGCTGATTTAATAGAAGTAATACATTCTAATGGAAGATTAGTTATGGCAGATATATCTACTTATGAAGAGGGAATAAAGGCTTCAGAGTTAGGTGTAGATATTATATCAACTACATTATCAGGATACACACCATATTCACCAAAATTAAATGGACCTGATTATGAGTTAGTGTATAATCTTACAAAAGATGTACAAGTTCCAGTTTTTTGTGAAGGAAGAATTAATACTCCAGAGGATGCTAAAAGGGCTTTTGATTTTGGTGCATATTCAATAATTGTTGGAGGGGCTATAACTAGGCCAAAACAAATTACGGAGAGGTTTGTAAAAGGTATTAATTAAATTTTTAATACAAATTAATAAAAGGGGGAAATAATAATGAGAAAATTTTCAGAAAAAATTGCTATGTGGTTAGCACCAGTAGCAACAAAGTTTTCTAACCAAAGACATCTTGTAGCAATAAGAGATGGATTTATTGCTGTAATGCCACTAGTTATAGTGGGGTCATTATTTGTACTTATTAATAATGTTATTTTAGACTCAGGAAATGGATTACTTAAAGATTTGGGCAATTTTGATAGGTATAAAGAAATAGGATTAAGTGTTTACTATGGAACATTAGGATTCTTATCCATCTTTTTAGCATTTGGAGTTGCGTACAAGCTATCAAAAACATATAACCTTGAAGGCTTATCTACAGGGTTTATAGCAGTTGCAGCTGTATTAGCTTTAATGCCAACTACAGTTACTTCAGGTGATGTAAGTATTGGTGGTGTTTTCTCAGAAACATACACATCTGCTATAGGGCTTTTTGTTGCATTAATTGGATCTATCTTAGCTACTGAACTTTTAAAGGTTTTAAGCAAGAAAGATAAGCTTAAAATTAAAATGCCAGATTCTGTACCACCTGCTGTATCCAAAAGTTTCAATATCTTAATTCCAGCATGTATTGTTCTAATTGTGTTTGCTTTAGTATCATTCCTATGTATAGAATTCTTAGGAATGAATGTTTATGAAATTATTAATAAAATAATTCAAACACCATTACAAGCTGTATTCCAAGGATTACCTGGAATAGTAATGATATTATTCTTCCAAAATCTTTTATGGAGCTTTGGTTTACACGGAGCATTTATATTAAGTCCAATAACTGAACCTACTTATATGACTGCTATTCAAGAGAATATGAATGCTCTTCAAGCAGGACTTGCAATACCTAATATAGTAACTAAACCTTTCGTAGATGCTTTTTGTTTCTCAGGTGGTGGTGGATTTACTATAGGATTAATTATCGCTATATTTATAGCTTCTAAAAGAGAAGATCATAGAAGTATAGCAAAACTTGGAGTTGTTCCTGGTTTATTTAACATAAATGAACCAATTGTATTTGGACTACCAATAGTTCTTAATCCAATATTTATGGTTCCATTAGTGTTAGTACCAGTAGTAAATTTAATAATTGCATATTTAGCTACAGCAGCAGGATTGATAGAAAAAACAATTGCTGCAGTTCCTTGGACAACTCCACCAATAATTTCAGCATATTTAGCTACAGGAGGAGATTGGAAGGCGGCAGTATTATCAGCACTACTAATAGTTCTTTCTGTTGTATTATATATGCCATTTGTAATTGCAGCTAATAGGGAAATAAATGAAGTTGCAGTTGATAAAGAGATAAATAATATTTAGTAAATAATAATATGGTGGTTTTATAAATATATAAAGCCACCATAATCAATATAATTTAGTAGGATTATGCAAATAAATAATAGTAAAATATTGCAATAATAAAGTGCTTGAGAGTAAAATAGGAAAGAATTAATAATTTATTTCTATTACTTTTAAAGAGGAGATTAAATAATGAGCATAGAAGTTATAACTCAGATTAAAAGCACATATTCTTCATTAACTAAATCAGAACAAAAAGTTGGAGAGTTCATATTAAATAATATAGATAAAATTGCTTATATGTCAGTAACAGAGGTTGCTAAAAATTGTGGTGTTGGTGAAGCAACTGTATTACGTTTTTGTAGAAGGCTAGGATATAATGGGTTCCATGGATTTAAGAGAGAAATCATAGGTATAGTTCAAGAAGAGAAGAATATAAAGCAAACTAAAGTTGAAGATGAAGTATTCAATGAAATGTCAACTATGCTTGAACATACATTACAAGTTCAAGAGTTAGATATTATAAATAAAGTTGCTGAAGAGATAAAAAAAGCAAACAATATATTTATTTATGGACTGGGATTATCAAGCCTTTGTGCAAAAGCTGCAGAGATAAGATTATCCTTTTTAGGATATAAGGTTTATTCTTTTGAAGATAAACATATTCAATTATTAAAGGCTAATTTAGTTAGTGAAGATGATGTTGTTATTGGGTTATCTGTTTCTGGTTCAACTACAGAAACATTAAAAAATATAGAAATAGCTAAGAAAAATGGAGCTACTATAGTTGGAATAACCAACTATAATCCATCACCATTAGCTGATTTGAGTGATTATGTATTATTATCAGCATCAAAAGAGGTAATGGAAACTGGGACTACATTAGTAACTCTTACATCTCAGATATTTATTATAGAGCAAATTTGCAATAGTTTATTAAAGATAGATAGTGAAAGAGTAAATACCTATAAAGAAAAGAATTTTAGTTCTTATAATTAACGAAATATATAGGAGGTGCTTTATGCAACTCCTATTTTTTAGGGGTTTACTTGTATTTTTATGGTTATAACTATCGTAATAATATTTAGGGCATAAGAAATATATAATAAAAAGCAAGGAGACATTATTATGAGATTTACAGGTATACCATTAGATATAAGACCATATAATTATCAATTTTTAGAAGATATAGTTGCAATGGATAAAGACGTAAGTATAAAGATGCCTAATAAAGAATTATTAGGTTTAAGAAAGAATCCAGCTGATTTAGACTATTTAAAAAAGTATATATTAGAAAATGCAGCAAATACAGATGCTTTTATTATTTCTTTAGATATGTTAGTTTATGGGGGGCTATTCCCAAGTAGATTGCATAATAATTCAGTGGAAGAATTAAAAGTAAGATTAGATGTCCTAAGAGAGATAAAAAATATGAATCCAGATTGTAAAATTTATGGGTCTAATTTAATATTAAGAACGCCTAAATATAATTCAGCTGAAGAGGAACCGGATTATTACGCTTTCTGTGGATTAGATATATTCAAGTACGGACATTTTTTAGATAAAAAAGCTAGAGTAGGATTATCATTAGAAGAAGAAAGAGAGTTTAATGAAATTGATAAAAGATTAAATAAGGATTATTTAAAGGATTTTATTAATAGAAGAAATAAAAATATAAGTGTAATTCTATATGCTTTGGAGCTTGTAAAAGAAGGAATCATAGATATATTAATTATTCCACAAGATGATGCATCTGAATTTGGATTTACAGCTATGGATCAAAAGAAAGTATATTATGAGATTTCTAAGTTAAGAATTGCAGATAAAGTATTTTTACATCCAGGTACAGATGAATCAGGATGTACATTAATAACTAGAGCCTATTTAGATAAAAAAGGAGATTTCTCTATTTATCCATACTATATTACAGAGGCTTTTAAAAATATTATTCCTAATTATGAAGATAGACCTTTTCAATATAGTTTAGTTTCTCATACTCAAGCATGTGGAATTGATATAGTAGATAGTATTAATAAAGCAGATGCAGTATTAGCTATTAATGGTGCACCTATTAAGATGCAAGAGGCTTATGAAATAAGTTATGGATTAAATGATGAGAGTCAAAGAAAAGATATAAGCTATTATAGATATAGAAATTTTCCAGAGTTTTGTAAAAAAATAAACAAATTTTTAGATGATAATAAAGAAGTATCGGTATTAGATGTTGCATTTAGTAATGGAGGAGAAAAAGAGTTAATAGAGTATCTTGATAAGTACAAATTATTAGAAAGAATTAGTGGATATGCTGGATGGAACACTTGCTGTAATAGTTTAGGAACTGTTTTAGCAGCAATGACATTTTCGTATTTTGGTAAGGAAAAGCAAAAGATTGAGAACTTTAAGGTAAGGAGACTTGCCTCTGATTGGGCATATCAAACGGAAGTAATGCTTTCAATAGAGTTTAATGAGTTAAAGGAATGGGGAGGATCATTTTCTGACTTTAATGGTAAAGAAGATGAACTTATGGAACTTATTAAGGTTAAAGTTAAGAATAAAATAGATACAACATTTGTGAATTCTTATAATGATAAAAATATAGATGTTAAGGAAGTTAGAGCTCCATTTAAAAGAATGAGAGGACTTGAGTTTATAGTTAACGTAGAATAAATATAATATTAGATTATTTTTATATAAGGTAGGTATTGAATATGAAGCTAGTAGATTTTCCAATTGAAGAGTTAAAAGAGTATAATCCACCTTCCACCATGGAAGAAGATTTCAATGAGTTTTGGGACAATAGAATTGAGGAGTCTAAGAAACAACCACTAAATATTTCTAAGTGTTTAAATAAAGAGTTTAATTATACATCAAATGTAAAAGTATATGATATTGAGTTTGATGGCTTTAGAAATACTAAAATTAAGTGTATATATGTTACTCCAGAAATTATACAACAAGATACTTCAGCAGTAGTCATGTTCCATGGATATAATTATAATAATTTAAAACCAAGTAATGCATTTAAATATACTGTTCAAGGTATACCAGTATTAATGATGGCTACAAGAGGACAAAGTGTAAATTCACCAGATCATAATCTTTATGAAAATGGAGGTGCAGCTGGTTGGTTAACAAAAGGTATAGTTAATAAGGACAATTATTACTATTCCTATGTATATATGGATTGCTTTAGAGCAGTAGAAGCCTTAGTGGAATTAGATTCAATAAACCCTAATAGAATAATAGTAGATGGTGCAAGTCAAGGTGGGGGATTAGCTTTAGCAACAGCAGCACTTAATAATAGAGTTAAAATTGCTTTAAGTGATATACCTTTTTTATGTAACTTTAAAAGGTCAGTGGAAGTATCAGATGGAAGTGCTTATGATGAAATAAGTCAATATTTTAAGTTACAAGATCCACTACATGAAACTGAAAATGAAGTATACAGAGTTTTAAGTTATATAGATTGTGTAAATATGGCTACAAGAATTAAATGCCCAACATTGTTGAGTGTAGGATTAGAGGATAATGTATGTCCTCCATCAGGTACATTTGCAGCATATAATAACATGACATGTATAAAAGATATTAAGGTTTATCCTAATTATGCCCACGGTGGCTTCAATCAACAAGAAGAAGAAAAATTAAAATTTATAAATAAATATCTATAGGTAATGTAGAGAAAACAGGACGTAAAAATAGACGTTCTGTTTTTCACTTTAAAAGTGATATAGGTAGTAATAGTCGTTATATTTACATTCTTAATGATAATCTATATTAAATTATAATTAATACATTTAAATTAATTAATAAAATTAATTTTTTAATCTAATTTTAATCTTTCTTATATTTAAGATTAATTTTCCAAAAGTATTATATAACCATAGTAAGAAACGGAAGCTCACTATTAATATACATTTGTAGGAGCAACTTAATTTTTGGAGGTTATATATTATGGAAAGAAATGAAATGATCGAAGTATTAATGGGAAAAGCTAATGTAAGTAGAGAAGAAGCACAAGAGGTTTTAGAAATATGTAATTGGGATCTTTTAGATGCAATAATTTACCTAGAGAGAAGAGGAAAAGTAGAAAATAATGAAACTACTACAATAATCGAAGTAAAGGAAGAAGAGCAAGAGAAAAAGGAAGATAATAAAAAGCATGAAGAGAAGTTTGGTGGTATTGGTGAAGTTATCGGAAGAATGTTCAAATTCTTAGGTAAGTTTATAAAAAAGGGAAATGAAAATTTCTTTGAAATAAGAAAAGCTAATGAAAAACCAATAAGAATATCATTAACAATATCATTACTTTTATTAATATTCTTATCAGTGCCAACTATAGTATTGTTAGTAGTAGGATTATTCTGTGGATATAAGTATTCAATATCAGGTCCAAGCATGAATTATGATGGAGTAAATACTGTTTTTGAAGAAGTATCAAAGTCAGCAGATACTATCAAAAAGGATTTTAAAGAAGGTTATGATAGTTAAGCTTTAATAGTAAAAGAGTTGTGTTATACGACTCTTTTTTTATATATGAAATAATAATGTAATAGTAACTTTTGGAGGGATTTTCATGAAAGGAAGTATATCAGTTCATAATTTTTGAAAAGTAACATAAGACCGTGCGCTCAGAAGGTCATAATATAATATATTTTAGCCTTTGTGTTTATAAATAAATATTGCTGGTATATAATAAAAATAAGAAATATATGCAGTAAAGGATAGATTATTTATAAAATATATAGGTAAAAAAATATGAAAATAGATGTGGAATAAGGATGCGGTAATATGGTGAAAAGAGATATGTTTTATTTTGCAGATATTGATGAAAAATTTATAGATTCTACTAAAGATAATATAGGACTTGAGGATGGAGTTCTTGTACATTGCCAACAATGTATAGAGAAAAATTTAAAAGCAATAATACAAAAAAAGTATGGAATGATTTCACGAGGAAATAACCTAGTAAAATTATTAGAGGTATTATATCTACAAGACTATAGTGAATTAAAAAAATATAAAAGTTTATGTAGAGATTTAAAGGATTTTTATTTCAGTAGAAGATATGCTTCAGATGATTATGAAGTTTTAACCCATGAAGAATACCAGGAATATATAGATAGGTTTTATGAATTATTAAATGAGATAAAAGTAATTAGAAAAGAATTAGAGGAATAAGTGTTAAACTTGTTCCTTTATTTTTAGGTAGAATAATATATAGTAGACTTTAACATTATATGGGAAATTTGTGGTATATGATATAATTAAGTGAGGTTCTTCAAGATACCAAATCAGGGATTTGGACTTTCAGTTATGGAGGAGTGTTTGTGGACAAATTAAAATTAGTAGATAGATTAAGGGAGAAAGCTAATATAAGTTATGAAGAAGCTAAGATAGCTTTAGAAAATAGTAATTGGGATATATTAGAGGCTATGCTTTACTTAGAGAAGCATGGAAAAGTAAACAGTCCTTCTGTTAGTATATTTTATTCAAATGAGTATAGAGAGAGTTATACTGAACATGAGGAAACTCATAATAATGATGATAATATAAATAGTGATAACTCTAAAAGCAAAGATAATTTTGAAGGGATTTTTGAAGCGATATGCAAGGTTATAGACACTGGAAATAATATATTTCTTCAAGTTAAAAAAAGTAATAGAGTATTAGTAAAAATACCACTTACAGTTGTGGTTGTACTTTTATTTTTTGCATTTTGGGTGATAATACCTTTAATTATAGTAGCATTATTCTTTGATATAGAAATTTCACTTTCATCAAAAAGATTTGATACTGATAAAATAGATAAGGTTAATGAAGCTTTTAGATATTTATTAAAAGTAGCTCAAGATATAAAAAAGAAGTTTAAATAGAGAGGTTTATATATGGTTAAAATTTTAATTGTTGAAGATGAAGAAAAAATAGCTAGATTTATAGAGCTAGAATTAATGCATGAAGGCTATAAAGTAATAAAAGCAAACAATGGTAGAATGGGGCTTGAAATTGCTGAAAGTGGGGAAGCTGACCTTGTAATATTAGATGTTATGCTTCCAGAGATAAATGGACTTGAAGTATTAAGAAGGCTTAGAAGAACTTCTGATGTTCCTGTAATAATGTTAACTGCAAGAGATGCTGTTATGGATAAAGTATCAGGACTTGATGCAGGAGCAGATGATTATGTAACAAAGCCTTTTGCAATAGAGGAACTACTTGCAAGAATAAGAACAGCTCTTAAAAAGAGAGTAGTTACTGTTAAAAAAGAAGATATATTAAGGTGTGGGTTATTAACTTTAGATAAGATGAGACATAAGGTAACTTATGATAATACAGAGGTTGAATTAACTAATAGAGAATTTACTTTGCTTCAAATATTGATGGAAAATAAAAATATAGTTTTAACTAGAGATGTACTTATAGAAAAAGTATGTGGTTATGATTATGTTGGAGAAACTAATGTGATAGATGTTTATGTAAGATTTTTAAGAACAAAGATTGATGATGCTTTTAAGACTAAAATAATAACTACGGTACGTGGTGTAGGATATGTAATTAAAGATGAATAAAGTTAAGAAAAATAAAAATGTTACATCTATTGCAATAAAACTTAATGCCATATCTGTAAGAGATTTATTTTTGAAGTTTCTTATACTTAATGCATGTTTGATGTTTGTATTAATAGTTCTTTGGTGTATGGATTCTGAAAAGAGCTTTTTTGGAGAGGTAGTACAAAATGCACAAAGACATATTGATTTTTATCCTATAGAAACAGCTACCTACACAGTAATTTGGGACAATGGAAAAACCTTAGTTAAAGATGCTAGTAACTTTTTATATACTGTAAGAAAAATATTTATAGTATTAGTAATAATTCAGGGAATATTTTTAGTAGAAGAAATAATATTTGGTACAGCAAGAGTTAGGAAGAGATTAAAGCCACTTAATGATATAGCAGAAACTGCAAGCAGGCTTAGTAATATGGCTTTTGATGAAGAAAAATTCCACAGTCTTGAGGATGCTATAGCCAATATAAGTCCAGTAACATCAGATGAAAGAATACATATTGGAGATAGTGAGCTTCAAGGGTTAGAAGATGCAATAAATAAATTATTAGATAGAATGAGAGATTCTTATAGGCAACAGGCAAGGTTTGTTTCCGATGCATCTCATGAACTTAGAACTCCTATATCTGTAATTCAAGGCTATGCAAATATGTTAGACCGTTGGGGAAAAAATGATGAAGAAGTATTAGAAGAATCTATTACGGCAATAAAGTCTGAATCAGAAAATATGAAAAATCTAGTTGAGCAGCTATTATTCCTAGCTAGAGGTATTAATGGAAAAACTCAGCTTACAATGACAGAATTCTTACTTAATGATATGATAAGTGAAGTATTTGAAGAATCCAAAATGATAGATGAAAATCATATATATACTTACATTAATTCAGAAAATATAAGTATTAAAGGTGATATAGGATTACTTAAGCAGACAGCAAGGATATTAGTTGAAAATGCAGCTAAATATACAGAGTCTGGTGAAGAGATAATGCTTAAAGTAGGAAGAAATCATAAAGGAGAACCTTATTTTTCTGTTCAAGATAATGGAATAGGAATAGATGCAGAGGATGTACCCCATATATTCGAACGTTTCTTTAGAGCTGACACAGCAAGAGTTAGGAAAAATGGAGGTACAGGTCTTGGGTTATCTATAGCAAAATGGATTATTGATAATCATAAGGGATACTTTAGTGTTTTAAGTAGAAAAGAAATAGGAACAAGAGTAACAGTATACTTACCACAAATTTATAGTTAAATTTAGAAGGGGCTGTATCAAAAAAAAATTGATATTTGCCGATAAAGAAAAGGAAGTTCGAATTTGAACTTCCTTTTTTGCGCATAGTAATAATATGAAAAACTTCACAAAAAATGTGATTCCTATGCAACAAATAGGATTTGCATT
>NZ_JAJNOS010000007.1:0-168913 GCF_021044725.1 Clostridium sp. NSJ-145
TATCTGACTTTATATTTGAAAGAGTTGCCATAAATCTTACCTCCGATAGTGTTATTATCTATATTATAACACTATTTAAGACTTATATGCACATATCAACATTATTGTCTAACAGAGCCTAATTATAAATTGTATCCTTTAATCTAAAGCTTTGTCTTTCAGCAGCCTCTAAAACTTTCTGTCGCATCTTGTCAGAATCAATATAGTCTTTTTTGTCAGTAATTTCTTCGTATTTTATTCTAGGAACATAATTAAATAAATCGATTCTATCCATTAATGGCCTAGATATTTTATTTAAATATCGCCTTTTTTCATATTCTGTGCATTCACACAAAGAATTATTTTCATCTTCCATAAATCTTCCACATTTACATGGGTTAAATGCTCCTACAAGAATAAATTTACTTGGCAATGTATAATTTTCTCTTAACCTCGAAATATTTATAATACCTTCTTCTAAAGGCTGTCTCAATACTTCTAGTAACTCATTGCTAAATTCTAGAATCTCATCTAAAAATAAAACTCCATTATGAGCTAAAGTTATTTCTCCAACCTTTATTTCGTTACCTCCACCAATAAGCGCAGTTTTAGTTGTAGTATGATGCGGAGCTCTAAACGGCCTTTCTATAAAGTATCCTTTATTCCATAATCCAGAAATACTATATATCTTAGCAATTTCCTTTTGCTCCTCAATAGTTAATGGTGGTAATATTGATGGTAATGCTTTTGCCAGCATACTCTTTCCAGATCCAGGAGAACCAAATAAAAATATATTATGTCTACCTACAGCAACTATTTCCATAGCTCTTTTTGCTGTATATTGCCCTATAATATCTCCAAAATCCAACTTAAATTTTTCTTTTCCTTTATTAATTTGCTTCCTATTCTTATAGGGAAGCAAATCTTCATTTGTTATGAAAGAAACAACTTGCTCTAATGATTTAAATGGATAGAAATTTCCTAGAGTAAAATGTCTCATTTCACTTAAATTATCTAAAGGGAATATGTAATTTTTCTTCTTTTTACTATCACCTTCAAAAATAATAGGGATAGCCCCTTTTATACCTACTAACTCTCCACTTAATGATAACTCACCAAAAACTATGAATTTCTCAAGATCTCTCTTAATAATTTGATTAGACTCCATTAGAATTCCTAATGCTATTGGTAAATCTAATAGTGTCCCATTTTTCCTTACATCAGCTGGAGATAGGTTTATAGTTATTCTTCCTAATGGAAATTCATATCCACTATTAACTATAGCTGCTCTAACCCTTTCTTTTGACTCCCTAACTGATGCATCTGGTAAACCAACTATATTAAATGTTGGTAGCCCTTTCATAATATCCACTTCTACACTTATTAAAACTCCATCAAGTCCACGATGTGTTGCACTTATTATTTTTATTGCCATTTTTATCACCCTTCTAGGATTATTGACATAGAATCTTATCTTAAACACATATGATTTGAATAATTTTCTTTTTGTTTGGATAATATTTTAAAATATATAGGAGTGATATAATGAATAATTATAATAAAAATATAGGGAATTATGGAGAAAATTTAGCTTCCAAATATCTTATAAACCTTAACCATAGAATTTTAGAAATGAATTATAGAAACAGATTAGGTGAAGTAGATATTATTAGTACAATTAATGATATTATAATTTTTACAGAAGTAAAAAGTAGGTACACAAATTCCTATGGATTACCCGTGGAATCTGTTACCTACTATAAACAAAGACAAATAATAAAAGTCTCTTCTTATTACATTTTAATTAATAAACTTAACAAGTATAATATAAGATATGATGTAATTGAAGTACTGTTTAATAAATTTAATCAAGATTTTGCTATTAATCACATCAAAGATGCCTTTAGACTCTATTAATCCTCTAATATATTCTTTAAAAATGACATTCTATGTATTTTACAAGGCCCATATTCTTTAATTCCATCAATATGTTTTGATGTTCCATAACCAACATTTTCTTCAAATGCATAATATGGATATTTAACAGCATACTCTTTCATAAGCTTATCTCTATAAACTTTTGCAACTATTGATGCTGCTGCTATATTAGCTGATTTAGTATCCCCTTTAATCACTGACTTATTTGGGATATCTATCCCCTTAATAGTATATCCATCAGAAAGAACTAAGTCAGGCTTAATTTGCAACGAGTTTGTTGCTTCAAGAAATACCGCATTATTGCATACTCCTATGCCTCTTTTATCTATTTCTTCCGAATCACAACTTGCTATATGATAAGCTAATGCTTTCTCTTTTATTATCTCTGCTAGTTCTTCTCTTTTCTTTTCATTTAATTTTTTAGAATCATTTATCCATAATAATAATTGTTCATCTAAAACATTTAAATCTAATACTACAGCGCAAGAAACTATTGGTCCGGCAAGTGGTCCTCTACCAACCTCATCTACACCAGCAATTATGTTAAAGTCTCCAAAAGATTTATCAAAATCATACATGGCTCTAACTCTTTTTATTTCATCTAAAATTTTATTTTTTTCTTTTAGAAGTTTATTTCCTAATGCATTTACATTTTTTCTTGAATCTTTTAGTAGTAAATCGACTATAGAATCAAACTCTGCTTTTTTATAAGAAGAGCTTACATCAATGTTTGCTACCTCTTCCTTTATATCTTTAAATTTTAACGCTACTATATCACTATTTAGTAACTTCATACTAGTTTTCTCCTTTAACTAATATATCATCTGGACGTTCTAGTGATATATTTCCTATTACTCCACCTCTAAACTCGTCAAGAAGTATCGTTGCTATTCTATCATAGTTAATTCTTCCACCTGACATTAAGCATCCTCTTTTCCTTGCTATAGCACTTAAAGTATCATATGGATCTTCGCATACTTCTTCTAATTTATATCTAGTCATTAATTCTTTAGCATAATTTTCTTGAAGCCTTTTTACTAAAAGATATGAAAGCTCCTCTGTATCCATAATCTCATCTTTTATTGCTCCTGTGAAAGCAAGATTTAATGCAGTTGTTTCATCTTCAAATTTTGGCCATAAAACTCCTGGCGTATCTAACATTTCAATCCCTAATGGCGTTTTAATCCATTGTTTACTCTTTGTTACCCCTGGCCTATCTCCAGTTTTAGCTATATTATTTTTAGCCATCTTATTTATAAAAGTAGACTTTCCTACATTAGGTATTCCAACTACCATAACTCTAGTCATTATTTTAACTAATCCCTTAGATCTTAACCTATCATGTTTTTCTTTTAATAGAGTTTCTAATGCAGGTTTAATTTGATTTAACCCTTGACCTTTTAGACAATTAACTTCTATTGCTGTTACATTTTCCTTTGATAATTCCTTTATCCAAGCTTTTGTAACTTTACTTTCTGTTAGGTCACTTTTATTCAAAAGAATTACTCTTGGTTTATTTCCACACAATTTATCTATATCTGGGTTTGCTGAACTCCTTGGAATTCTTGCATCTCTTATCTCTATAATCGCATCTACTAACTTTAAATTTTCTTTTATTTCCCTTTGAGTTTTTTTCATATGACCAGGAAACCAATTTATTGTAGCCATATTCTACACCTCTTCCTTAAATATGCATAAATTTAACTGCAATTTACTTTTTTAATACTCCTATCTCTATTCTTGACATATAAAAGTATTTTATTACAAGAAAAAGGGACTTAATACTAAGTCCCTTAATATCTTTATTAACTTAAATTATCTAGTTAATAATTCCTTAACTTTAGCAGCCTTACCTACTCTATCTCTTAAGTAGAATAACTTAGCTCTTCTAACTTTACCTCTTCTAGTGATTTCCATCTTTTCGATGATTGGTGCGTTCATTGGGAAAGTTCTTTCAACTCCAACACCGTAAGCAACTCTTCTAACTGTGAAAGTTTCTCTTAAACCACCGTTTTGCTTTTTGATAACAGTTCCTTCGAATACTTGGATTCTTTCTCTGTTTCCTTCTTTAACTTTTACGTGAACTTTAACGTTGTCTCCAACTCTAAAGTTAGGTAAGTCAGTTCTGATTTGTTCTGCTTCTATAGCTCTTAAAATTTCGTTCATTGTGCATTCCCTCCTAAATGATAAATTGACGTTCTTAACAAATATTTTGACAGAGGACCGCCCGTACTAGCACAAAACATATTCTAACATAAGTATAATTATATTTCAAGCTATTATTTTTTGCTATTTAATAATTTTATATCCTCTTTACTTAGAGTGATTTTTTTAAATAAATCACTTCTTCTTTCCTTAGTTACCAACAAAGATTGAAGTCTTCTCCACTTTCTTATATTCTCATGATGTCCAGATAATAATACATCTGGAACTCGTTCATCTTCAAAAATTTCAGGCCTTGTATACTGAGGATATTCTAATAATCCATCAGAAAAAGATTCATCTTGATGACTTTCTTCTTTATTTAAAACTCCTGGCACAAGTCTTAAAATTGAATCAATAACTGGAATTGCAGCCATCTCTCCTCCAGTCAAAACAAAATCACCTAAAGAAATTTCCATATCAACTTCCTTAAAAGCTCGTTGATCTATTCCTTCATAATGTCCACATAAAAATATAAGTTCATTTTCTTTTGATAATTCTTCAGCCATTTTCTGATCAAAAGTTTTACCTCTTGGCCCTAAAAATATGACTTTACCTTTATTATTTTTCTTTACCGCCCTTATAGAATCTACTACTGGTTGTGCAGACATAACCATTCCAGCTCCACCACCATAAGGATAATCATCTACTTTTTTATGCTTATTTAAAGTATAATCTCTTATATTAGTTGCTTCAATGCTAATCAAGTTTTTCTCTCTTGCTTTTCCTACAATACTATGATTAAAAATATCAAACATCTCAGGAAATAAAGTAAGAATATTAATCTTCATCCATCCATTCTCCTATAGGTCTAATGATAATTCTTCTATCATCTATATTTATCTCTGTCACTATATCTTTTAATGCTGGTATCAAAACTTCTTTTGGCTTTCTAATCCAATATACATCGTTATTCTTTGTTTGAATTATATCATATACTTCACCAATTTCTTTTCCATCTGTATCAAACACAGTACACTCTCTTAAATCTGCTAGAAAGTAACAATCTTCATCTAACTCTACAGCAAATTCTCTTGGAATTTCCATAAATTTATTTTTCAACTTTTCAGCTTCTTCTACTTTATTAACTCCTTCAAGTTTAACAATAACTCTATCTTTTTGATATTTACAACTCTCTATCTTTACTTCTTTATTATCTATTAAAACATAATCTAAATCATCAAATCTACGTTGATCATCAGTTAAAGCCATAACTTTAACTTCACCTTTTAAACCATGAGTATTTACTATTTTTCCTACCTTTAATACTTCGCTCACTATTTTCACTCCTGTTTTATCTATTTTTCTATCTTCATCTATTAGTTATATCAAACTTTTTATAAAATATCAAAGATTAATAAAAAAAGAGCTAGGAAAATCCTAACTCTTTGCATCGATAATTTCAACTGCTACTTTTTTTTCTTCGTTTAATGCTGCGGCTTTTACTACAGTTCGAATAGCTTTAGCTACTCTACCTTGTTTACCGATAACCTTACCCATATCTTCAGGAGCAACCTTCAATTGAAGAATTAATGATTGCTCTCCTTGAACTTCATTTACACGAACTTCATTAGGATTATCAACTAATGACTTAGCGATTACTTCTACTAATTCTTTCATTAGGCTCTGATGTTAAACTAACACCAGACTTCACCTCCTAAAAATTACTTGTTAAGACCAGCTTTATCGAAAAGTCTCTTAACTACGTCTGTAGGTTGAGCACCATTCTTTATCCATTTTGTAGCTTTTTCTTCATCAATCTTGATTTCTGCAGGTTCTGTTATTGGATTGTAGTACCCGATTTCTTCGATGAATCTTCCATCTCTTGGGCTTCTTGAATCAGCAACAACAACTCTGTAGAAAGGAGCTTTTTTAGCACCCATTCTTCTTAATCTGATTTTTACTGCCATGTTTATTTCACCTCCTTTAAAGGATTAAAATTTATCTCAACTTAAAAAGGCAATTTGCCAAACAGTCCTTTTTTAGACCTTTTAGTCAATGATTTCATCTGCTTCATTTGCTTTCTCATCATTTCATGACCTTTTATAAGTTTGTTAACTTCTTGAAGTGATGTTCCTGATCCTTTAGCTATTCTCTTCTTTCTTGAAGAAGAACCAGCTAACAATTTAGGATTTTTTCTTTCCTTTGGGGTCATTGAATATATAATTGCTTTAACTCTTCCTAGTTGTTTCTCACTAGCATCAAAGTCAATATCCTTCATTTCTTTTGGAACACCTGGTATCATCTCCATAATTTTACTTAATGAACCTAATTTTTTCATCTGCTCCATAGCAGTTAAATAGTCATCATAAGTAAAATCATTCTCCATCATCTTTTGGCCAAGTTCCTTAGCCTCTTTTTCATCAATTGCTTCTTGAGCTTTTTCTATTAATGAAAGAACATCTCCCATTCCTAAAATTCTTGAAGCCATTCTATCTGGATGGAATACTTCAAAATCGCTCATTTTTTCACCTACACCAATAAATTTAATTGGTTTAGATGTCATATGTCTTATTGAAAGTGCAGCTCCACCTCTAGCATCTCCGTCTAACTTAGTTAAAATAACACCAGTTAAATCTAAAGAATTATTAAAGTTTTCTGCAACATTTACAGCATCTTGTCCTGTCATAGAGTCAACTACAAGCAAAATCTCTGATGGATTTACAGCTTTTTTTACATCTTCTAGTTCAGTCATTAGAGCCTCATCAATATGAAGTCTACCAGCCGTATCAATAATCACTACATTATTTCCATTTTCTCTTGCGTGCTTTATACTTTCAGTTGCTATTTCTACTGCACTTACTTTATCACCCATTTGAAATACTGGAACATCAATTTGCTTCCCAACAACTTCTAATTGCTTAATCGCTGCTGGTCTATATATATCACAAGCTACCAAAAGTGGTTTCTTGTTGTGATTCTTTCTTAATTGTAGTGCCAGCTTACCACACATTGTAGTTTTACCTGCACCTTGTAGCCCTACTAACATAATTACTGTAGGTCCTACGCTTGCAAATTCTAATTTGCTCT
This sequence comes from Clostridium sp. NSJ-145, assembly GCF_021044725.1. Taxonomy (NCBI): domain Bacteria; kingdom Bacillati; phylum Bacillota; class Clostridia; order Eubacteriales; family Clostridiaceae; genus Clostridium; species Clostridium sp. NSJ-145. The sequence continues at coordinate 7,150 of NZ_JAJNOS010000007.1, forward strand.
CACTACCACCCATAAGATCAGTAAGTTCATCATTAACTATCTTAATAACTTGCTGAGCAGGTGTCAAGCTTTCTAAAACTTCACTACCAACACATTTTTCACTAACATTCTTAACAAAAGTTTTTACCACTTTAAAATTAACATCAGCTTCTAATAATGCAAGCTTTACTTCCCTCATGGCTTCTTTAATATCTTTTTCAGTTATTTTACCTTTACCTCTAAGCTTCTTAAACGTACTTTGTAGCTTTTCGCCTAATCCTTCAAAAGCCATGTTAACCTCCTAATATGCCTTTATAGCTCTTCTAGAATCTCTTTATACCTATCATAATCTATTTTGTCAATAGAATATTTCATATCAATATCATCTAAAAGTGAAGCTATCTTTTTTTCTCTTTCTAACGACTTTTTTAGCAACATCAATTTACCTTCATAAGTTAGAAATTGTTTATAGCATCTTTTAATAAGGTCATGGATTGCTTGTCGGCTCGTTTGATTTAATTCAGCAATTTCAGCTAAAGATAAATCTTCATTATAATATAAATCCATAATACTATATTGTTTCTCTGTTAATAATGCACCATATAGATCCATTAATAAAGAAATCTCAACCCTATCTTCCATGTAATCACCTTACCCACATATGAGATTTTAACAGAAGTATTTATATGTGTCAAGTATTTTTACTTAACACTTTTTACTAATGTTTTCTCTCATATTTAAAAACGCTAAAATAGCTATTTTACTAGCATTTCATTCACTAATCCAACTAAATTTAATGTTACAAATTTATTTTAAAATTTAATTTTTTATTTTATTTAAACTAAAGCCAGTCTTCACTGACTTTAGTCATTAACTATTAATTCTTAATTAAAATAGTGCTTCTACAAAACTTTCTGCATCGAACTCTTGTAAATCCTCTATTCCTTCACCTACACCAATATATTTTACAGGTATATTTAAAGAATTTTTAATAGAAATTACTACTCCACCTTTTGCAGTTCCATCTAATTTAGTTAATATTATACCATCAACAGGACACACTTCCATAAATTGCTTTGCTTGAATCACAGCATTTTGACCTGTAGTAGCATCTAAAACTAATAAAGTTTCTTTTTTCACCCCTGAATATTCTCTCTCAATAATTCTATTTATTTTTCCAAGCTCATCCATAAGGTTCTTTTTATTGTGAAGTCTTCCTGCTGTATCACAAATTAATAAATCTACATTTCTTGCTTTTGATGCATTAATAGCATCAAAAACTACCGCTGCTGGATCTGATCCCTCTCCATGCTTAACTATATCTACTTTTGCTCTTTCGCTCCACACTACTAATTGATCAATAGCTGCAGCTCTAAAAGTATCTGCCGCTGCTAATAGTACTTTCTTACCTGCTTGCTTATTTTTAGCAGCTAATTTCCCTATTGATGTAGTTTTACCTACTCCATTAACCCCTATAACTAGAACTACTTTTTTTCCTGACTCATCTACTACTTCATCAGTGCCCTTCATCATCTCTGCTATAACTTCTTTTAAAGCAGGTTGTACCATTTCAACATCATTAATCTTTTCTTTTCTTATTTTATCTTTAAGCCTTTCAATTATGTCCATTGTTGTATCCATACCTATATCAGCCATAATTAAAATTTCTTCAAGTTCTTCATATAAATCTTCATCTATTGTTACTGCAAGTTTTAAAGTTTCATTTATCTTGTCCGTTAACGCATTTCTTGTTTTAGTTAATCCTGTTTTTAAGCTATCAAATAATTTTCCAAACATAATCTTCCTCCTAATTCTCTGTTAAGTCTACGGAAACAACTTTAGATATACCCTTTTCCTCCATTGTAACACCATACATAACATCACTTACTTCCATAGTACCTTTTCTATGGGTTATTACTATAAACTGAATATTATCAGAGAACTGTTTTAAAAACTCTGCATATCTAAATACATTAGCATCATCTAAAGCAGCTTCAATTTCATCTAATATACAGAATGGAGTAGGCTTCATCTTTAATATAGCAAACAATAATGCTATTGCAGAAAGTACCTTTTCTCCTCCTGACATAAGATTTATATTTTGAAGTTTTTTCCCTGGTGGCTGTACATTTATGACTATATTAGCATTTAGTTCATCACCCTCACCTAATATAAGCTCTGCTGTTCCACCTTTAAATAACTCTTTGAATGTTTCTCCAAAGTTCTCATTTAATATTTCAAAGTTTTCTCTAAACATTTTTTGCATTTTTATAGTCATTTCACTTATAACATCTAACAGCTCATTCTTTGCTTGTTCTAAATCCAGCTCTTGAGATGACATAAATTCATACTTTTCTAAAACTTCATCATATTCTAAAATTGCAGATAAATTTACAGTACCTATTGCGCTTATCTTACCTTTTAATCTACTTATCTCTTCTTTAACTTTTAAGATATTATCAATTTCTATAGCGATTTCCATAGCCTCTGCTAAAGTTAAATTAATTTCTCCGTTTAACCTACTAAATAGTCCCTCTTCTTCACTATCTAATTTTACCTTTTGAATTGTTCTCTTATTTAGTTCAGCTTCTAAAACTCTTACATCCTCTATTATTTCATTGGCTAAAGTCTCTTTTACTTTTAGTTCTTCTTTATATGAAATCTTTTTAATTTCATCTTCTTTAAAAACTTCCTCTAAAGATCTAATATTATCATTAATTTTTTCAATTATAGCTGTCTTATTTTTTATTCCATCTTCTAAAGCTTTAATATTATCTTGTTTTTCATTAATTTCCCATAAAAGATTTTTTATATTCTGTTCTCTTTCCGCAATATTTGTTTTTTTAGAATATAACTCATTTTTCTTACCTTGAATGCTTTCATCTAAGGTTGCTCTAGAAATTTTCATTTCTGTAGCCTTCTCTTTTAATAAATCTAATTCTCTTTTCTTAATATCATATGATTCTTCAAGAAGCTTTATTTTTTCTTTACTTTCAAAATTCTTTATACCTAATGATTTAAGTTCTTCATTTTTTACTTCTAATTGCTTATTTAAACTATCAATAAATATTGCTTTCTTTTTTAAATCATCATTTGAGTATTCTAGTGATTTTTTAATTTTTTCTCCTTCAATTACAAGGTTTTTTGTTTCTCCATCTAAAATAGTTAAATCAATATTCTTTTGATGAATTTCTTCTCTTTTATCAATTATATCTTCATCAATCTTTTTAATCTCTTCTTTTATCTGTTGTAAAAGTTCACTTTCTTTTTTATACTCACCTTTTAATTTTTCTACCTTAACTTCAATTTCCTCTATTTCTCTTTTTCTTCCTAAAAGATTACCACTCTTTCCTTGGATACTACCTCCTGTTAAGGCTCCTCCTGGATTTATAACTTCTCCTGTTAAGGTTACAATTTTATAATTATGATTTCCAGCCTTTGAAATAACTAAAGCTGAATCCATATCTTTTGCTATTATTGTTCTACCAAGATTATAATCAACAATATCTTTATAATTCTTGTCTACGACTATCAAATCAGATGCTATCCCTATGTATCCATCAATCTTCTTTAAATTTTCAGGAACATTAAGCCTCTTACCTTTTATTATGTTAAGCGGCAAGAATGTAGCTCTTCCTAAATTTCTTGATTTTAAATATTGAATTAAAACCTTAGCATCTCTATCACTTTTAGTTATTACATTAGAAATAGCTGCACCTAATGCAATCTCAATAGCTATTTCATATTGTTTATCAACATTAAATATTTCACCTAATACTTTTATATCTCCAATATTTTGTACTTTCCCATCTGAGATATGTTCCATTAAATTTTTTACAGTTCTATTATATCCTTCATAATGTTTCTCCAAATTACTCAATGCGGAGTGAGTAGCTTCTAAACCGTTTATGTTTCTTGTAAGAACTTTTATTTGAGTTTCTTTTTGATTTAACTTGTTATGTGTTTTAGATAATTCTCTCTTAAGCTCTATTACGCCTTCTTCAAGAAGTTTTATATCATTTTTTGTCTTTAAAACATTCTCTCTTAACTTTTCAATAGTTGCTATATTAATAGTTAAATTACTCTTAAGATTATTAATAGATAGAACCAAAGCTTCCTTTTGTTCATTTGTGTTTAATATATCTTTTTCTATGGATTTTATATTATTTTTTATTTCAGAGTTTTTAGATAAGAATTCATATTCACTATCTTTTAATCTATTTAATTCTGCTTCTATTTTAGAAATATCTCTATTATTCTCCGAAATATTTCTTTCTACTTCTCTTATTGATAGTTCTTTCTGTCTTCTTTCTTCAAGCTTATCATCTATCTCTTTTTCTAAAAGTTCTTTTTCTTTATTTAAATCATTTAATTTAACTCTTATATCATTTATTTCTTTTTCTTCTTTTGCTATTAGGCTTTTAAAGTTAGATATTCTTTCTTTAAATAAATCTATGTCTTTTGAGTTTTTAGCCATAGATTCTTTTTCGCTATAATATCTTTCCCTCTCTTCTTTATTCTTTCTTTCTATTTCCTCTATAGCCTCTTCTAAAGAAACAATTTCACTCTTATATCTTGATATATTTTCTCTTTTTGAACCTATTTCACGTTCTCTTTCTTCAATTTCTTTTACTAGTATCTCTAAGTCTGCTTTTACTTTATTTAAATGATAAATTATTAAAGAGACCTCTTTAACCTTTAACTCATCTGCTAAAGATTTATATTTTATAGCTTTCTCTTTTTCTTCTTTTAAAGGTCCTAATCTTTCTTCGTAAGTTGATATTATATCTCTTATTCTTACAAGATTATTTTCTGTATTTTCTAATTTTTTTTCAGCTTCTTCTTTTCTAGCCTTATATTTAACAATACCTGCTGCTTCTTCGAATAAAGCTCTTCTTTCTTCAGGTCTTCCACTTAATATAGCATCTATTTTACCTTGCCCTATTAATGAATATCCTTCTTTACCTATACCTGTATCCATAAATAATTCTACTATATCTTTTAATCTACACTTTTGTTTATTTATTAGATACTCTGTCTCTCCAGATCTAAATATTCTTCTAGTTACTATTACCTCATTATATTCAATAGGTAATGAACCATCTGAGTTATCTAAACAAAGTGAAACTTGCGCTAGTCCTACCGGTTTTCTAAATTGAGTACCTGCAAATATAACATCCTCCATTTTTCCACCTCTTAGGCTTTTAACACTTTGTTCACCTAAAACCCATCTAACCGCATCTGATATATTACTTTTTCCACTTCCATTTGGTCCTACTACTGCAGTTATTCCTTTTTTGAAGTTTAGCTCTGTTTTATCTGCAAAGGATTTAAATCCACGTACTTCTAGTGACTTTAAAAACATTGGCACACTCCTTATCTATTTATATAAGTGCTGGTAATAATCCTAATATAAATGCTACCAACATAAATATCGAAATAATATAAACTAACTTTTCTCTAGTCTTCTTTTTCATTATTATCACTCCATTCATTCTTAGTTTATAGCAAAGATATAAAAATTTCAATAAATAGACTTATATCTTTATATAATAAAACTTTAGGAGTTAGGCAAATAAGCTAACTCCCTTATAATGATTGAAACTATACTAAATTTTAAACTCTTCTTTCTTTTCGATTACAGTTAATCTAATTCTATTTCTTTTAACTTTATTTTCAACTTTAACAAAAACTTTTCCACTTCTATTATTAGTGAATTCTTTAAAATATTCCTTTTTATTTGTATATAGCTTACTTACATCTTTAGGATTAATTTCTATAATAATATCCTTATCACAAGGCGCTTTCTCTTTTAAGCTACTACATATTAAATTTCCTTCAACAAGTTCTCTAAATGCTGGATGGAAAGGTCCATCGATAATATCTTGCCCCCATGTTATAGATTCTGTTGGTTGAAGTCCTATTCTTATCACTTTAATTTTAGCTTCTTTATAAAGCTTTAACATCTCAGTAGATATATCTACTGCTTCTTTCAAGGAATATGGTATATACTCTCCTCTTTCATACATCTTCTCCATCGGAGTATCTTTGATTATAAGTGCTGGATATATTCTACATATATCAGGCTTCATACTAATAGAAGCTTTTGTTGTATATATATCCTTCTCAAAAGTATCTCCTGGTAATCCTGGCATAATTTGATGACCTAATGTAAAATTATACTCTTTTATAAGTATAGATGCTTCTTTTACTTGTTCTGCAGTATGTCCTCTACCAGCTTTTATTAGAACTTCATCATCTAAAGATTGAACTCCAAGTTCAATAATATCAACTTTATATTCTTTTAAATAATCTAAGATGTATCTATTTATAGCATCTGGTCTAGTTGATAGTCTTATATTATGAATTAAACCTCTATTTTTATATTCTAACGCTACACTTAGTAATTCTTTTTGCTTTTGTACCGGTATTGCTGTAAATGTTCCTCCAAAAAAAGAAACTTCTAAAGTTGCTCCTTTTGCATCTATAGTTTCTAAGTAATCATCTATTGTTTTTCTAACATCACTTTCTGTAACTTCATCCTCAACAACTCTAGCTATTCTATCTTGATTACAAAATACACATTGATGTGGACAGCCTTGATGAGATATAAAAACAGGTATAATATAGTAGTTCTTACTCATTTATATCCTCCAAAATCTTTAGAGCTGACTTAGCTGCATTTTGTTCCGATTCCTTTTTGCTATAACCTTCGCCTTTACTAAACTCTTTATTATCTATTATTAATTGAGTAAAGAATTTTCTTCTATGAGGTGGTCCCTCATGTTTAATTAATTCATATACTATAGATATTTCACCATTTCTTTGCAATAGTTCTTGAAGTTTAGTTTTATAATCTAATATTATGTCATTATTAATTGCTCTTTTAATTATTTTTTCAAATCTACCTAAAATATAATCTTTAGTAAATTCTAACCCCTTATCTAGGTATATTGCAGCAATTAAAGCTTCTACAGCATCAGCTATAAGAGATACTCTCTCTCTTCCTCCTGTAAGCTCTTCACCTTTACTCATTCTTAAAAAATATCCTAAATTCAGTTCTCTTCCAATTTCATACAGTGAATTTTCACAAACTATTAAACTACGAATCTTTGTTAATTCACCTTCAGTTTTCTCCTTATAATTTAGAAATAGATATTCAGTAATACATAATTGTAAAATAGAATCACCTAAAAATTCTAATCTTTCATTGTATGCTTCATCTCTATGTTGATTAGCATATGAAGAATGTGTCAATGCAGTCATTAATAAACTCGGTTCATTAAATTTTATCCCTACTACATCCTCCACTTCTTTTTGATAAAAGTTATTCATCTTGTACAGCTCCTTACAAGTATATTCTTCAACTTGCTTCTATTTCTAAACAAATTCAAGAATAGACTAATTTTGTTTTAAACATTAAATCCCGCAATATTGCGGGATTTAATTATTCCTCACCATGTTCTTTCATAAACTTAACTATATCAGCCACAGTTACGAAAGTTTCAGCTTCTTCATCTGGAATTTCCATCTCTAATTCATCTTCTAAAGCCATAATAAGTTCAACTATATCTAATGAATCTGCATTTAAATCTTCAATAAAAGCAGATTCCATTGTGATTTCTTCTTCATCGATACCTAATTTTTCAGATATTATTGATCTAATCTTTTCAAACATATTCTCACCTCCTAAATTCACCCACTTAGATAATATTATATATTAAGTTACTCGTCAATATTAAAAGCAATATAAATTACTTGTTTTCTAAACCTTCTTTTATCTTATCTAGTACCTTACTATCATAAAAATTCTTTGTTTGTCTTATTGCACTTTTGAAAGCTTTAGCATCAGAACTTCCATGAGCTTTTATACATATACCATCTACACCTAAAAATGGTGCTCCACCATATTCTTTATAATCAAACTTCTTTTTAATATTTGAAAAAACAGGCTTTAATAAAACTGCTCCAATTTTTGATTTTATTCCTGTTGATAAAATCTCTTCTTTAATTATATTTAAAAGATTTGATGCAGTACCTTCATACATTTTCAATACTGTATTACCTACAAATCCGTCACATACTAAAACTTGAGTGTCTCCATCTGAAATATATCTAGGTTCTACGTTACCTACAAAGTTTAATCCATCCTCTTGCTCTAATAAACTATAAGTAGCTTTAGTTAATTCGTTTCCTTTTTCAGCTTCAGCACCTATATTTACAAGTCCTACCTTAGGATTATTATTTCCCATAACACCCTTATAATACTCTTTTCCCATATACGCAAAATTAATTAAATGCTCTGGCTTACAATCAACATTAGCACCACAATCAACTATCATAAATGGCCCATTTTTTCCTGGCATTATTGGCGCAAGTGCTGGTCTCTTTATTCCTTTAATTCTACCTACGACAAAAGTACATCCAGCTAAGAAAGCTCCTGTACTTCCTGCAGAGATAACAGCATCACATTCTTTATCTTTAACAAGGTTTAAAGCTTTACAAATGCTTGAATCCTTTTTCTTTCTGATAGCCATAACTGGATGCTCATTATTAGTTATAACTTCAGTAGCATTTACTATCTTTATTCTATCTCCAATATAATTACACTTTTGTAACTCTTCTTTAATCTGTTCTTCTGGTCCTGTTATGAAAAATTCTATATCCTTAAATTCTTCTGTAGCCTTTACAACACCTTCTACTACAGCCTTAGGTGCATGATCTCCACCCATACCATCTATAGCTATTTTCATTTGGTTCACCCCTTTATTTCTTTATATATAAAAGAAAAGAAAGTCATATGACTTTCTTTATTCTTCAGTTGAAGCAACAACTTCTTTACCTTTGTAGAATCCACAGTTCTTACAAACTCTGTGAGCCATCTTCATTTCGTGGCATTGTGGACATTCAACTATTCCTGGTAAGCTTAACTTAAAAGTTTGAGCTCTTCTAGAATCTCTTTTTGCTCTATATGTCTTTCTCGCTGGATTTCCCATTATTACACCTCCTTATTCCCCAAACAACTCTTTGAGCTTTGCTAGCCTAATATCGACATCATAATTGTTACAACTACATTTGTCAACATTTAAATTGGCTCCACAATTGGAACAAAGACCCTTACAGTCTTCAGCGCAAAGTCTCTTGATAGGTAAGGTTGAAATAATACTATTTTCAACAATTAGGGATAAATCTAAAGTATCCCCTTCTACAAATATAATCCCTTCTTCATCTTGAAGTTCTTTATTATTTGTAAACCTTTCTTCTATATCAATATCTATTGGATAGATAAAGGTATCTAAGCACCTTGAACAATTAAGTTCTAATTCTGTCTTGATAGTGGCTTCTAATTCAAGAACATCATTTCTTGATACTATTTGTCCCTCTACCTTAACAGGTTTGATTGCTTTAATGATTTCTCCTTCAAACTTTATAGGTTCTAAATCAAGTGAGAAATCAACCGCTTTCTTTCTTCCATCTTTGACAAGTAAATCTAAAAATTGTACTTCCATAATTATAAGCTCTGGATTTTACTCCTCATATCTTAAAGAAGATATATTATACATTACGTATAGCTTGAGCAAAGCACCATTTTCACTCCTTAGGCTTTAATTTACCCATTTCAAACACAATTTATTATATCTACGCCGACATTAAAAGTCAAGCTATTTATATAATAATTACTTTGATATTAATTCTAAAGTATCTCTTGCAATCATTAACTCTTCGTTAGTTGGAATTATAAATGCTTTAACAGTAGAATCTGCTGTAGATATTTCTCTTACTTTTCCTCTAACTTTATTTGCTTCTGTATCACATTTAACACCTAAGAATTCTAATCCTTTAAGTATTTCTTCTCTTGTTTCTGGTCCATTTTCACCAACACCAGCTGTGAATACTATAGCATCAACTCCACCCATAGCAGCAGCGTATGCACCTATAGTAGTTCTTACTTTGTAGTGGAATATATCTAAAGCTAATTGAGCTCTGTGAACTTTTTCTTTATAAGCAGCATCTTCAATATCTCTAAAGTCTGAGCTTATTCCTGAAATTCCTAATACTCCTGATTTTTTATTTAATAAATCTGTAACTTCATCAGCAGTTAATCCTTCTTCTTTCATTAAGAAAGTAACTATAGCTGGGTCTATACTACCTGATCTAGTACCCATTGCTAAACCTTCAAGTGGTGTGAATCCCATAGAAGTTTCAACTGATTCTCCATTTTTAACTGCACATACACTTGATCCATTTCCTAAATGACAAGTTATAATCTTAAGATCTTTTATATCTCTACCCATAACTTCTGCAACTTTTTGAGAAACGTATTTATGAGAAGTTCCGTGGAATCCATATTTTCTAATTCCGTGCTTTTCATATAATTCATATGGTAAAGCATATAGGTAAGCTTCTTCTGGCATTGTTCCGTGGAAAGCAGTATCAAAAACAGCTACCATTGGAGTGTTTGGCATTAATTCTTCACAAGCCTTGATACCTATCATATTAGCTGGATTATGTAATGGAGCTAACTTAAAGCATTCTTCAATATAGTTTTTAACTTCATCGTTTATAACAACTGACTTGTTGTATTTTTCTCCACCGTGAACAACTCTATGTCCTACAGCATTGATTTCTTCCATAGATGAAATAACTCCGTTGTTTTCATCTACTAAAGCTGCTAAAACTAATCTTATAGCATCTTTATGATCTTTCATAGCTTCTTTAACTATATATTTTTCTCTTCCTTCAACTTTTTGAGTTAAAACAGAACCTTCGATTCCTATTCTTTCAACTAATCCTTGAGCTAAAGATTCTTCTGTAGCCATATCGATTAATTGATATTTTAATGATGAGCTTCCGCAATTAATTACTAATACTTTCATTTATAAACACCTCTTAATATATTACTTATTTTGAGCTTGAGCCTGAACAGCTGTTAGCACAACTACATTAACTATATCTTCTGAGCTACATCCTCTTGATAAGTCATTTATTGGTTTAGCAAAACCTTGACACATAGGTCCTATAGCTTCAGCACCAGCAAATCTTTGAACTAATTTATATCCAATATTTCCTGATTGTAAATCTGGGAACACTAATACATTTGCTCTTCCAGCAACTTTGCTATTTGGAGCTTTTTGAGCAGCAACTTTTCCAACTATAGCTGCATCTAATTGCATTTCTCCATCGATCATTAAATCTGGTCTTAATTCTTTTGCAAGTTCAGTAGCTTTTCTTACCTTTTCAACTAGCTCATGATCAGCACTTCCCATAGTTGAGAATGATAACATCGCAACTCTTGGTTCTACCTTACATAAATTTTTAGCAGTATCTGCAGTAGCTATAGCTATTGCTGCTAATTGTTCATATGTAGGATTTGGATTAACAGCACAATCTGCAAATAATAACATACCATTTTCTCCATATGGTGAATCTGGTACCATCATTATGAAGAAGCTTGATACAACTGATACCCCTGGAGTTGTCTTGATGATTTGAAGACCTGGTCTTAAAAGATCTCCTGTAGTGTGTATAGCACCTGATACCATACCATCAGCATCATCTAACTTAACCATCATAGTACCAAAATATAGTGGATCTCTCACTATTTTTTCAGCTTTCTCCATTGTCATACCTTTATTTTTTCTTATTTCATAAAAGGCTTTTACATACTCATCAATCTTTTCATAACTGTTAGGATCAATTATTTCAACACCAGATAAATCAACATTAAGCTCTTTAGCCATATTCATTATATTTTCTTGATTACCAATTAGTATTGGATAAGCTAACCCTTGGTTCTTAATTTCTTCAGTAGCAATTATAGTTCTTTGCTCTTCACCTTCTGGTAAAACTATTCTTTGCTTATTTGCTTTTGCAGCTTCGAATAATTTATTCATAAGTTCCATTTTAATTTCTCCTTTCGTAGTCACAAGGACGAATCATTCATTATCTAATATACTCCTATATAGCTATATTTTTCAATAGAAATTTACTTTAAATATTTAATTCTTTATATTATTAATTTTCTGAATATTATGTATTATATCATTTTACTATAACTTATTTTACTTTTTTTATCTTATGTTATAATGATTTTATATTTCCCTAAAAGGAGCGCTAATATGAATATTACAGGTATAATTACAGAATATAATCCATTTCATAACGGTCATTTATATCATATTACCGAGGCAAAGAAAGCTACAAACTGTGATGGAATAGTATGTATAATGAGCGGAAATTTTGTACAAAGAGGTGGTCCAGCGATAATCGATAAATGGAAAAGAACCGAAATGGCTCTAGAAAACGGAGTAGATTTGGTACTAGAGTTACCGACTTTTTACGCAGTTTCTTCTGCTGAAATTTTCGCTAGAGGTGCTGTCTCTATTTTAAATTCTCTAGGAGTCGTAGATAATCTTTACTTTGGTTCTGAATGCGGAGACGTGGATTCACTTTATAAAATTGCTAAAATTTTAACTACAAATAATGACTCTTTTAACAATATGTTAAAAAACAATCTTAAAGAAGGAATTTCTTTTGCTAAAGCTAGAGAAAAATCACTAATAGATTTTTCAAAGGATGATTCTATTAAAGATGTTATTTCATCTTCAAATAATATATTAGGAATAGAATATATTAAAGCTATTCTATTAGAAAAAAGCAAAATAAAACCATATACTTTAAAACGTGAAGGCAGCAATTACAATGAAACTAATATAGAAAGTACTTTCTCTTCTGCTACATCTATTAGAAAAGCACTTTCTGATAATGAATACTCTATTAACACTTTGAGTTCAGTAATGCCAGAACCATCATATAATATTTTAAAATCCCTAAAAAACGATGGATACACTTTTTCTTTTGATGAAGATTTATATAAATTTTTAAGATATAAAATCTCAACTAATTGCGTAAATTTTAACAATCTTTATGAAGCATCAGAAGGTTTAGATAAGAAAATATTAAAAGAAGTTATAGACAGCACTTCTTATGATGATTTAATTCTTAGAGTAAAAAGCAAAAGATATACTTACACAAAAATTTCAAGATTACTTACTCAAATCTTTATCGGCTTTGATAATTATAACTTTGATAAAAACACTATAAGTCAATATAATTTTGGACGAATTTTAGGGTTTAATTCAAAAGGAAGAGAAATTTTATCTTCAATAAAAAAGACCTCTTCTATACCTTTGATTACAAAAGTTCCTAAACACCCTAATAATCCATTATTGGAATTAGATATTTTAGCAACAAAAGCTTATTCTATTCTTAACCCAAATTTAAATCCAAAATCAGATTATTTAAAAAATCCGATAATAAAATAATAATATTATAAAGTCATAAGCATATAAATACTATAGATGGGAGGAGTTTCTATGCATAGTATTATATTCTTATGGCTTTCAATTTTTATTCTTATATTTGTATTACTAAAACTTCTTAATATAAATAAGAATTATTTTGTAAGCTTTTTAATTTCATTTTGTATTATTTTATTTGTATTAAATCTGAAAGATTGTATAAACGCTTCTTTAGTCGGTTTAAATTTAGTTATAAAAACTATATTACCAACTATATTTCCTTTTTCTTTTATATGTAATCTTTTAATTTGTTATGATGGGATATCATTATATTCAAAAATCCTTGGACCTTTATTATGTAGACCTTTAAAACTTTCAAAGAATTCTTCATTTCCTATAGCAGCAAGTGTGCTATGCGGTTATCCATTAGGTTGTAAGTATTGTTGCGATTTATACAATTTAGGATATATTAATAAGAAAGAATTCGAAAGATTATTAAATATAGCATCAAATGCTAGTCCTATGTTTTTAATAGGTTCTGTAGGAGCTACCATGTTTGGAAATACCAAATTAGGCTTTATACTTTTAATAGCTAACTATCTTTCTCCACTAATCATTGGAATTATTACTATTCCTAAAGGAGATTTTAATAAAAATTCAAAGGTTATGCATTCCGAATTCAAAAAAGTATCTATAGGCTCTGCTTTAAAAACTTCTATTGAAAACAGTGTAAACACAACATTACAAGTTGGTGCGTTCGTTATCATTTTTTCAATTATTATAAGCATAATAAAAAGTAATGCTTATATAAGCATTACTTTTAAAAATATAGAAGATTTTTTAAATATACCTTCATCTTCTTTATATGGAACTTTACTAGGTAGCATCGAATTCACTAACGGTTGTAAGCTTATCAGTTCATCTACATTACCGTTAATATTAAAGCTATCTATAATAAGTTTTATTTGTTCTTTTTCCGGATTATCTGTTATAGCACAAATAAGTTCTTTTATTGGAGACTTAAATATTTCATTATTTAAATACTCATTTTTAAAATTTATTCAAGGAATAATAAGTTTTATAATTACATTTATAGCATGTATCTTTTTTGTAAAAGATACCCCAGTATCAACTTTTCCAATTCAAACTTTTTATATAGATAATAAAATACTTCTTATTATCTACTGTATATTGATATTATCACTTATATGTACTTTTATAAGATATAAAAAGAATTTACATGTTTCTTAATTCAGCAATATTTTCTTTTATAATCTTACCAGTATCACTTAATTTTTCATCAATTTCTTTAGCAGCTTTTTCAAAGGATTCTTGCATTGCTGTTATAAGTTCAATCTTTTTATTTTCAACCTCTTTATCAAGTTCTAAAAGAATTTCATTAGAATATTCTCTTGAACCTACTCTAATAGCTTTGGCATCTCTTTGTGCTAAAGCTATTATTTCATTTGCACGAATTTTAGCTTCTTTAACTAAATCATGATTTTCAACTTTCTCTTTCATAAGTTGAGCACTTTCTCTTCTTGCAATCTCAAATTCCTTTTGAGCTTCTGAAAGTATTCTATCTTTTTCATTCATTACCCATTCAGCTTTTTTTAGTTGATCTGGTAAATAATTAATAACTTGGTCTATAACTTCCTTAAATTCTTTTTTATCAACCATAACCTTGCCAGTAATAGGCATTTTTGCAGAACTATCTAACATCTCTTGTAAATATTCTAACAAATCAATAATATTCAATTCTAGCTTATTCAAGCTACTCCCCCCCTAAATCTCTTATCTTATTATACACTTCTGTAATTATCTCATCAGGCACTAACCCACTTATGTTCCCACCAAACTTAGCTACCTGTTTTACAGATGATGAACTTAAATAAGAATACTCTGATGAAGTCATCATAAATAAGGTCTCAATATTCGGATCTAATTGAGAGTTCATAAGAGCCATTTGAAATTCATATTCAAAATCCGAAACCGCTCTTAACCCTTTTAAAATAACTTTAGCTTCATACTTCCTTGCTAAATCAACTAAAAGTCCATTAAAACATATAACTTCAACATTTGGCAAATGCATAGTTACTTTCTTTATTAACTCAACTCTCTCCTCTATACTAAATAAACCTTTTTTATCTATATTCACTAGTACTCCTACTATAAGTTTATCATATATTTTGGAGCCTCTAGTTATAATATCTAAATGCCCATTTGTAATTGGATCAAAGCTACCTGGATAAATTGCTACTTTCATTTTCTTTCTTTTTTACTCCTCAATTTTATATAAACATATTGTTGTATTACCATATTTTCTACTTTTAAATAAAGCTATATTATCATTTCCTTCATATATTTCCTCAATAGAATCAATTTTAGTTACTATAATTCCATCTTCATTTAATAACTTTCTATCATGAATTATCTTCATTGCCTCTGGTATCATTTCTCTACAATATGGTGGATCTATAAAAATAACATCAAAAACTTTATTTTTATCAGCTAGATACTTTAAAGCTTCATACGAATCTTTATTCAATGCATAACATGTATCCTCAAACTTAAGATTTTCAATATTCTGTTTCAATAAAGAAAATGCATCTTTGCTTCTATCTACCAAATAAACTTCTTTAGCACCTCTACTTGCAGCTTCTAATCCTAAACTCCCTGTTCCTGCAAAAACATCCACTACTACAGCATCTGGAATATGATTTTGTATTATGCTAAACATAGATTCCTTTACTCTATCTAGAGTAGGTCTTGTTTCCATCGTTGCTGGAGGTATTAATTTACGTCCTCTTGCTTTTCCTGCTATAATTCTCACTGTAATTCCTCCTTTTTTTTAACATTTTAATTCTATCATATAATTTTCCACTTAACAATTTATTTATTTAATCAAACACCTTCTCGTAACGTCTATTGTACGAGCTCGATTATCTCTAAATTAAAATTTGAACTCTGCTTTAATTAAAGCAGATATACTGACTCCATCTATCAAGTGATTCAGCTATCTCATTGCAAAGTCGTATCTTTTCTGGATCAGTTGAATTTAATAATTGCTTACCCTCTTCTCTTGCGCACCTTAAAATCGCTAAATCCTCATATATATTAGCTAATATTAATCCTTCATCACCACTTTGTCTCATCCCAAACATTTCACCTGATCCTCTTAACTTCAAATCTTGTTCTGATATATAGAATCCATCAGTTGATGAAGTCATGATTTCCATTCTTTTTTTAGTTACTTCACTTTTAGCTTTACCGATTAAAATGCAATAAGATTCATACTGCCCTCTTCCAACTCTTCCTCTTAATTGATGTAGCTGAGCTAAACCAAACCTCTCAGCATTTTCAATTATCATAACCGAAGCATTAGGAACATTTACTCCTACTTCAATTACTGTAGTTGAAATAATCACCTTTGTCTCATTTTTCTTAAATCTATTTATTATATCGTCTTTTTCCTTAGGCTTCATTTTACCATGCAAAATCTCAACTTCTACATTTCTAAAAATTCCTTCCTTTAGTTCTCTATATAACTTTTCAACAGAATTAAGCTCCATCTTTTCATCTTCTTCAATTAACGGACATACAATATACACTTGTCGCCCTTTATTAATTTCATCCATAACTAAAGAATAACCAGCATCCCTATCATTTTCTAAGAAGAATTTTGTTTCAACTGGTTTTCTTCCAGGTGGTAACTTATCAATAACCGATATATCTAAGTCAGAGTACACATATAAAGCCAAGGTTCTAGGTATAGGGGTAGCAGTCATAACTAATACATCAGGTCTTCTCCCTTTATTAATAAGTTTATTTCGTTGCTCAACTCCAAATCTATGCTGCTCATCTGTTATTGCTAGACCTAAATTTGCAAAATCTACATCTTCTTGAATTAATGCATGCGTTCCTATTACTATCATAGGAGTATCTGTTGCTATAAGTTCTTTTATTCTCTTTTTTTCCTTTAGCGATGTACTACCAGTTAAAAGTTCTATATGTACATTAAATGGTTCTAATAACTTTCTCGCTTCCAAATAATGTTGGTTAGCTAATATCTCTGTAGGCACCATCAAAGTAGCCTGATACCCATTTTTTACAACATTAAACATTGCTATAATAGCTACTACAGTTTTACCACTTCCAACATCTCCTTGTACAAGTCTATTCATAGGAAATGGGCTTTTTTGATCTCTAAGTATTTCTCTAACTACTCTTGTTTGAGCTTCAGTAAGACTATATGGGAGAGATTCTTTAAGATCTGTTAACTCCTTTGCCCATTCAAATTTTATTCCATTTTTACTCTTTAGCTTTCTTTTTAATATAAGCAACTTCATAGAATAATTAAATAACTCTTGAAATTTTAATCTTGTTATAGCTTTTTCTAATGCTTCTCTACCTGAAGGAAAATGAATATTTCTTATAGCAAAATCTAAATCAGTAAGCTTATACTTTTCTATTAACTCTTTAGGAAGATTATCTTCAATTTTCAAATCCTCTATACATTGATTTATAAGCTTTATTAAAATTTTATCTGTCATATCTCCTTTCAAGCTATATTTTGGTACAATTTCATTTTCTTTAGCAACTTTTACTCCAACAATAGGATTAACTATTTCTAACCTATTGCCTATCTTTTTATATTTCCCCAACAAATCATAACTTTCTCCAACTTTAAATGAGTTTTTTATAAATCTTTGATTAAACCATTTTCCATCTACAATATGCCCTAAATAATCAAATTTTATAGTAGTTATAAATTTTCCTGTTCTCGTCTTTACATCTCTTTCTATACTAGTACACTTACAAGTCAAAACCTGCTTTTCTTTTTCATCAATTTCATCAATTGATATATTACTTCTTAAGAACTCATAATCTCTAGGAAAATATAAAAGCAAATCTAAAATAGTAAAAATTCCACATTTATTAAGCTTCTCTTTAAGCTTTGGCCCCACACCTTTTAAACTTCCTATATCTTTAGTAACATCCATAAATACACCTCATCCCAAATTAAGTATATTTTAATAATTATACGCAAAAAGGCTGTGCATTTGCAACAGCCTTTTATTATTATTCTACTGACATTATGAAGTAATATAAAGGTTGATCTCCTTTATAGCATTGTACATCGAAGTCTTCATATTTCTCTTCTAATTCAGCTACAAAATCTTCTATTTTACTTTCTTCAACATCACTACCATAGAAAATAGTTATAAGTTCACTTTCATCATCTATCATAGACTCAAGTATTTCTTTAGCAACTTCAAAATAGTCATCTCCAACTTTTTTGATTTTACCTTCCACTAAACCTAACATATTTCCTTCTTTTATTTCGATACCATCCATTTCAGTATCTCTTACAGCATATGTTACAGAGCCTGTCTTAACCATATCAAGAGCTTCCATCATATTTGCTTCATTTACTTCTGCATCTTCCTCTGGATTAAACATAGTTATACAAGTTATACCTTGTGGAATACTCTTAGTAGGTATTACTCTAACATCTTTATCCGCTATTTCAGCTGCTTGATTTGCTGCCATTATTATATTTTTATTATTTGGAAGTATGAATATATGCTCAGCATTTAACTTTGAAATACACTCCATCATATCTTGAGTAGATGGATTCATTGTTTGACCACCTTCAATAACATAATCAACACCTAAATCTTTAAGAACACTAGTGATTCCACTTCCCATTGCAACAGATACAAAAGCATACTTCTTCTTTTCTACTTCTTCAGTTTCTTCAAGCTTATCTGCTAATAGTTCTTCTTTCTCAAGCATTTCTCTATGCTCTTCTCTCATGTTATCTATTTTAATTTTAGATAATTCACCTACTGCTACTGCTTTTTCTAAAACTAGTCCTGGATTATTAGTATGAATATGTACTTTTATTACATCATCATATCCAACTACTATCATAGAGTCACCTAATGGCTCAATTTCATCTTGGAATGCTTTAGCTTTCTTAGCATCACCTAATATAATAAATTCTGTACAGTATCCAAACTTAATATCTACATCATTAGCAGATCCAGCTCCAGCACCTGACATATTTGCATCTTTTACAACTACATCTTTTATTTCAGCTTTTATATCATCCTTAAGGGCATCATACATTCCTTGTAAAATTATATATAATCCCATACCACCTGAATCAACTACTTTAGCCTTCTTTAAAGCTGGTAAAAGATCTGGAGTCTTATCAAGCATTACCTTTGATGCATCAACAACAACTTTTAATAACTCTACCACATCTTGTTTTTCTTCTTTTACAGCTGCTTCAGCTGCTGCTCTTATAACTGAAAGAATAGTTCCTTCTGTAGGACGCATTACTGCTTTATACGCAGCTTTGCTCCCTTCTAAAAATGCTAACGCAAGTTCAGTAGAGTCTACATCATTTTTTCCTTCTAATCCTTTAGATATTCCTCTAAGAATTTGTGATAAAATAACACCTGAGTTTCCTCTAGCACCCATTAGGGCACCTTTAGCTAACTTTTTAGAAGTTTCTCCTATAGATTCTGAGTTTAAATTTTCAATTTCTTTAACTGCAGCCTTAAATGTCATAGACATGTTAGTTCCTGTATCTCCATCTGGAACTGGGAAAACATTTAAAGCATTTACAAAATCGCTTTCCTCTACAAGTCTATTGCTAGCATTAACAACCATATTATAAAAATCATGGCCGTTTATTCTTTCATATTTCATTATGTTACCTCCTAGACTCTAACCGCTTGAACGTTTACTGTTACTGAAGCCACACTTAATCCAGTATAATTTTCAACGCTATAACGAACCTTTTGTATTATATTATTTGCTATAACAGAAATCTTAGTTCCGTATTCAACCATAACAAATAATTCTATTTCTAATTTATCATCATCATTAAATTTTAATTTTACACCTTTACTTAAGTTTTCAACTCTTATAAGTTCCCAAAATCCTTCTGTAGCATTTTTAGAAACCATTCCAACAACGCCATAGCACTCCATAGTAGATAAACCTACTATTTTAGCAAGTACTTCCTCAGAGTAACGTATATTTCCAAGATTGTTTACATATCCAACCATATAGAATCCTCCTTATAATTATCCTTATAAAATATTGTATATTAGTTAACCTATTAATTCAAGTAAAATTATCCTTATATAGGTTTTCATAAAAAATATTATTAGTATATTTCTATTTTTTTTTATTTTCGCTTGCAAATTGTATATATTTTATGATAGAATCTATTTTGTCCTATTGAAGAGAATTTATCTTCACATAATAAGGAGGTGTTTTCAAGTGGCAAGAAGATGCGAAGTTTGTAACAAAGGTGTTGTATCTGGAACTCAATACTCACACTCACATCGTCAATCTAAGAGAACTTGGGCTCCTAACATAAAGAGAGTAAAGGCTTTAGTTAACGGAACACCAAAAACTGTTCATGTATGTACAAGATGCCTTAGATCTGGTAAGGTTGAAAGAGCAATATAAGTTCAAATAAAAAATGCAATTGATTAACTCAATTGCATTTTTTATTTTTTAATTTTATAGGTATCATTATATCCCTATGTAATTATTTTTTTCTTGTAAAAAACTTAATAATAGATGATAAAAACTTCGGTAATTTTATTGCTATTATCTTCATTAGAATCCCTCCTAAAAAAAATCACCTTTCCTACATATTCATATTATGCATTAGTAAGGAATTAGGTGATTAATTTTTAAGAAATTTTAAAATAAATATTATTTTATTTTTAGACAATTTATTTAATCATTAGAGTAAATTACTAAAAGTTTACCTGACTTAAATTCTACTTCTATATTTTCATCTATAAATTCATTAGACACTGTCATAGTATCTCCTATAAAAAGATCATAATTTTTTAAATTATATTTTGCATTTCTTATAGTTAGCCCTTTTACTACATCTCCATAAGATAAAAATGATATGTACTTGTATCTTATATCTTTATTTAAAGAAACACTATTTCTAACGATAAATATTTTATTATTTTCATTTATAATGGTAGCCTTAACATTTTTATTCAACGCGCTAATTAGTAATCCTAAATTTCCAAAGGTATGATCTAATCTACTACCTGTAACCCCTAATAATATTATATCATTAGCACCTTCTTCTATTGCTAAATTTAGTGCACTATCTGAATCAGTAAAATCTTTTTCCGGGTTAAATTCTAACTTTATAGCTCCATATTCTTTTAAATAATTGACTTTTTTAATATTAGCAGAATCAAAATCTCCTACTATATATTTAGGTATTATTTTTGAATCATATAAAGAATCACAACCTTTATCAGCACCAATAATTAGCTCTGATTCAGCCGCTATTTCTTTTAACAGCTCTATAGATGGTCTTTCTCCTCCTGAAACTATTAAAGCCTTCATACTATCTTCCTCTTAATAATGAAATATTCTTTTCTATCTCTCCATTTTTAAACACTGCTGAACCTGCTACAATAACGTTTGCTCCTGCTTCAATAACATCTAAAACATTAGAAGGGTCAATTCCTCCATCAACTTGAATAAGCAAATCTTTATTAACCTTTTCACTCATAGCTTTAACTTCTTTTATTTTATCTATAGAATATTTTATAAACTTCTGCCCACCAAATCCAGGATTTACAGACATTATAAGCACCATATCTAATTCACTTATTATATCCTTTAAAACAGTTGTAGGTGTTCCTGGATTAAGCGCTACAGCAGCCTTAACACCTTTAGATTTAATATACTGTATAGCTCTATCTATATGCTTCTCTGCTTCATAATGTATAGTGATTAAATCTGCTCCTGCTGCTATAAAGTCATCAATATATTTTGATGGTTCTTCAATCATTAAATGAACATCAAAAACTTTATCTGTTCTATTTCTTATAGCTTTTATTATTGGCATACCAAAACTTATGTTTGGAACAAATCTTCCATCCATGACATCAATATGAATGAAATCAGCTCCAGCATTATGAAGTTTCTCTATATCCTCTCCTAATTTCGAAAAATCTGCTGATAATATTGACGGTGCAATCTTTATCATTAATATTTCCTCCCATCCATTTTCTCTTCTAATGTTCTTATATAAAAATCATATCTATATTTGTTAATTTTGCCTTCTTCAACTGCTTTTTTTACTGCACAGTTAGGTTCTTTATAATGAAGACACCCTCTAAATTTACACAAATTATTATACTCTTCAAATTCCGGAAAACTATATCTTAAATCTTCTTTTTCAATAAAGTTTACTTCTAACGTTGAAAATCCTGGAGTATCTACTATATATCCACCAACTACATCTATTAATTCACTATGCCTTGTTGTATGTTTACCTCTTCCTATCTTTTCTGATACTTCCCCTGTTTCCATATGGAACTTTTGAGTTAATGTATTAATTAGTGTTGATTTACCAGCCCCTGACGGCCCACATAAAACTGTTTCATTATTATCTAACTTCTCTCTAAGCTTTTCTACTCCAATTCCCTTTTTTGCATTTATGTATAATACTTCATAGCCTATATCTACTATTCTTTGCCTTATAGCTTCTTTCTCTTCTTCTGAAACTAAATCTACCTTATTTAAACATACTACTGCTTTAATATTATTATGTTCGCATAAAATCAAAAACCTATTTAATAAATCAAAATTTATATCTGGATTTTTGACAGCAAAAACAACAAAGGCCTGAGTTACATTTGCAACAGTAGGTCTAATCAATTGAGATTTCCTCTCAAATATATCTTCAATTACCCCTTTACCATTACTAACTTCTATTTCTACATCATCTCCAACCATAGGTTTCATATCTTTATGTCTAAATTTCCCTCTGGCTTTACATTCAATAAGTCCTTCTGATGTTTTTACATAGTAAAAACCACCAATTCCCTTAATTATTTTTCCTTTCATATTTCCTCCAAAGAATTTGTTCTCTTATTATAATAAACACCTTTTAATAAAAAATGCAATATATTTAAGCTATTACCTATAAATATAATAAGAATACCCCTTTTATAGAAGCAATTTTATCTATGAAACTTCTACTATAAAGGGGTATTCATTATATAAATTAGTCTAATACCATTTAGTATTTTAATTTGATCCTTCGTTATTTGGCGATTGATTTTCTGAAGGTTGATTTTCTGAAGATTGACTTTCTGGAGATGTATCCGTAGGTAATGATTCTATCTTTTCTACTTGTATTTTAACAAGTTCACCATCTTTTATGCTTGGTGTAAATCCTACCACCTTATATTGGTTAGTTTCTGCTGCTGGAGGCATTCCTCCATCTACGCTATACTTAATATTATTAGAATCTAATACAACAATTGCATCTGATAGTAGCATTCCTTCTGATATAAATTGATTTATATCTGTTGTAGGTTCAACGTATTTTCCTACATAAAGATCAATAGATGTTCCCTCTTTAACTTCAATATCTTTAACAGGTTGATCTATTACTTTTCCATCTTCATTTTGTCTATCTGTTTCTTGTTCAATAATATTAACTATAAACTTTTGATTTTCTAAATCTGATTTTGCATCATTAACATTATATCCAATATAGTTTTTAACTTTAACTAATTTAACCTCAGGGCCCTTACTTATAGTTACATAAATAGTATCACCTTTAGGTATTTCAGTTCCAGCCTTAGGATCTTGACTGACATAATATCCTTTTTCAACATCATCATTAAATTCATAATTTAATTCATATTTAAACCCTTTAGAATCTAAATATTGCTTTATTACATTTTCTTCATAATCTCTTAAATTTGGTACAACAACTTTTTCTAATCCACCTGAAACAACAACTTTAATAATTGATCCTTTATCTATCATTGCATCAGCTAACGGATTACTACTTAAAATTTCACCATCTGGTTTATCACTATTTTCTGTTTTCTCTACCTCAAGTTTTAAACCTAATGCTTCAATTTCTTTTTTTGCTTCATCGAAATTCTTACCTACTATATTAGGAACTTTAATTTGTTCAACTTTATTTCCACTAAGAAATATAGTTGTAAAGATTCCTACTAGTAATAAAAGAACTACTATTATTCCACCAACTATTAATCCTTTACCTTTTTTCTTATTTTTCTTCTTAAAATAATCATCATCAAAATCTTCTTCATCTTTTTCATAATCTTCATTATCTATTCGATTTTGGTGTTGGCTTACTTTATCAACTTTTTTAGGTTTTGAATTAACATCAGCCTTAATAGGACTCATCACAATAGTTCTTCCACCATCATTTTCAGAAGGTGGTTGTATTCCTACCATAGGATTTTCTTTTATTCTTTGTAAGTCACTAATCATTTCTTTTGCAGTTTGATATCTTAAAATAGGATCCTTGCTAATAGCTTTAAGAATAAAATTATTTAAACTTTCTGGTATTGCATCATTTAACTTTTTAGGCTCGATTGGATCTTGCTGTATATGCTTTAAAGCAATAGTAACTGGTGATTCTCCATCAAAAGGAAGCTTAGCTGTTACCATTTCATATAATACTATCCCTAAAGAATATAAATCTGTTCTATAATCTATAAATGTACCTTTAGCTTGTTCTGGAGATAAATAGTGAGCTGATCCCATAATTGTTGTTGTATTTGTAATAGTAGAAGATGTTGCACTTTTTGCAATTCCGAAATCTGTTACTTTAACATCACCATGCTCAGTTATTAGTATATTTTGTGGTTTTACATCTCTATGAATAATTCCATTTCTGTGAGCACAGTCTAAAGCTTTAGCTACTTGAATTGCAATTGTACTTGCTGTAGACCAACTAATCTTTCCATTTGATAATATTATCTCTTTTAATGTTTTTCCTTCAACTAATTCCATTACAAAATAGTCTATATTATCTTCATCTTCATGTCCTACATCTAATACATTAACTATATTCATATCAGATAAATTAGCTATAGCTGTAGCTTCTTTTTTAAACTTCTCAGATATATCTTTATTATCAGCAAATTCTTTTTTCAGAATTTTTACTGCTACTAGCCTATTAAGCTTTTTATCTCTAGCCTTGTAAACTACAGCCATACCACCTTCACCTATTACTTCTAATAACTCATATCTATCCCCTAATATCATCCCGATCATTTCTACACCTCTCCTCCAAACAGCAAGACAGTAATATTATCTCTTCCCCCTTGTTCTTTTGCTAAAGAAACCAGATCATTAGTAGCCTGATCTAAATCTTTACTATTAGTAATAATATTAAAAATTTCTTCTTTAGATACTTCATTAATTAATCCATCTGAACAAAGTAAAAAGACTTTAAACTTATTCTTTTCAATTTTAAATATATCTACTACTACATCTTTCGAAGTACCTAATGCTCTTGTTATTATGTTCTTCTTAGGATGATTTCTACCTTCCTCTTCTGTCAAAGATCCTGAATCTATAAGTTCTTGTACCAACGAGTGATCTTTCGTTAATTTAATTATTCCTTTTTCATTCAAACCAAAACAGCAACTATCTCCAACATTTGCAATCTCAATTATATTATCTCTTACAAGACAAGCGGTTAATGTTGTTCCCATGCCACCATAACTCTTTTCTTTTATTGAAAGATCATATATTTTTCTATTGGCATATAAAATAGCTTCTTCTAAAGAGTGTTCTAATAAGTCCTGCTTATTTATATATTCAATTACTGATTCCACAGCCATTTTACTTGCTACTTCTCCAGCATTATGGCCTCCCATTCCATCAGCTACAACATAAATCTTATAGTTATTTCCTTCATAAAAATCAGCATAGTCTTCATTTAAATTTCTAACTATACCTTTATCACTCTTCATACTAACCATACAATAACCCCTTCCTTTTACTTAGCAGACTCTATGTAACTCTTTCTTAACTGTCCACAAGCAGCATTTATGTCTGCACCCATTTCCCTTCTTACAGTAACTTCAATACCATTATTCTTTAATATCTCTTCAAATTCCTCTATAACCTTTTTAGATGGTCTTTTTAGCGTATTTTCTTTTATCTCATTTACAGGAATTAAATTAACATGACATAACATACCTTTTAAAATTCTTCCTAGCGATCTAGCATCTTCTTTACTATCATTTACTCCTGAAACTAATGAGTATTCAAAAGTAATTCTTCTTCCTGTTTTTTCTATGTAATATCTACAGGAATCTAAAATTTCAGATATAGTATACTTATTTGCTATAGGCATTATTTCTTTTCTCTTCTCATCGCTAAATGCATGTAATGAAATCGCTAATGTTATGCTCATCTCTTTATCTGCTAATTCAATTATTTTAGGTACTATACCACATGTAGATAAAGTAATATGTCTTTGGCCAATATTTAATCCATAATCAGCATTTACTAGTTTAAGGAACTTCATAACATTATCAAAATTATCTAGAGGTTCCCCACTTCCCATAAGTACTATATTTGAAATTCTATCACCACATACTTTTTTACCTATAATAACTTGTGCTAAAATCTCTCCACAAGTTAAATCCCTAACACGCCCACCTAAGGTAGAAGCACAGAACTTACATCCCATTCTGCACCCTACTTGTGTTGAAATACATATTGAATTCCCATGTTTATATTGCATTATTACTGATTCTATTATGTTTCCATCTCTAAATCTTAAAAGCATTTTTTTAGTTCCATCTAAAGAAGACTCATATACTTCTTCAATTTTAGGTATTCCTATATAAAAGTTATCTTTTAGTTTATGCTTTAAAGAATTAGGAATATTCTTCATATCATCATAATCCCATACTTCATTGTATATCCATGAAAAAACTTGCTTTGCTCTAAAAGCACTTTCCCCATTTTCCTTCATCCAATTTTGTAATTCTTCTAATGTGAAATCTAATAAATTTTCCATAGGTTCACCTACTACTTTTTCTTAAGCTTTGCTACAAAGAATCCATCCATATATTGATTTGGTAATATTGTTAAAGAACCATTATCATTATATATAAAGTTTTCCATATTACCTAAGAATATTTTCTCTATTTCTGCATCTTTATATTTATTTAAGAACCAATTTATATTATCTTCATTTTCTTCTTTATTAAGAGTACATGTAGAATATACTAAAGTTCCTCCACTCTTTAAATAATGCCATGCATTATCCATTATTTCTCTTTGAACTGGAACTAATTCTTTAAGTGAATTTCTTGTTTTATTCCACTTTATTTCTGGTTTCTTTCTTATTATACCAATACCTGAACATGGTACGTCTATTAAAACAGAGTCAGCAGATGCTATTAATTTACTATTTAACTTTGTTGCATCCATAACATCTACAGTTACATTGTTTAATCCTAATCTCTCAACATTTTCAGTAATTAGTGATAACTTATTTTCATGTAAATCAAAAGCTAAAACTTTTCCTGTATTATTTAATAACTCTGCTATATGAGTTGTTTTTCCTCCAGGAGCAGCACATAAGTCTAAAACTGTATCCCCTTCTTTTACATCTAATAATGGCGCTACAATCATCGCACTTTCGTCTTGAACAGTTATATATCCTTCTACAAATAAAGGATTATTCTCAACTGACTTTCCTCCTGAAATTATTATAGCTTCAGGACAAGCATATCCTTCTTCTATGTTATATTCCATTTCTTCAAGTTTGTCATAAACTTCATCATAATCAGCCTTATTATTATTTAC
Organism: Clostridium sp. NSJ-145; assembly: GCF_021044725.1. Taxonomy (NCBI): domain Bacteria; kingdom Bacillati; phylum Bacillota; class Clostridia; order Eubacteriales; family Clostridiaceae; genus Clostridium; species Clostridium sp. NSJ-145. The sequence continues at coordinate 35,106 of NZ_JAJNOS010000007.1, forward strand.
TCTTACAGTAACCTTTGGAGTTTGATTTAATCCAGCAAGTATCTTTTTACCGTAATTTTCACCATATTGCTTATATATCATTCTTATGAACCAATCTTCATATGAATAGATATACGCTAATTCATTAACTTTTCCACTTTTAACCTCTATATCATCTGGATTTTTAGTGTAACTTCTTAATATTCCATTAACTAATTTAGCATCTTTTTCAGATATCTTTTTAGCTAGTTCAACGGCTTCATTACATGCAGCGAACTCTGGAACCTTATCTAAGAAATGCATTTGATATATTGCAATTCTTAATATATTTAATACTTCTCTATCCATTTCATTTATATCTCTTATAAAATTTGAAATTATAGTATCTAAAGTATTTTTTCTTCTTAATGTTCCATAAACAAGTTCTGTTACTAAAGCCTTATCTTTATCACATAAATCAGACTGATTTAGTTCTTTAGAAAGAACTAAATTTGAATAAGCTCCTTCATTTAATACTCTATTTACTACATTTAATGCTATTTCTCTACTATTCATACTTTACCTCTTAATCGTTATTTCTATTGCTTAATGCAATTAATCTTAATAATTGTGTTATTGACATTAATGCTGCTGCTACATAAGTCATAGCTGCTGCACCTAATACCTTTTTTGCCCCATCTACTTCATTTCCTAGTAAAATTCCTCTTCCTTCTAACACCTTTAACGCTCTACTAGATGCATTAAACTCAACCGGCAATGTAACTAGTTGATAAATTACTGATGCAGAAAAGAATATAATTCCTATAGTTGTAAGTCCAGGAATACTTAAAAATATCCCTAAAACAAATAAAATCATAGACATTTGACTTGCAAAATTAACGCCTGTAGCTATTGATGTACGTAAAACAAGTGGTTTATAGTGCTCTTTATGTTGTATTGCATGCCCAATTTCATGAGCTGCTATTCCTGCTGCAGATATAGATGTTCCGTAAAACACATCTCTCGATAATCTTACAATTCTACGAGTTGGATCATAATGATCCGATAACTCCCCACCTGTTTCTACAACTGGTACATCATAAAGTCCGGCTTCATCTAACATCATTCTAGCCACTTGCTCACCAGTATATCCATTCATAGTTCTTATAGCTTTATATTTTCTATAAGTACTACTCACCTTACTTTGAGCCCATAAAGCAATTAATATCGCTGGTATTAGCATTAACATTGTTCTATCTGGATAAAATCCAAAAGGCATATTTCCCTCTCCCTTTCTTTATACTAATTTAGTTCCTACTTCAATCTCTTTACCATTAATATATTGTTCAATTGTTAATGGCTTACCATTTGGAAATTGAATCTTCTTTATTAATATTATTCCATCTGAAGTGTTTACCTTCATACCACTTTTGTTAACACTAATAATAGTTCCTGGTTCTTTAGAACTATTTTCATTTATAACAATACTTTCATAGATTTTCATACTTTCACCTTTATATGTAGTATGAGCTATAGGCCATGGATTAAGTCCTCTTATTAAATTGTGAATATCTTTAGCCGATTTTTCCCAATCTATTTTTCCTGTATCTTTATTTAACATTTTAGCATAACAAGTTTCGCCTTCTTGCTTTATTGGAGTTATTTCTCCTTTTGACATTCCTTCGATAGTTTTTATTAAAAGATCAGCTCCACTTATCATAAGCTTATCATGCAATTCACCTGCTGTCATATTTTCAGTTATTTCTACTTCATCCTTTAATAGCATATCTCCAGTATCTAAGCCAACATCCATAAGCATAGTTGTATTTCCAGATACTTTTTCTCCATTTATCACTACCCAATTAAGAGGTGCTGCTCCTCTATACATAGGTAATAATGATGCATGTAAGTTTATACATCCTATACTAGGTATATCTAAAACCTCTTTAGTTAATATTTGCCCAAAAGCAACTACTATTATAAAGTCTGGTTTTAAATCTTTTAAATATTCTATAGCTTCTCTATCTTCCTTTAGCTTTTCTGGTTGAAAAACTTTTATATTATGCTTTACAGCAACCTCTTTTACTGGTGAGTAAGCCATCTTTTTACCTCTTCCTTTTGGTCTATCAGGTTGAGTAAATACAGCTTCAACTCCATATTTAGAAATAATTTTTTCTAATGAAGGTACAGCAAAATCTGGAGTTCCCATAAATACAATCTTCATTCTAATCTCTCCTTATTTTCTGTAGTCTACGTATAAAACACCATTTAAATGGTCATTTTCATGAAGCACAGCTCTTGCAAGTAGTCCTTCTGCTTCTAAAATAAATTGCTCTCCTTTTTCATTGAAAGCTCTTACCTTAACATAATTTGGACGCTCTACTTCACAAGATTCACCTGGAACACTTAAGCACCCTTCATCATCAATTTGAGATCCACTAGTTTCTAATATTTCTGGATTAATAAATACCATTAGCCCTTCTTCATCTCTTATATCAATTACAAATAATCTTTTTAAAATTCCTACTTGAGGAGCTGCTAACCCAACACCATCAGCAGCATACATAGTCTCAGCCATGTCTTTTATTAAAACTAAATCTCTTGGTGTTATTTCTGTAATCTCTTTACATTTCTTTCTTAAAACATCATCACCAATTTTTCTTATATTTCTAATTGCCATAATTATTCCTCCTAAATTAGACTGTTTGGATTAATATCTATACTTATTCTTATTTCATTATAATTGCTCTTATTATTATCATAAAGTAATTCTTGAATTTTTTTTGCAAATTTTAAATCAAATTCCCCTTTTAGAACTATTTGCCACCTAAAATTTTCCTTGATTTTCTGAATCATACATGGAATAGGACCTAATATATCAATTTCATCATAATCTTTTACCACCATAGATATCTTAGTTGCTATATCATTCATAAAATCTTTTAGTATTTTTTCATCTTTTGAACTTCCATTTATTAATAATATTTTCCCAAAAGGAGGATAATTCATTAATGCCCTCACTGTAAATTCTTTTTCATAGAATCCTTCATAATCATAATTTTTAGCATATTGTAAGCTATAATGTTCTGGAGTATATGTCTGTATAATAACCTTTCCTTCTTTAACCCCTCTACCTGCTCTTCCTGCAACTTGAGTTATTAATTGAAAGGTTCTTTCTGCTGATCTATAATCCGGTATATTGATAGACATATCAGCCGCTAAAATGCCAACTAAAGTTACATTCGGGAAATCTAATCCTTTTGAAATCATTTGGGTTCCAATTAAAATATCTCCCTCTCCTCTTTTAAAGGCATTATATAATCTCTCATGAGAATCCTTTGCTCTTGTAGTATCTACATCCATTCTTATAACTCTTGCATCTTTAAAGTACTTTTTTATTTCGTCTTCAACCCTTTGCGTTCCTGCTCCAAAAAATTTCACATATTTACTTTCACATTTTGGGCATTTACTAGGCTCTCTTTTAGTTTTACCACAATAATGACATACTAGAAAACCATTTTTATGATATGTCATAGAAATTTCACATTCATCACATTTAAAAACATATCCACAACTTCTACATGATACAAACGTTGAAAAACCTCTTCTATTTAAAAACAAAACTATTTGTTCTTTTTTCGCCAGCACTTCTTCGATGCTCTTAAATAGCTTCCTACTAAATAATGATCTATTACCTACCTTCAACTCTTCTCTCATATCAACAAGTTCCATTGTAGGCATAGGTTTACCATCGACTCTTTTAGTAATCTCAACTAAATCAATTTCACCTGAAATAGCTCTATAATAACTTTCAATAGTAGGTGTTGCTGAGCCTAAAACTAATTTAGCTCCCCTTTTATTTACAATATATTCAGCAACTTCTTTTGCTTGATATTTAGGATTTTGCTCTGACTTATATGTATTTTCATGTTCTTCATCTATTATAATAAGCCCTAAGTTTTTAGCAGGTAAAAACAGTGCGCTTCTTGCTCCTACAATTACTCTTGCTTTTCCTTCTTTAACTCTATGCCACTCATCAAATCTCTCTCCATCTGAAAGCTTACTATGAAACAACGCTACATCTTTGCCAAATCTTCCTTTAAATCTTTCTATCATCTGCGGTGTTAAAGCTATTTCCGGTACTAAGATTATAGCTGATCTATCATTTCTCAATTCCCATTGAACTAATCTCATATATATTTCTGTTTTTCCTGATCCCGTTACCCCTTTTAACAAAAAGATATTTTTATCAGAATTCAATATTTTTTCTATAGCATTATGTTGCTCATAAGTTAATTTTTTATCTTCATCTTTTATATATTCTCTTTCATTATACCTAAATACAACTTCTTCTACGGATTTTAAAATTCCTTTTTTTATCAAGTTGTTAAGTTTATATTGAGATATAGAAAAGTTCTTTATTAGTTCACTTTTAGAATATTTACCTGAATACTCTTTTAAAATATTTATAATTTCTTTATATCCATCTGGATTTTTTATATCATCTAAATCATCTTTAACTAATACTATAACATTTTTAACTTTATTTTTAGCACCTTTCATAATCCCTATAGGTATTAAAAGCCTAAAAGCATCTATATATTTACAAAGATATTTTTCCTTCAAAAAATAAATTAATTCAATGTCATCTGGGGTAATGATTGGTTCCTCTGTTTCAATAGATAGTAATTCTTTCACCTTGTATTCAAATTCTACTTCATCCTCTTTTTTTATACTTATTATAAACCCTTCTACTGGTTTATTTCTAAAGCCAAAAGGAACTTTTACAATCTGCCCTACACTAACCTTATCGTTAAGACTTTCAGGAATTTTATAAGTAAAAGGTCTATCAATTTCTACAGCTTCGCTATTTAATATTATTTCACCATAAAGAATCAAAAAATCACCCTCATATTACTAATATAATCCATATAATATTTATTTTTAATGACCCTTTCAATATAAAGAAAAGCGCAATTAGCGCTTTCCTAGAATCATATCAAATATATTTGTAGCTACCTGCTTTTTACTCATCTTATCAAGATTTATAACACTACCATCCTTAGACAGTATAGTCACTTTATTATCTTCACTTGCAAAACCAGTATCACTTGCAGTAATATCATTAGCTACAATAAAATCTAAATTCTTGTTTTTAAGCTTCTTTTCTGCATTATTTAAAACATTATTACTTTCTGCTGCAAAACCAACAAGAATTTGCTCTTTTTTTCTTTCTCCTAAAATTTTTAGGATATCACTATCTCTAGTAAGTGTTAACTGTAAGTCACCCTCACCTTTTTTTATCTTTTCATTACTATATTCTTTAGGTTTATAATCAGCTACTGCTGCTGACTTAATTACTATATCAGCAAAATCATAATACCTTAAAACTGCATCTTTCATTTCACTATTAGTTTTTACACTTATAAAATTAATATCTGCTATTCTAGGTATATTTGTCGGGCCAGATACTAATGTTACTTCAGCCCCTCGCTCTTTTGCCTCTTGTGCAATAGCATATCCCATCTTTCCTGTAGATTTATTTGTAATATATCTCACTGGATCAATAGGCGCTATAGTAGGTCCTGCAGTAACTAATACTTTTTTACCTAAAAGATCTTGTTCTTTTTCTTCAAGTTCTAACAATACTCTATCAACTATATCAGATACATTAGCTAATTTACCTTTTCCAAGATCTCCACAAGCTAATCTTCCACTAGCTGGTTCTATAAATTTATATCCGTAATTTTTCAATTTATTAATATTGTCTTGAACTATTTTATTTTCATACATTTTTGTATTCATAGCTGGCGCAAAAATAACTTTTGCTTCTGTTGCCATTATCGTTGTAGAAAGCATATCATCTGCTATACCATTAGCAACTTTACCAATAATATTTGCAGTGGCTGGTGCAATCAACATTATATCTGCCCACTGAGCTAAAGATATATGTTGAATCTCCCATGCCTTAGGTTCTGCAAACATATCGGTTATAACCATATTTTGGCTTAACGATTGAAACGCTAAAGGTGTAACGAATTCTTGTGCAGACTCAGTCATTATAACTTTAATTTCAACATCTTGTTTTCTCAAAGCACTTATTATGTCTAAAGCTTTATATACTGCAATTCCTCCAGTAACACCTATTACCACTCTCTTTTTGTCTCTCATGACTATTTTGTACCTTCTTCTACCTTATGGTAGCTAACTGAACCTTCATTAATTTCATTAATAGCTAATGTTAAAGGTTTTTTTGATTTATTTGTTGTTAATGGATTGCTTCCATCTATAATTTGTCTTGCTCTTCTAGAAGAAACGATAACTAACGAATATCTATCTTCTACCTTTTTTAATAAGTCTACTATTGATGGATTAATCATAGAGTTGTTCATGAATTAAGCCCTCCTTAGAATCTAATATTGTATCTTTTATTCTATCCACTCTACATTTTTCAGCTGTAATAATTCCTTCTATTTTAGAAACTGCTACATCAACTATATCATTTACTACTGCATAATTATATTTTGATATATAATTTATTTCTTGATATGCAGATTTAAATCTTCTCATTAAAGATTCAGGTGTTTCACTGCCTCTTTTAATTATTCTTTGTTTTAATTCTTCCATTGATGGAGGAAGTATAAATATAAATACACCTTCTTTAAAGTTCTCTTTAACTTTAAGTGCACCTTGAATATCTATTTCTAGAATTACATTTTTGCCACTATTAAGCATTTCTTCAACTTTTGACTTTGGTGTCCCATAATAATTTCCATATACTTCAGCATATTCTAGGAAATCTTTTTGTTCTACTCTTTTAATAAAATCTTCTTTTGTTATAAAGTGATAATTAACACCATCTACTTCACCAGCTCTAGGCTGTCTCGTAGTAGCTGAAACAGATATAAATAAATCATCATGTTTTTCTAATAACGCTTTACATATTGTACCTTTTCCAGCTCCTGATGGTCCTGATACCACTATTAATAATCCCTTATTATTAGTCATTATTCATCAACCTCATCTACAGTTTCATCTTTAGTTGATAATCTATGTGCAACAGTTTCTGGTTGAACTGCTGATAAAATTACATGATCACTATCAGTTATACAAACAGCTCTTGTTCTTCTTCCATAAGTTGCATCGATTAACATACCTCTGTCTCTAGCTTCTTGGATTATTCTTTTAATCGGTGCTGATTCTGGACTTACTATTGCTACAAGTCTATTTGCTGAAACAATATTTCCAAAACCAATGTTGATTAACTTAATTCCCATTGCTCTCCTCCTATTATTCTATATTTTGAACTTGTTCCCTTATCTTTTCGATAAGATTTTTTATATCAATGACTATATTAGTCATATGAATATCACTTGATTTAGATCCTATAGTATTAGTCTCTCTATTCATTTCTTGAATTATAAAATCTAATTTTCTTCCTATAGGTTCATTTAAGCTTAAAGTTTTTCTAATTTGGCTAATGTGACTTCCTAATCTTGTTATTTCTTCATCTACAGTTGCTTTATCTGCAAATATACATACTTCTGTGGCTAACCTATTTTGATCAATATCCGCACCACTTAAAAGTTCTGATAATCTTTCTTCTAATTTAACTTTATAAGCTTTTGGAACTGTATCAGCTACCTTTTCGATTTCTCTAACTAAATCTTCTATTACACTTACTTTATCTAATATATCTTCTTTTAATTTTTCCCCTTCAACAATTCTCATATTTATCATCATTTCAATTGAAGTTGAAATTAAAGGTTTTAATTCTTCGAATATCTCCTCTACCTTCTCCTCTTCTTGAACTACTGTTATAACTTCTGGGAATCTTGCAAGTTGCATTACTGATACATCATTTTTAAGTCCAAAATTTGTTTCTATTTCTCTTAAACAATTTAAGTAGTCTTCAGCAAGCTTTAAATCAACCTTTGGTGTTCCTTCATTTTGAGAATAATTTTTTAAGTTAATAAAAACATCAACTTTTCCTCTTGATAAAGAGGATGAAATCATCTTTCTCACTTCTTCTTCTAATGAAATTAAAGCTTTAGGCATTCTGATATTTATATCTAAATATCTATTATTGACACTTTTCATCTCAACAGTAAAAATACGTTTTTGTCCTTCTTCACTACTACTTCTACCGAAGCTAGTCATACTTTTTACCATAATTCATCCCTAACTTTCAATATTTATCTTATATACTTTTTTGACAATATAAACAGTTTATATTCTCAACTTACTAATGTCAACTTTTTGTTAACAAATTGTTCATAATTAAATTAAAAAAGTCTACCTCCTAAGAAGTAGACTTTCAAACGTCTATACCCTATTTAATTTTATAAGAATGCAATCTTTAAAATAAATACTACTAATAGTAAATACATAACCCAAGAAATCTTTGTCTTTTTCTCCTTGCTTTTAGCAAAGAAGATGTTATATATTAGGTTAATTACTACGTATGAAATTATTCCTAAAGTTAATCCATCACCTATACTATATGTTAATGGCATTGCAGCTATAGTTAAGAATGCTGGCACTCCTTCAGTAATATTTTCAAACTCTATTTCTTTAACAGCTTCAAGCATTAAGTATCCAACATAAATTAGCGCTGGTGCTGTAGCACATGACGGTATAGCTACAATTATTGGTGAGAAGAACATTGCAATAAGGAATAATATACCTACTGTTATTGATGTATATCCTGTTTTACCACCTTCCGCAACACCTGTTGCACTTTCAACATAAGTCGTAACTGTTGAAACTCCTAAGCAAGCTCCAGCAGTTGTTCCTATAGCATCAACCAAAAGCGCTCTTCCCGCATTAGGAACATTACCATCTTTATCTAACATTTTAGCCTTTGAACAAACTCCAACTAAAGTACCAACTGTATCAAAGAAATCTACGAATAAGAATGTACAAACTACAGTTATAAACATCTTTAAATTATCTGGATGGAACGCATGAGCTAAATCAATTTTTCCAGCTATTTCTCCTATACCTTCAAACTTAAACACTCCACTAGGCAGATAAATTCCTAAAGCTGCAGCTGCTTCTGTGTTTATTAAAGCATATCCCCATCCAATTAATGAAGAAATCAATATTCCCCAAAGAATAGATCCTCTAACACCTTTCTTATTTAAAACAGTTATTATAACTAATCCTATAAGCGTAATTATAACCGCTGGAGTAAATTCACCTAAAGCAACCATCGTAGCCTCATCTGAAACTACAAGCCCTGAATTAACTAATCCAATAAACGCTATAAATAATCCAATACCACCTGTAACAGCTAATTTCATATTTTTAGGAATAGCATTTACTACTGCTTCACGAACTTTAAATATTGATAATAATATAAATATGATACCTTCAATAAATACAGCTGTCAAAGCCACTTCCCATGAAATTCCCATTCCTAAGACAACAGAATAAGCAAAGTAAGCATTTAATCCCATACCTGAAGCTAATGCAAATGGTAAGTTAGCAAATAACCCCATCATTATGCAAGCAAGTGCAGCCGCTAAACAAGTTGCTGTAACTAATGCTCCAGCAGGCATACCAGTAGCTGATAGTATATTAGGATTAACTGCGATAATATATGCCATTGTCAAGAAAGTAGTTAACCCTGCAAGCATTTCTTTCTTAATATCAACATTCTTATTTGTTAATATCGGTAAAAGTTTTTCTTTTGTTGATAGTTTTTTCGTTGATAATTCCCCCATTTTCAACACTCCTTATAAATAATATGTAAATAAATTAAAGCTATGATAAGTTAATTAAGACGACTCACCATAGCTTAAAAATTCAAATCTATGCGTATAAATCAATAATAAAACATTTCTTTTCCAAAGAAACATTCGTGTTTGTTTATCCCAATCGAATCACCTTACGAATATTATTGTATCACTTTTAACTCTTTTGGTCAACTGTTCCGAATATTTTTTATATGTTTTAAATCAATTTTCGCACATATTATTTATTATGTAGTTTTTCCCTAACATTCTTTATTCAAACTGCTTTCTTATTTGTTCTAAATCTAACTCTGAATTTATTGATAAAAGAAGTTTTATTCTTGCTTTTTGACCTGGTAGTGTATCTCCGAATATTATCCCCAAATCTAGCAACATCTTTCCTCCCCCTTCGTACCCATAAGATTCATGAACTCTTCCTTCAAAGCATCGTGACACTATTACCACTGGAATATTATTCTCAATAGCTCTCTTTATTCCAGGAACCATTCTAGGTGGAACATTTCCTCTTCCTAAAGCTTCTATTACAATTCCACCATAACCTTTTTCAATAATAAAATCTATAAATGTAGAATCCATGTCTACTGCACATTTAATCAGCGCTACTTCTTTATCAATTTTGTTAACTTTGTATTTTGAAGTATTTATAGTATTTCTATAAAAGATAACCTTATTATTATCTACAATTCCAATTGGCCCAAAATTAGGAGTTCTAAATGCATTTAAAGCCATAGAATTTGCTTTTGTAACTTCTGCTGCTGAATTTAATTCTCCATTAAAGCAGACTAAAACTCCTCTTCCAATAGAATCATCAGATATAGCAGTACAAATTGATGTTGCTAAATTAAAAGGGCCATCGTATCCCAATTCTGAACTACTTCTCATAGCTCCAGTTATTACTATCGGTTTAGATGTATCTATTGTTAAATCTAAAAAATATGCTGTTTCTTCTAAAGTATCAGTTCCATGTGTAATAACTATCCCATCTATATCACTTCTATTTACTAATTCTGTTACGAAATTACTTAGTTCTAATATTGTCTCAAAAGTCATGTGAGGTGATGGCATACTAGAGAAAGTATATGATTCTATTTCTGCATAATTCTCTATTCCAGTCACCATAGACATTATTTCTTCCCCTGTTAAACTTGGAACAGCTGCCTTAATCCTTTCATCTACTTTCATAGATATTGTCCCACCATTAAAAATAACTGCTATCTTCTTCATTTTATCACTCCATCTCAATATAATTTATCCTATAACCTAAACAAACAAAAAGTGGCAAAGCCACTTTTTTATATAAGCAATAATTTAATTCAAAACTTAATTTAATAGCTCAAGATTATCAACAAATATTTCTTGAGTTTATTATACAACCCCACTCCATTTCTTTCAATAAATATATTTTAGCCACAATTCACTTTAATTAGTTCACCATAATCTAATCTATTTTTTATTTTATTATCATTTATAGGGTACATAGTAGATACATAAATATACTGGTTCATTTCGTCCACCTCCACTCCTAACAACAAATAATTATACATTTTCTTTACAAACTGAATAGAAGTAGTTCCCTCCTCACTTTTGTAAAGTCCGATATAATCCGGTTCTTCCAGTATAACTTTCATAAACTCAAATATATTTTTCTTTATATTCTTGTCTAATTGTTTACCATGTCTTTTAATAATATGCTTTAGCACTCCAGGGCAGGCATATATCGCTCCAGTAAACTCTATACCTAACTCATCTGCAACACTCCGCCTCAAATAACCCACTCTTTTATAGGTACAAAATCTGCTATTCATATTATCCCTCTTTACTATAATATATTAAGCACATATTACTTGCTTAATATATTATATTCTACATTCCCTATATATTTCACACTTAATATATATAATTATAAAGTTAACTAAAATTTAAAAGCACCTATCTAAAAAGATAGGTGCCAAATATTGTTATAAAATTATACAGATCAATCCGCCATTACCTTCATTAATTATTTTTTGAAGTGTTTTTTGGATCTTAACTTGAACATCTTCTGGCATCTTATAAAGTTTATTTTGTAAGCCTTCTTTAACTAATACTTCTAATGACTTTCCAAACATATTACTTTGCCATAAAGATTCTGGATCACTATCAAATTTTTCCATTAAAGCTTTAACTAATTCTTCACTTTCTTTTTCTGATCCCATTATTGGACTTATTTCAGTCTTTATATCAGCCTTTATAAAATGTAGTGATGGTGCACTAGCTTTAAGTTTAACTCCATATTTACTTCCTTGAGTTATCATTTCAGGTTTTTCAAATTTCATTTCTGATAATTGTGGTGCAACTAATCCGTAACCTGTTTCTCTAACATCATAAAGAGCATCTTTGATTTTATCATACTCTTTTTTTGCTACATTAAGCTCTTTAATTAAAGATATTAAATCACTCTCACAGCTAACCTCAACTCCACAATCTTCACTTAACACCTTATAAAAAATACTTTCACTTGGCTTTAATAATATTTTTGCAGTACCCTCTCCAAGTTTAATCTCACTTAATTCTGAAGCATTGGCATTTTCATCTTCTTTAAATGAGTTAAATGAAGGTTTTATGTCTTTTATCTTTTCTACATCGTCACACATTCCCTTTACTATTTTAAAGAATTCTTTCTTTAACCAATGTTCTGGATCAAGCTTTTCTACCCATGTAGGCATATCTATGTTTATTTCTTTTACTGGGAACTCTTTAAGTACATGTACAAATAAATTTTCAATATCTTTTTCAGTCATATTATAAACATCCATCACTTGAACTGTAACATCATATTTAGCTTCCATTTGTTTCTTCAATGATTCAGTCTCTGGTGAATTTATGTTCTTTGTATTAAGTACAACTACGAAAGGTTTTTTTATTGATTTCAATTCATCTATTACCCTTTCTTCTGCTTCTAAGTACTCAGATCTCTCTAAACCAGTTATACTACCATCAGTAGTTACAACTAAACCTATAGTAGAATGATCTGTAATAACCTTTCTTGTTCCAATTTCTGCTGCATCTTCAAAAGGTATCTCATAATCATACCATGGTGTATTTACCATCTTAGGTTCATCTTCTTCTAAATACCCTAATGCTCCCTTTACAATATAACCTACACAATCAACTAATCTTACCTTAAAACTAATATCGTCATCCACAGTAATTTCTACAGCCTCATTTGGTACAAATTTTGGTTCTGTAGTATGAATAGTTTTTCCTGATCCACTTTGTGGCAATTCATCTTTTGCTCTCTCTTTCTTAAAAGAATTTTCAATTTTGGGTATAACCATTAGGTCCATAAACTTTTTAATAAAAGTAGATTTACCTGTTCTAACAGGTCCAACTACTCCTACATATATGTCCCCTTGAGTTCTTTCTGCTATATCTCTGTATATGTTGAAACCCTCCACTAATTTTCCCTCCTATATATTTTTAACAATATATATATATTCTCACGCTAGAAAAAGTATACTGGTTTTTCTGCTTATAATTATTTCAAATCAAAAAATTTAATTCTTTCTTTTGCAACACTTTGTTTATGTATAGTATATATAAATACAAAAAAATGCACGTATATTTATATACGTGCATCAAACTATTAATAAACTTCAGACTTTTTGTCTCTTTTTAAAAGTTCATCTACTACATCTTTAGCTTTTCTATTTTCAAATAAAACTCTATATAATCCATCTGTAATCGGCATCTCAACATCTAGCTGTTCTTTTAATTTATAGAATGCATTACACGCAGTAATACCTTCTACTACCATACCTACTTCTTTTACAGCATCATCTTTGCTCATACCTTTTCCTATTAAAATACCAGCTTTTCTATTTCTAGAGTGCATACTAGTACAAGTAACTATAAGGTCACCCATTCCAGTAAGGCCTAAAAATGTTTCAATATTTCCACCTAACTTTGTACCAATTCTAACTATTTCAGCCATTCCTCTAGTCATTAAAGCAGCTTTTGTATTATCACCATATCCTAATCCATCACAAACTCCGGCAGCTAATGCGATAATATTCTTTACAGCTCCACCAATTTCTACCCCAACTAAATCACTATTAGTATAAACTCTAAATTCTTTAGTCATAAATAAATCTTGAACTTCTTCTGCCACTTTCATATTTTTAGAAGATGTTACAACAGTAGTTGGTATATTGAAAGCAACTTCTTCTGCATGACTTGGACCAGATAAAACAACTACAGGATTATCTATTTCATCATTAATAACTTCTACTAAAGTTTTATTAGTACCTTCTTCTATTCCTTTTGCTATGCATATAACCGGTATATCAGAAGATATTTTTCCTTTTAAAGTTTTAGCTCCTATTCGTATAATCTGAGATGGTAATGCTAAAACTACATATTCTGCTCCTTCTAAAGCTTTATCTACATCATTATAAGCTGTGACATTCTTAGGCACTTCTAATCCTTTTATATACCTATCATTTTTTCTATTTATATTAATATCGTTAACCACAGATATATCTCTATCATATATAGATACATCATTTCCTTTGTTACCTAATAATATAGCTAGTGATGTACCAAAACTCCCACCACCTACAAAAGTCACTTTACTCATATAGATTATTCCTTTCTTTCTCTATACTCTATTTGAATTCCTGTACCACTAAAATCGAAACTATCTCTTAATTGATTTTCTAAATATCTTTCATAAGAGAAATGTCTCGCATTTGTATCATTAACAAAGAATACAAACTTTGGTGGTTTTGTAGCAACTTGTGTTGCATAATAAATCTTAAGTCTTTTTAATGCTACTACTGGTGGCTCTTTCATTAATATTGCTTTACTAATTACATCATTTAATACACCAGTCCCAACTCTCTTACTGTAATTATCATAACATTCTTTAGCTACTTCTAAAACTTTATGCGCTCTTTGCCCTGTTAATGCAGATATAAATAGATACTTAGCATAACTTATAAATTTTAAATTTGATTGTAAGTCTTTCTTATATACATCCATAGTCTTACCATCTTTTTCAATAAGATCCCACTTATTTACAACTACCATTATAGCTTTGTTTAACTCATGAGCAAATCCTATTATCTTTTCATCTTGGTCTGTAACACCTTCTGTAGCATCTATCATAAGTATACATACATCAGCTCTTTCAATTGCTGTAAGAGTTCTTATAACTGAATATCTTTCAATCTCTTCTTTTACCTTACTTTTTCTTCTAAGACCAGCAGTATCTATTAAAGTAAACTTTCCAAAATCAGTTTCTATTTTACTATCTATTGCATCTCTTGTAGTTCCAGCTATCTCAGAAACTATTAGTCTATCCTCACCTAATAATCTATTTATTAATGAAGACTTACCTACATTAGGCTTACCTATCATAGCTATTTTTATATCTTCTTCTTCTTCATCTGCTTCACCTATTGAATCAAAGTGACTTACAACCATATCAAGCATATCTCCAAGTCCTTTTCCTTGACCTGCAGATATAGCTACTGGATCACCTATCCCTAAGTTATAAAATTCCCAAGCATTTTCTTCATCTTTTAAGTTATCTATCTTGTTAACAACTAATACAACTGGTTTCTTAGACTTTCTAAGCATAGTTGCAACTTCATTATCAGCCGCTGTTAATCCTTCTTTACCATCAACAACAAACATTATAACGTCAGCTGTTTCTATAGCAATATTCGCTTGTCTTCTCATTTGTTTTACAATAATATCTTGATTTTCTGGCTCAATCCCACCTGTATCTATCATTGTAAATACATGATTTAACCACTCTGCTTCTGCATAAACTCTATCTCTAGTTACTCCTGGAGTATCTTGTACAATAGAGATTCTTTTCCCTGCTAATTTATTAA
The DNA here is from genome assembly GCF_021044725.1 of Clostridium sp. NSJ-145. Lineage (NCBI taxonomy): Bacteria > Bacillati > Bacillota > Clostridia > Eubacteriales > Clostridiaceae > Clostridium > Clostridium sp. NSJ-145. The sequence goes on from NZ_JAJNOS010000007.1 coordinate 50,704, forward strand.
ATAATGTTGATTTTCCTACATTTGGTCTTCCAACTATAGCTACTATTGGTTTTCCCATTATTTTTCCTCCTGACATACATCGTTTATAATATCTATTAAGTCTTCTCCTGTGTGGTCAGCAACAAGAACCTTAACTCCTAATTCTTTTTCTATATCCTCTACTCTCACATCATCTAGCATTATATAATCAGCAGGCGCTAACTCATATCCTTTTCTGAACATATTACTAGACATAATTAAATATTCACTTTTAATTCTACCCTTTAATTGACTTATTATATCTTTACCAGTTAAAAGACCTGTAACTGTTATAGATTCACCATAAAAATGATTTATTATTTCAAATACATCAATTTTTATATTTTCATTAGCTTTCATTATCTTCTTAGCACCATTCATAACTTCATTAAATGCAAGTTTTCCAGTAGCTATAGTAAATGTACCGCTAATATCTTTTCTTAGATTTTGCACTCCATAATTAATTGCTTCTCTAAAGCATCTAATCATTCCAACTCCATCTTCAATTTGTTCATACCCTTTATAAAATTCCTCTTCAGGTACATCTATTCCTGATACAATATAAAATTCATCAGACATTCTTATAAAAGGATCTCCAATTTCATTCATAAATTTTTCTTGGAATTTCATAACCATTTCTAATTCTTCTCTGGCTAATTCTTTATCAAATGTTTTTACCTTCACTAGTCCATCTCTAAACTTAGTAACGCCTATTGGTACTACTGCAACATTAGCTACTGATGGATACAGGCTATATAAATCATTTATAGTTTTCTTTAGCTCTTCCTTATTATTTACTTCTGGAATAAGAACTATTTGGCAATGCATTTCAATACCAGCATCTGCTAACTTTTTCATTCTATCATATACTTGCCCTGCAAATCTATTACCAAGCATCTTAACTCTTAACTCTGGATTTGTAGTATGTACAGAAATATTTATAGGACTAATCCTATATCTAATAATTCTATCGATGTCTTCATCTTTCATATTTGTTAGTGTTACAAAATTTCCTTGAAGAAAAGATAGTCTTGAATCATCATCTTTAAAGTATAAGGTTTCTCTCATTCCTTTAGGATTCTGATCTATAAAGCAAAACATGCACTTATTACTACACCTTTTTGCTTTATCCATTATTCCGCCGCCAAATTCTAATCCAAGTTCTTCGCCGTAATCCTTCTCGATTTCGTATTCCCAAACTTCTCCATTAGACTTCTCCATTTCTAAAACTAACTCTTCATCTGCTGTTAAAAATCTATAATCAATAATGTCTGTTATTTTTTCTCCATTTACTGATAATAAAATATCATTAACTTCGATGCCAACCTCTTCAGCAATACTATAAGGTATTACATTTGTTACTACATTCCTCATAACGTCACTCCTATAATAACCTATCATCTCTATGATATATTAACCTAATAATTATCTTCAGTCAACAAAAGAGATTATTCTAAGCCACATTTTCACAATAAAATAAAGAATATGAGAAGTTCTCATATTCTTTATTATTACTCATTTAAATCTACATAATCACCTTTTTTAGAAAAAATTATCCACTCGCAAATATTTGTTACGTGATCCCCAACTCTTTCTAGGTATTTTGATGCAAATAAAATTTGTGCTCCTCTATTTATCATAGTTTCATCTTTAGCCATTTTCTTTAACATTTCATTGAATAGCCCACGATACAATATATCAACTTTATCATCCATTTTACATATCTCATAAGCTTCTTCAACATTTCCATCCACAAATGCTTCAATTGATTTTCCAATCATTTTAATTAGAATATCAACCATCTCCCATATTGAATCACACTCTTCACCTATTGGTTCTAACTCAACCCTTTTAGTTATTTTACATATGTCTACTGCATAATCTCCCATTCTTTCTAAATCTGTAACAATTTTAGATGTCGTAAAAATTTTTCTTAAATCTGTAGCAACAGGGGATTCCATAGCCATAAACTTCAAACATTGCTCTTCAATTTTTTTATTTAGTTCATCTACCTTATCATCATTTTTCATTACATTTTCTACAAGATCCATATCTCTATTTTTAAAAGCTTCAATACTATCATATAATTGTTTTTCTACCAAACTTCCCATTTCTGCCAATTCAGAAATTAGTACTTTCATTCTATTATCTAGAACAGTTCTTGTCATAATCTCACTCCCTTTTAAATTTTAGCCGAATCTTCCTGATATATAATCCTCTGTTCTCTTATCTTGTGGTCTATAAAAAATATCTTCTGTTTTTCCATATTCTATAAGTTCACCGGATAAAAAGAATGCAGTTTTATCTGCAATTCTTCCTGCTTGTTGCATGTTATGTGTAACTATAACAACGGTATAATCTTTTTTTAGTTGATCCATTAGCTCTTCCATTTTATTTGTAGATATAGGGTCTAGAGCCGATGTGGGTTCATCCATTAATATTATTTCAGGTGATACTGCAATAGTTCTTGCAATACAAAGTCTTTGTTGTTGCCCACCTGATAAACCTAAAGCACTTTTTTTGAGTCTATCCTTAACTTCATCCCATAATGCAGCACCTTTTAAACTTTTTTCAACTATTTGGTCTAAAGTCTTTTTATCTTTAACCCCATGAACTCTCGGACCATATGCTATATTGTCATATATAGACATTGGAAATGGGTTCGGCTTTTGAAATACCATTCCTACTTTCTTTCTTAAATCTATTTCATTAAAATCTTTATATATATCTTTACCATCAACTAGAATTTCACCATCTATCTTCACTCCTGCAATAAGATCATTCATTCTATTTAAAGTTCTTAAAAAAGTCGACTTCCCACATCCTGATGGTCCTATTAATGCTGTAACCTTGTTTTTTTCTATATCTATATTAATATTCTTCAGAGCTTGATTATCTCCATAAAACAAATCTAAATTTTTCACCTGAATTTCAGGCGTTATTATATTTGACATACTTACACCTCTTAAAATTGTATAATACTCACTATTTAAATTTAATTAATACTCGGCCTTATTTAATTTCTTGCTTATTAACTTAGCTATAATATTTAATATTAAAATCATTACTATCAAAACTATTCCAGCAGCAGCTGCAGATGCAATATCACCTTTTTCTTTTGTTTCTAAAAAGGCATGAACTGTCAATGTTCTTCCGCTAGACATAATACTCTTCGGTATTTTATATACTGTACCTGCTGTTAAAAATAACGCGGCCGACTCTCCTATTACACGTCCCATTGATAATATTACTCCTGAAAGTATTCCAGGTATTGCACTTGGGAGAATAACTTTATACAAAGTTTGAAACTTAGTAGCTCCAAGTCCTAAAGAAGCCTCTCTATATGATGATGGAACAACTTTCAATGCCTCCTCTGTAGTACGTATTATTACAGGTAATATAATTATAGATAAAGTTAATGAACCTGCAATAAGTGAATATCCAAAATTTAATGCAGCCACAAAAAATGCTGCTCCGAATAATCCATATACTATAGAGGGTATCCCTGCTAAAGCTTCTGTTGAGTACCTTATAATCTTTACCATCTTTCCTTGCTTAGCATATTCTTGTAAATATACCGCAGAAAGAACTCCTATAGGTGTAGCTATTGCAAGTGATAAAGCAACTGTATACAACGTAGATATAATAAATGGTTTTATTCCTCCACCACCAGAAGGTTTATATTCACTAAATAAATAATTAAAATTAATTATTTTATATCCTTTTATAAATATAAATCCAAGTATGAAAACTAATATGCTAACAGTTATTACAGCTGATAAATATAATAATACTTTTAAAATACTCTCTTTGAATTTTCTCATTTTTATTTACCTTCCTTACTAGAAAGTTTTGAAATAACTAAATTTAATATTAAAATAAATGCAAACAACACGACCCCAGTTGCAAATAATAATTCTTGATGTGCTTGTGATGCATATCCCATTTCCAACGCTATATTACTAGTAAGTGGTCTTACCTTATCAAAAATAGATGTTGGTATTTGTACTGAATTACCTGCCACTAAAATTATAGCCATCGTCTCTCCAATAGCTCTTCCACTTCCAAGAACTATTGCTGCTAATATACCTGACTTTGCTGCAGGCACAACCACTTTAAAAGTGGTCTCTATATGTGAAGCTCCTAATGCTAACGAACCCTCTTTATAACTTTTAGGAACTGCTTTTATCGCAGTGGTTGAAACTGAAATTATTGTTGGTAACATCATTACAGCTAGTACAATAATTACTGCAAATAAACTTTGTCCTTGCGCTAAATTAAAAGTTCTTTGTATCCATGGAACAATTATTGCCAAACCAAATAATCCATATAACACAGATGGTATTCCAGCTAAAAGTTCAACTGCTGGAATCATAAATTTTGATACTCCTTTTGGTGCAACTTCAGCTATAAATATAGCTGTTAGTAATCCAATTGGAACCCCTATAATTAAAGCTCCTACAGTACCATATATTGAAGCAATTATCATCGGTAATATACCGTATTTAGGCACTTCTGATGTAGGGTACCAATCAGTACCAAATATAAATTCTATAAAAGATTTATCTCCTGTAACAAAAGGCTTTAATCCCTTCATAAATACGAATCCTATAATTAAAATTAAACTTACCACTGCAACAAGTGCACATATTAAGAATATCACTCTAGTAATCTTATCAACAATATATTTACTCGTATTACTCTTTATATTTCCCTCTACCATTTTAGTCCTCCTAATGGTAATAAATATCCTTGATTTTATGTAGTAAAAACGCCTCAAGCATTGAGGCATTCTTACTCAAATATTAATTATTATTCTAAAGTTATTAATTTGTTATCTTTAACAATTTGTTGACCTTCTGAACTTAAAACATATTCAATTAAAGCTGCTCCAGCTTCAGTTAAAGTATCTTTCTTAGTTACTAATAAGAAAGGTCTTGATAACTTATATTCTCCTGCCTTTACGTTATCTGGTGTTGCTTCAACATCATTTACTTTTAAAGCATTTACACTATCATCTATATATTCAAAAGAAGCAAATCCTATTGCATTTTCATTCCCTGCAACTGTAGTTTTAACAGCTCCACTTCCATCTGCAATTGAAGCATCTTTTATTAATTCCTCTGATTTATAACCAACTATTTCTTGGAAGGCATCTCTTGTTCCTGAGCCTTCTTCTCTACTTATAACAACTATTGGAGAATCAGATCCGCCTAACTCTTTCCAGTTAGTTATTGTTCCTGTATAAATTCCTTTAATTTGTTCTAAAGTTATGTTTTCTACTTTATTTGATGGATTTACTAGCAATGCAATACCATCATGAGCAATTACTGTTCCATCCACTTGTGAAGCTTCTTCACTCTTTAATTCTCTTGAAGACATTCCAATTTCTGAAACACCATTTATAACATCTTTAATCCCTGCACCTGAACCATTTTCTTGAACTTCTAATGTTATGCCTTCATTTGCAACTTCATATCTTTCTTGAACTTTTAACATTAATGGCCCAACAGAAGTAGATCCCGAAATTGAAATAGTTGTTTGAGTTTCAGTTCCAGCATCTCCGCTTTGTCCATTATTTCCTCCACAACCTGTTAAAGTTGCTCCCATCATCATTACTACTAAAGCACCTACCATCAATTTTAACTTTTTACTCTTCATAAATTTTCCTCCAAATCCACTTCATTTAATTTGTTCGATTTATTAATTTATTACCTTACAATAACAATAATAATATCTTAACGTTAAAGGAATATTATGCTATTGTTAAAGAGTATTATAAGAATGTTAAGTTGCTGTTAATTGTAATAATATAAAAAAAATTAAAAGAGTTTATTGGCGTGTAAAGCCATAAACTCTTTTAATTACTTTCTAATTTTAACTATAAACTTTGTACCTTCTCCTAATTCTGAATAAACATCTACTTCGCCATTAAATAGTTTTACAATATGTTTTACAATAGCGAGCCCTAATCCAGTACCTTTACTGGATCTTGATTTATCAACTCTGTAAAATCTTTCGAATATTCTCGGTAAATCTTCCTTTGGTATACCAACCCCATTATCTTCTACTTCCATTATAAGATAATTATTCTTTTCTAAAAGCTTAACTTTTACCTTCCCATTCTCTTTTGAATATTTCACTGCATTATCAATAAGATTCATACTTAACTGATAGAATTTATCTCTATTCCCACTTAAGTCCCCATTATATTCATCAACTAACTTAACTTCTATGCCTTTAGAGCTAGCTTCAGTACTTATTACATCTATAACCTCTTGTACTACATCCATCGGCTTAAATTTTTCCATTCTAGTTACTTTCATATTTTCAATATTAGATAAAATTAATATATCATTAATTAGTCTACTTAATCTATCAGCTTCTTTATTTATAATATCTAAAAATTTCTTTCTAGTTTTATTATCATCAACATACTTTAAAGTTTCTGAAAAACCTTTTATAGATGTTAATGGAGTTTTTAGTTCATGAGAAACATTTGCTACAAATTGACTTCTCATGTTCTCTAATCTTTTTATATCTGTTATATCAGCCAAAGTTATAACTATACCTATAGTATTTACATTACCATTAATTATAGGAGCTTTTTTCACCTTTAACTCTCTTTGAACTGGATGAAATAATTTTATTTCTTTAGAGTCAATCTCTGGAATGTCTTTAACAAATTGCAACAAATCATAATCTATAATACACTCTTCAATTTTCTCTCCTATTATTTCTCCTTTTAACCCAAATAAATTTTTTGCATAGTTATTTATAAGCATTATCTTTCCATAGTTATCAATTGCAATAACTCCACTATCCATACTTTCTAATATTGCTTCTAATTTGTTTTGTTTATCGTAAGAATCATTAATCTTAATCTGTAATTCATCTGCCATTTTGTTAAAACTTCTTGCTAAAGATCCAATTTCATCATCATTATATACCTTAGCTCTATTGTATAAGTCTCCATTCAAAATCTTAGCAGTAGCCTCTTCTAATTCCTTTATTGGGTATATTATAATCTTTGTTAATTTAACAGATAACCATAAAGCTAAAATAGCTACTATAATTATAATAAATATATAATATTTATAAGTTCCTGATAAAAATACCATTATTGCACTTGTTGGCACAGAACTTCTAACTACAGTATTTTCATCTATTTTGGTCGCGTAATATACTAGATTAACTGTAGAGGTACTACTATACCTTACGCTTGAACCCTCATTATTAATAAAAGCCTGATGAATCTCTTCTCTATCAATATGATTATCAGAAAGTGATCCCTTACTTTCTGAGTCATACAAAACATTACCTTGTCTATCTATTATAGTAAATCTAACTTGATTATTATCTATTCTAAATTTACTGAAATCAACATCATTCTCTTTAATTTCTTTAATAAATAACTCATTATATACAGATAAAATACCCTTAGTTCTATCTATCTCTTGTATATTTATTAATTCTTTAAATGCTAAACATACTAATACTAGAGAAAATATTACAGTTGCAAGAGATGAGATTATAATTCTCTTTTTCATATATTATAGATCTGGGTTAAATCTATACCCTACTCCTCTTATAGTCTCAATAAATTTAGGGTTTTTATCATCATCTTCTATTTTCTTTCTTAAATATCTAATATGAACATCTACTGTTCTAGTTTCCCCTATATATTCATAACCCCAAATCTTATCTAAAAGCATTTCTCTTCTTAAAATTTTACCTCTATTTTTAATTAACATTTCTAATAATTCAAACTCTTTTAATGTTAAATCTATTTTTTTACCCTTTATTCTTATTTCCCTTTTTTCAAAATTTGCAGATAAATCCCCGAACACCATAATATCGCTTTGTTCTTCTTTAGCACCTACTCTTCTTAATACAGCCTTTACTCTTGCCAAAAGTTCTCTTACTGAAAACGGCTTTGTTATATAATCATCCGCCCCTAACTCTAGTCCTAAAATTTTATCAAACTCTTCACTTTTAGCAGTAAGCATAATAATTGATATATTTTTCACTTCACTCTTTGTTCTTATCTCTTTACATACATCATACCCATCTTTTCCTGGAATCATCAAATCTAAAAGTATTAAATTAGGTCTTTCATTTATAGCTAAATTAACTGCATCTATTCCATTATTACATGTTATTACATCATACCCTGAAGATAACAAGTTATATTTTATAAGTTCTACAATATGTTCTTCATCATCTACTACTAATATTTTTTCATTAGCCATTAAGTATTCCCCCTGAACTTTTATTATTTCTTGTAAGCAAAAGTAAATAACCTTCCATACGTTCCAACACTTTTTCTATAAGAAAATAATTTTATGTCTTTTTCACAATAAGTACACAGATTAATTGTATAAATATTATCTTCTTTAATATTTATATTTCTTAAATCTTCTAAGATACAACGCTCCATACTAAGATTTCTACCTTTAAATAGCTCATTTTCATTTATTTTAGTCTTATTTAAAAAGCTTTCTTTTAACTCTTCAGATACCTCATAACAGCACTGTCTTATATGAGGTCCAATATAAACTTTAATATTCTCTATTTTAACATCATATTCTTGAATCATTTTTTCAATAGTCTTTTTTGTTATCGAGTTAAAAGTTCCCTTCCAACCACTATGAATCGCAGCTATGACACCTTCTCTTTCATCTACTAAAATTACCGGAACACAATCTGCTGTAAAGGCTCCAATAATAACTTTTTCTTCTTTTGTTATTATAGAATCCCCTTCATACTCTCTAAATTCTTCTGCATCACCTTCAAATACAAATACATTATCACTATGTATTTGATGAAGATACACAACTTCATTAACATTAAAATCTTCCTTTAATGAATTTATATTTTTTTGCCCTTCTTCAGTATTTCTATTAAAACTTCTAGAATCCTTAGCTGTTGAAAATACAACATCAACCTTCTCCCCTTCAATAACTAAAAAATCCTTAAAAACTTTTAAATTATTTATATTTATTTTTTTCATAAAAATCCTCACTTTTAATATACTTGTGCATATTTTAACATTTTTTATATTTGTTTTCTATTCAATTATATATTTTTTACTTAATTTTAACTTTAAGTAAAAATGATAATATAAATTTTAATTTATATATAATTATTATCTTTGCCATAAACAATATAAAAATAGACTTTCTAAATTGAGAAAGTCTATTTTTTATTATTTAGTCATTAAATTTTTTATTTCTTCTAAAAATGTATTTATATCTTTAAACTGTCTATATACAGAAGCAAATCTTACATATGATACTTCATCTATTTTTTTCAATCTTTCCATTATCATTTCACCAATCAACTTTGTCTCTACTTCTGTCAGCATTTTATTAGATATAGACTTTTCTATATCTTCAGCTATATCCTCAATTTGCCTTCTAGAAATAGGTCTTTTTTGACATGCAATAATTAGCCCATTGACGATTTTTTCTTTATTAAAGTTTTCTCTTGTTGAATCTCTTTTTATAACTAAAATTGGAATATCCTCAATTTTTTCATAAGTTGTATACCTTTTGCTACAGTTTGCACACTCTCTTCTTCTTCTAATAGTTGTATTATCATCTGTAGATCTAGAATCAACTACCTTGCTTTCGTCAAATCCACAAAAAGGGCACTTCATATTTATCAAACCTTTCTCATATGTACTTTACTATATTATATTATCTTTTAATAAAATTTGCTAGATTCTATTTTGCTCTAACTCCCTTTGAATATCACTTCCATCAATCAATAAAACATCAACACCTAATTTAATCACTTTTTCCCATGGCACTTCTATATCTTCTTCTTTTCCAAACCAACTTTTAGTAGGCGATGGTAATGTTAGTGATATAACTCTTTGCTCATTTACATCCACCCTAAAATCTTTAACATATCCTAGCTTAGAACCTGTAGATATATCGATAACCTCCATACTTCTTATAGCATTTGTTGAAAATAAAACTAAATCTTCATCCATAATTACCCCTCCTATTCTACTTAATTATTTATATGATTACTAATATAAATTTATTATAAAAATAGCGAAAAAATAGGACTCAAAAGAGTCCTAAATATATTTTCTCATATGTTTTAATGCAGTTTTTTCTAATCGTGAAACCTGAGCTTGAGAAATGCCTATTTCATCTGCAACTTCCATTTGAGTTCTTCCATTAAAAAACCTTAATGTTAAAATTAATTTTTCTCTATCATTTAACTTTTTCATAGCCTCTTTAATAGATATATTTTCTAACCAACTGTCATCACTATTCTTTGAATCACTAATTTGATCCATAACGTATATAGCATCACCACCGTCATGATAAATCGGTTCAAACAATGATACTGGATCTTGGATTGCATCAAGTGCAAAAACTACATCTTCTCTAGGGATATTAAGTTCCTTTGCAATTTGAGAAATAGTTGGTTCTTTATTATTATCTTTAACTAATCTATCTCTAACTAATAAAGCTTTATATGCTATATCCCTTAAAGATCTACTGACTCTTATAGCATTATTATCTCTAAGATACCTTCTAATTTCTCCTATTATCATCGGAACTGCATAAGTTGAAAACTTAACATTTTGTGATAGGTCAAAATTGTCTATAGCCTTCATAAGTCCTATGCATCCGACTTGGAATAAATCATCTACATTTTCGCCTCTATTATTAAATCTTTGTATAACACTTAATACTAACCTTAAATTTCCTTTAATAAATGTTTCCCTAGCAGTTTTATCGCCTTCTCTCATCTTTAGAAGGAGTTCCCTCTTTTCTTTTTCTTTAAGTACTGGTAACTTCGAAGTATTTACTCCACAAATTTCAACCTTGTTAATGATCAAAATCTTCAACTCCTCTTTAAGAAATAACATACTGCATTTTTAATTATTTCCGATAGAGGTATCTTTTATACTAAGACAAACTATATCATTTTATTGATTTCTTTTTTTAATCTATTTATAATCTTCTTTTCTAGTCTAGAAATATATGACTGAGATATTCCAAGCATATCAGCTACTTCCTTCTGTGTCTTCTCTCTATAACCATCTAATCCAAATCTTAATTTTACAATTTCTTTTTCTCTTTCATTTAAATTTTTTAAAGCTAAAAATAATAATTGTTTATCAACCTCATCTTCAATTAAGTTGTAAACAGTATCATTTTCAGTTCCTAAAATATCTGATAACAATAATTCATTTCCATCCCAATCTATATTCAGAGGTTCATAAAATGATACTTCAGCTTTCACTTTACTGTTTCTTCTCAAGTACATAAGTATTTCATTTTCAATACATCTTGAAGCATATGTTGCTAATTTTATTTTTTTATCAGGATTAAAAGTATTAACTGCTTTTATTAATCCTATAGTTCCAACTGATATCAAATCTTCTACACCTACACCTGTATTTTCAAATTTTCTTGCTATGTAGACTACAAGTCGCAAGTTTCTCTCAATTAATATATCTCTTATTTCACTCCCACCGGTCATTAATTTTTCAACTAATTCTTCCTCTTCATCTTTCTTTAATGGTGGTGGTAATGCATCGTTTCCACCTACATAAAATACTTTTTTAGCAAATAAATTAAACTTAGATAAAATTTTATTTAATAGTAAAATTATTTTTCTCATACTTCCTCCTATATAACCCCTCTTGATAATAACGCTTGATAATCATTGTCTTTACTTAAAACCATTGGACTCTTGCAAATTATTGCATCAATTCTTTGCCACTCATCATTTAAACTGTTCCTTATCATTATCTTATCGCCCTTAATTCCTTCAAGTTGTCCACATTCTGTTATCGTATTATAATTTATTATATATTTATCATTTTCTTTAATATCAATTTCTTTTAAATACCTATCCTCAATTATTATACACGGTAAATTACTTACTACTTCTCTAAGTTCATTTCCAGTATCTAAAAATGCTTTTAAAATTAATATATTTCCACCAATATTAATATATATATCATATATAAAATTATTAATTGTAGCTCTATCTTTCAAGTAGTCATTAATCCTTACTAAAACTATATAAAATACCATAATAGATAATAGTATCCACTTAATAGAATAGTTGTTAATACTAAAGCCTTCTCCTAATACATAAGTATTTTGCATCATTACAAGTCCAAAACATAAACCACATAACATAAAAGAATTAATGAAAAACACTATAGTTCCTTTAATTATATTTGTAATTCTTCTTGGTCTTATAACCATTGCAATCATCAACATAGCAACTAATATTTTGAATACTAAAGATGATAACATTTTAATATCTATAAACAACACTAGGGTATATATGGCTCCTATTATTGCCGCTAGATAAATATTAATATTTCTATATTGATATTTTAATAACTTGGTAGTAATCAATAATAAAAATAAGTTTATTATAAAATTTTCTACAACTATAACATCTACATAAATTTCCATACCACCCCTCCTCATTTAATAAAATTATACTTCTAAGTTAATTATTTTTTTGTCATAATTAAGTTCAAATATTAATTTTTTAGTCTAATTTTTTTTACAATAAAGCACATTATTTTTATTACATAAAAATAAAAAGCTACCAAAACTTAATTTGATAGCTTTTAAACACTTCATTTTATTTATTATATTATCTTCTTGATCTTAAGAAACTTGGTATATTAACACTTTCTCTGTCAATATCTAATAATGGATCCACCTTTGAAACGACTTCTTCTTTAACAACTTCCTCTACTTTTTGAGTAATTGGTGTTTTTATTTCCATTTTTGGCTCGCTAGCTTTTAATGATGATTTAGCATTATCATCCTCAAAACCTGTTGCAATTACAGTTAATCTTATTTCATCATTTAAAGTTTCATCAATAACTGCCCCGAATATAATATTTGCATCCATATCTGCAGCTTCTCTAACAATTTCAGCAGCTTCATAAACTTCTATAGCTCCTAAATCAACTCCACCTGTAAAGTTAATTATTACGCCAGTAGCCCCATCAATTGATGTTTCTAATAATGGTGATGATATTGCTTGTCTTACTGCATCTTGAGCCTTATTATCTCCTTTACCATATCCAACACCCATATGAGCTAACCCTTTATTCTTCATTACAGTTTCAATATCTGCAAAGTCAGCATTTACCACACCAGGAATTGTTATTAAGTCAGAAATAGCTTGTACCCCTTGTCTTAATACATCATCTGCTAATCTAAATGAATCTAATAATGTTGTTTTCTTATCTGCCATAGCTAATAACTTTTCATTAGGTATTATAACTAATGTATCAACTTTTTGCATTAAGTTTTCTATTCCCATTTCAGCATGTCTCATTCTTCTTTTACCTTCAAATGGGAACGGTTTAGTAACAACTCCAACAGTAAGTATATCCATAGACTTAGCTATTTCTGCAACCACAGGGGCAGCACCTGTTCCTGTTCCTCCGCCCATACCAGCAGTTATAAATACCATATTAGCGCCTTTAATCGCTTCAGCAATTTCTTCTCTACTTTCTTCAGCAGCTTTTTTACCTATTTCAGGATTAGCTCCAGCACCTAATCCTTTTGTTAACTTTTCTCCAATTTGGATTTTAGTATTAGCATGAGATAACAATAATGCTTGTTTATCTGTATTAACAGCAATAAATTCTACATTTCTTAATCCTTCAAGTACCATTCTATTGACAGCATTACCTCCGCCGCCACCGCAACCTATGACCTTTATATTAGTTAATTCTTGCATATCTAATTCAAAATCTAACAAAACAATTCCTCCTTTAAAAATCTCTATTAGTAAAGTTTAAATAATTCCATAAAAATACTCAACAGCATAAGTTAAATTATACCTATATTAACTTTAAAAACTTATCCTATTATAATTTTACATCATTTTATATACATTTAACAATAGAAAAAATATATTTATTGAAGAATTTTGTAGGTTTTAGCAGACTTTAAGTATATCTTACCAATTTAACAAAAAACTCCACGAAAATTACTATAAACTATTCTTTAATTAAATACATTAAGTAGTTCTAAAATACAATTTAAATGAATATATTTTTCTACTCAATTAATTTATTCAACATACATTATTTATTTCCTTTATATTTTTTCAAAAAATTTCAAAAAAATAAAGGAGGAACAACTCCCTCCTAATATTTTACTTTTTAAATTTTAAATTATCATAAGCCTTTTTAACGTTTCTCTATCAACTGCGTAACTAATAGCTGACTCCGATGTTATTTCACCTCTTTTATATAAATCTGCTAAAGCCATATCCATTGTTTTCATTCCGTATTTACTTCCTGTTTGAACCGCAGATTCAATTTGATGAGTCTTTCCTTCTCTTATAAGGTTTTGAATACCCGGAGTAGTAACCATAACTTCTAAAGCTGCAGTTCTTCCACTTCCATCAGCCTTCTCTATAAGTTGCTGAGATACTACTGCTTGCAGAACTGACGCCAATTGAACTTTAACTTGTTGTTGTTGATATGGAGGAAATACATCTATTATTCTATCAATAGTCTTTGCTGATCCTATTGTATGAAGCGTTGAAAGAACTAAATGTCCAGTCTCAGCTGCTGTGATAGCAATAGAAATAGTTTCAAGATCTCTCATCTCACCTACTAAAATAACATCTGGATCTTCTCTTAATATCGCTTTAAGAGCATTTTTATAGCTTTTGCTATCCTTTCCAATCTCTCTTTGATTAATTATACAAGATTTATGTTTGTGTAAGTACTCAATAGGATCTTCTAAAGTTATTATATGTCCTTGTCTTGATGAATTTATTTCATTTATCATAGCTGCTAAAGTTGTGCTTTTACCACTTCCTGTTGGTCCTGTAACTAAAATCAATCCTCTTTGTTTATTTGAAATATCTTTTAATACCGATGGATATTTAAGTTCATCAAGAGTCGGTATTTTCAAAGCTATTACTCTTATTGCTATCGCATCACTATTTCTTTGTTTAAATATATTGGCTCTAAATCTTCCTACTCCAGTTAAAGAATAGGATATATCATATTCTCCAATCTCCAGGTATTCTTCGTATTTCTCTTCTAATATCTCTCTTGCAAATTTCTCTATATCTTCAGGCAATAAATTTTCATTACCTATTTTAATTAACTTACCATTTTTTCTTACAGTAGGAGGTACTGCTACAGTTAAGTGTAAATCTGAAGCTCCCAACTCTAATGTATTAACTAATAGTTCTTTTAAAAAATACATATAACTCCCCCTTATAGGCTTAAAATATCTAGCCGTTATATATATTCTATAAAATATATGGTAATAATTCAATGTATTTTAATTTTTTATAATATTTTGTATTATTTAGTTGATAATTCTTTTTTTAACTTCTTTAAAGCTTTTTTCTCAATTCTAGATACATAAGATCGTGAAATTCCCAAATCTCCAGCTATCTCTCTTTGAGTTCTACATCTTCCATCAATCAATCCATATCTCATTTTTAAAATTTCTGATTCCCTATCGGTTAATACTGTACTCATTTTAGTATATAAAGCTTTTATCTGTAAATTAACTTCTACTTTATCAAGAACAGAGTCTTTATCACTACTTAAAACATCTATTAAACATATTTCATTTCCTTCTTTATCCACTCCAATAGGGTCTTGTAATGATGTTTCACTATTCTGCTTTTTATTATTTCTAAATAGCATTAAAATTTCATTTTCTATGCATCTAGAAGCATATGTAGCTAATCTGGTCCCTTTTGATGCATCAAAAGAATCTATAGCTTTAATTAGACCCACTGTTCCAATAGAAATTAATTCATCAATATCTTTGTTTGGAAAAGAATATTTTTTTACTATATGAGCTACAAGTCTCAAGTTTCTTTCTATAAGAATGCTCTTTGCTCTTTTGTCCCCTTCTTTCAACAACTCTAAATACTTCTCCTCTTCCTTTTCGTCCAAAGGCTTTGGAAATGTATTATTTCCCGAAATATATCCAGTTAAAAGAATATTGTTAGAAAAGAATTCCATAATATTAGAAAATAATATCACTCCATTTTCCTCCTAGCAGTGCTTATTATATAATATGATGTTTTCTAAAAATATTGCTTCATTTAATTTTAAATTTTATGAATAAATAATAGACGGCTTAAATAAGCCGTCTATTATACTATTTTTATTTAATTATTTGAATTCAGAGAATTAATTATTTGCCTAAAGATTGGAGCTCCAGTATTACCTCCACCAAGTTCTCTTCCATCTGGATGACTATCTCCAATATTAGGTGCAACTACGAGCAAAGTATATTTTTTACCATCCATTTCAAAGTATCCAGCAAACCAACCATGATTAGTTTTTCCACCTTCACCTGTAGAAGTACCAGTTTTTCCACCTTGTTTTATTCCTTCTACCTTAGCTTCATAACCAGTACCTTTCCAAATTACATTTGTCATACTATCCTGAACTATTTTTGCTGTTGTCTCACTAAATACTCTATTTCCTTCAATATCAATATGCTCAACCTCATTATCATCATTATCTATAATTGAATCTATAATTGTTGGTTTAATATAAATACCATCATTTACAACCGCATTTATAGCTCCAGCTATTTGCAATGGAGTAACTGTTACACATTGTCCTATTGAAAAATTACTTATTCCATCTTCATAAGTGGCTTTAATCCCTGCTGCCTCTTCTTTATTTTCACCTGAAAGACCTAATACCTTTTGATATAAGCCTAACTTTTCAGTGTATTTTATCATATTTTCATAGCCTGCTAATTCTCCAACCTTAGCAAATATATCATTACAAGATACTTGTAATGCTTCATCTACTGTTAAAGTTCCATGTGCATATGGTTCACCTAGCTTAGTACAAATTTTACCTTCACAAGTAAACGTACTTGACGAAGAAATCTTTCCTAAATCTAAACCTATAGCTTCTGTTAATACTTTAAATATTGAACCTGGTTCATATCCTATGGTGCCTATTCCCAAGTTTACATTTGCTTTACTTTCATCCTTTTGTACCATAGCTCTAATTTTTCCTGTTTCACTCTCTAATAAAACAACACCTATATTATCTAAAAAACTATAAGAATCATCTAGAATTACTTTTCTTATTTTTTCTTCCCACTCTTTATTTATTGTAAGTTTTAAGTTTTTATTATTTTCTCCATAATTTAATACACTTTCAGTGTAATTTGCTTTTTGATCTAAATTAAAGCTAATTGAAGGATATTCATTATTCTCAACTATATCTAATATTTCTCGTTGAAATGATCCTTCCACTGCATTATCTTCAGTAATATTAGATATAAAATTTTCTATTCTCCACCCCTCATCACGATCTATCATATCATAAACATATAAATATATACCCTTAATATTATCTAACTTTTTAATTTTATTATATGTCTCTTCGGTTATTTCATCATAATAAGTTTTACCATTTAAAGCTATTATATCTGAATAATTAAAATCAGGATCCTCTGATTTCATAATAAAATTTAATGCTAATAAATCTTCTAGTGTTTCTTCATAATTATTAAGTTGAAAAGGCTTAGAATCAATTACTAAAACATATTTTTTCTTATATCTTAATAAATCTTTTCCATTTGTATCTAAAATTCTATAATTAAGTTCTGCTAATGTTTCTATCTGGTGATTTTGTAACTCCCCTTGAACTTGGGTAGATGGTCGTACTTGAAGAAAATATAATCGTACTGATAATAAAATTAGTACTGATGCATATATAATTAAAATAAAAATTATTCTTCTCTTATCTATAACATGTTTATACAAAAATAAAACACCTCCCTTTGAATAAATTCTATCCAAAAAAAGGTGTTTTATACAATTACTTCAATATATCCTTAATTTTAGTCATAAGAAGGTCTATAGCCACATAATTATGTCCACCTTCTGGAACTATGATATCTGCATATCTTTTACTTGGTTCAGTAAACTGCATATGCATAGGTCTAACCATAGTTAAATATTGATCTATAACTGACTCAACAGTTCTTCCTCTTTCATTTATATCTCTAACAAGTCTTCTTAATATTCTTATATCAGCATCAGTATCTACATATACTTTTATGTCTAATAAATCTCTTATTCTCTCATCTTCTAAGATAAGAATTCCTTCAACAAGTATAATATCTCTTGGAGCTATTGTTGTAGTTTCTTTTGCTCTATTATGTACAGTAAAGTCATAACTTGGTTTTTCAATAGAATCACCATTTATAAGTGACTTTAAATGCTCAACTAATAAATCATTGTCAAAAGCCATTGGATGGTCATAATTTGTTTTAACTCTTTCCTCCATTGATAAATGACTTTGGTCTTTATAATACATATCTTGTTGTATCATCGCTATACAATCTTCTGAAAAAGTAGAATATAACGCGTCAGCTATAGTACTTTTTCCGGATCCTGTTCCCCCAGTAATCCCTATTAACACAGGTCTTCTCATTAATAGTCCTCCTCTATGATTCTACAAAGTAAGTTTCTTACTTGCTTTAACTAGCATATCATTTTTCTTAAGTGGTTTATTAACCTTAGCTTTAAACATCATATGTGCTCTATTAGCTACATCAGTCTTTACGTTCTTATCCATATCAAACATTTCTGTTAGTGTTACTTTAAAGTATGGATCTTCAGCTCTTAGAACTTCAACTTCATCATTTTCAAAAACTCTATTTTTTTGAAGTATTGTTGCTACCCCAGTTTCTTCATCATATTCCTTTACCATACCTACTAAATCATAATCTCTTAAATATGATGATTCATCATAATTTTCCTCACCATTTATCCCAAGATAGAATCCTGTATGGTATTTTCTATGACTTATTTTTGTTAAGATATCCATCCATTCATCTTTAAATTCATATTCATATGGATTTTTTAAATATGAATCAACAGCTTCTCTATAAGCTTTAACAACTGAAGCTACATAAAACTCACTTTTCATTCTTCCTTCTATTTTAAAAGAATAAATTCCACTTTCAATAAGTTCTGGTATATGTTTGATCATACATAAATCTTTAGAATTCATTATATAAGTTCCATTATCATCTTCTACCACAGGATAGTATTCATTTGGTCTTGTTTCTTCAACTAAATAATATTTATATCTACAAACATTACCGCATATCCCTTTGTTCGCATCTCTACCTAACATATAATTAGATATTAAGCATCTTCCTGAATATGCTACACACATAGACCCATGAACAAAGGCTTCAATATCACATCCATTAGGCATATAAGATGTAATAGTCTTTATTTCCTTAAATGTTAACTCTCTTGCTAAAACAATTCTTTTAACTCCAAGTTCATACCAAAACTTAACAGCTCTCCAATTTACAGTATTAGCTTGTGTACTTAAGTGGATTTCAAGTTCTGGTGCTACTTCTTTACATATAGCCACAAGCGAAGGGTCTGCAACAATTACTGCATCTACGCCTATTTCATAAAGTTCTCTAATATAGCTTTCTGCCCCTTCTAAATCATGATTTCTTGGGAAAACATTTAAAGTTACATATAACTTTCTTCCTCTATCATGACAATATTTTATACCTTCCATTATTTGTTCTGTAGTAAAATTATTTGAAAAAGCTCTAAGATTAAGCCTTCCTCCACCTATGTAAACTGCGTCTGCACCATAGTCTACAGCAATTTTTAATTTTTCTAGATTACCAGCCGGAGCTAGTATTTCAGGTTTTCTCATTTTTTACCTCCTTCTAGTAATAGCAATTCCATCTCCCATAGGTATTACTGATGTTACTAAATTTTTATCATTTGAAACCATCTCTAAATATGTTCTCATTCTTTTAACTATAGTTATTTTTCTACGTTTAACTAAATCATCTGATGCAACCATACCTCTAAATAACACATTATCTGCTATAATAATTCCATCTTCTTTTAAAAGTCTTAAACAGTGAGG
Organism: Clostridium sp. NSJ-145; assembly: GCF_021044725.1. Classification (NCBI taxonomy): domain Bacteria; kingdom Bacillati; phylum Bacillota; class Clostridia; order Eubacteriales; family Clostridiaceae; genus Clostridium; species Clostridium sp. NSJ-145. The sequence continues at coordinate 70,667 of NZ_JAJNOS010000007.1, forward strand.
AAGGAAATGGTTATAATGACCTTTCCCTGCATCCATAAAGATAAGGTCATATGGCTCTTCTAGTCTTTCTAAAACATCTAAACAATCTCCAGCTTCAATAGTTATATTCTTCTCTAAACCAAAGCTTTCGATATTTTTCTTAGCGAACCCAATCATTTCCTCGCTTCTCTCAATAGTTGTTATATGTGGATTAGTTCCTGCAGCTTCATACATTAATATAGCAGAATAACCTATAGCGGTACCAAGCTCTAATATTCTTAAAGGCTTTTTCATCCCTACCATAAATTCAAGAAATTTTATTGTTTCTTTCTGTGCTATAGGAACTTTATTTTCCTCAGCAAAATCTTCTAATTCTTTGATTTTGCCTTCACTTTCAGGTATTAATGACCTTATATATCCTTCCATGTAATCATAGGTAATTCCACTCATTATATTCCTCCTACTAGTTAATATCCAAGTTCTTCTTGCTTCTTCATAAAATCTTCATCATTATTTGTAAAATAATGCTTATTATCACTTTCTAAAACATAAAATAGATAATCTGTATCTTCTGGCTTTAATGCTGCAATAATAGACGGTGCTCCTGGATTACTTATTGGTCCAATCGGTAATCCTTTGTAAAGATATGTATTATATAAAGAATCTATCTCTAAATCTTTATAATAAAGTTTATCCTTATGATATCCGTGAGCATATAATACAGTTGCATCAATACTCAATGTCATATTTTCATTTATTCTATTGTATATAACTGATGCAATAGTAGGTCTTTCTTCATCTACTCTTGCCTCTTTTTCAACCATTGATGCAACAGTAATTATGTTTTCAATATCATCATTATTGACTTCAACACCCAGGTTTGTTATTATTTCATTCCAAACCTCATCAAATCTATTCAATAAAGTTTGAACTATCGCTTCTGGTTTTATACCTTTTTCAAATTTATATGTATCTGGAAATAAGAAACCTTCTAGGTTATATCTTTTTTCACTATTTTCTTTTATGTATGATGGTAGAGGATATTCTTTTACAGCATTAATAAACTGGTCACTTTTACATATACCCTCATTTTCTAATTTTTCTGCTATGTCATCAATTGTAAAACCTTCAGGTATTGTAAAGTTTATGTAGCTATCTTCTGATTCTCTTTTTAATAGTTCAATAATATCCTTAATAGACATATCTTTATTCATTATGTACTGACCAGGTATAATATCTAAATTAAGTCTATTAATTTTAGTGTAAGCTTTTATAATTACTGTATTTTTAATAACGCCTTCTGATTTTAGTTCATTTAATAAGCTATAAAAACTTTCACCTTCATCTATCGTTACCTGATAATCTGAAACTATTTTTAAAGGTTTATCTATTACAGATTTAAATGCAACTATACCTACGATAATAAAACATAAGATTGTTACCATTGCAATCTTAATTAACCTTTTAGATTTAAAATTCATAAATACCCCCTATATATAAGTAAATAGCCCCTAAAGGCTATTCACTATTATAATACTTTTTTATGAAATTTTAAAGAAATTTAGCTATTATTTTTTACTTCTGCTTATTAATCTCTTTCTTTCAGCAGCATTTAATGCTCTTTTTCTCATTCTTACACTAACAGGAGTAACTTCAACTAATTCATCATGATTTATAAACTCTAATGATTGTTCTAATGTTAATTGAGTAACTGGTACAAGTTTAACTGCATCATCTGAACCAGACGCTCTTGTATTTGTTAACTTTTTACCTTTACATACATTTATATCTATATCTTCTGCTCTTGAACACTCTCCAACAATCATACCTTCATATACTGGTGTTCCAGGAGTTATAAATAACTTACCTCTTTCTTGAGCATTAAATAATCCGTAAGCAATTGCTTCCCCTTGTTCAAATGAAACTATTGAACCTCTGCTTCTTGTTGGAATATCTCCTTTGTATGGACCATATCCATTAAATACGTGGTTCATTATACCATTACCTTTTGTATCAGTCATAAATTCACTTCTGAATCCGATAAGACCTCTAGCTGGTATATTGAATTCTAATCTAGTATAACCATTTACAGCTGATGTCATATTAACCATTTCACCTTTTCTTGGTCCCATCTTTTCCATAACAGGTCCCATGAACTCTTCTGGTACATCTATAGTTAAGTATTCCATTGGTTCCATCTTTTTACCGTCAATAGTTTTAAATATAACGTTTGGTTTAGAAACTTGAAGCTCAAATCCTTCTCTTCTCATTGTTTCTATAAGTATAGATAAGTGTAATTCTCCTCTTCCTGAAACTTCGAAGCAATCAGGAGTTATCTCATTTACTCTTAAACTTACATTTGTTTCAAGCTCTTTCATTAATCTATCTCTTAAATGTCTTGATGTAACGAAGTCACCTTCTCTACCTGCAAATGGTGAATCATTTACCATAAAGTTCATGTTTAATGTTGGCTCATCAATTTCTATGTATGGTAAAGCTTCTGGATTTTGTGAATCTGCTATAGTTTCACCTATATTAGCATCAACAACACCACTTAAAGCAATTATATCTCCTAAAGATGCTTCTTGAACCTCTTCTCTTTGTAATCCATTATATCCAAATACACCTGATACCTTATAAGTAGAAGTTGTACCATCTTTTCTTACTAATGCAACTTGTTGATTTTTTCTTACTTTTCCTCTGTGGATTTTACCTATAGCAATTTTCCCTAAGTACTCATTAGTATCTAAACTTGTTACAAGCATTTGGAAAGGTCCATCAATATATCCTTTTGGACATTCAACATTTTCTATAACAGTCTTAAATAATGGTTCCATTCCCATATTTGTATCTTCAACATTGTATCTAGCAAAACCTTCTCTTGCTGATGCGTATATTATTGGGAAATCTAATTGCTCATCATCTGCACCTAATTCTAAGAATAACTCAAATACTTCATCAATAACCTCTTCTGGTCTTGCATTCGGTTTATCTATTTTATTTATAACAACGATTGGTTTTAATTTTAATTCTAATGCTTTCTTTAAAACGAACTTTGTTTGTGGCATAGGTCCTTCATATGAATCTACTACTAATAAAACTGAGTCTACCATATCAAGTACACGCTCTACTTCTCCGCCGAAATCAGCATGCCCTGGAGTATCTACAATATTTATCTTTATTCCATTGTACATAACTGCAGTATTTTTAGAAAGGATTGTTATACCTCTTTCTTTTTCTAAATCATTTGAATCCATAACTCTTTCATCAACTTTTTCATTAGATCTAAATACGTGACTTTCCTTAAACATAGCATCAACTAATGTAGTCTTACCATGGTCAACGTGAGCTATTATAGCTATATTTCTAATATCATCTCTACTTATTAATTCCATATATATTTCCTCCAAATTTGTAATAATAATTTTAAATTATATTGTCAGAAGTTTTAAAAGAGTAACTTCAAATTATTTAAATTATTATCTTTGCTTTAATGTAAACCTATAAATATTTTACCCAAAAAGAAAATTGGATACACATGTATCCAATTTCCAAATCTATAAGCTATTCTACTATCTATTTGACCTCTTGTCAACTTCCAGTTATATTTCCATTATTATTGGTAAAATCATCGGTTTTCTCTTAGTCTTTTCATATAGATAACTTCTAAGTTCATCTCTTACTCTCGACTTTAATGTAGCCCAATCATTTATCTTCTTTTCTTCACACTCTAATAATATAGATTTAACTATATCTCTCGCTTCATCCATCAATGGTTCAGATTCCCTTACATAAACAAATCCTCTAGATATAATGTCTGGTCCTGCAACAATTGCTTTATTTTCCTTTGATAATGTTACTACTACTGTTAAAATACCATCTTGAGATAAATGTTTTCTATCTCTTAAAACTATATTTCCAACATCACCAACGCCTAATCCATCAACAAACACTTGCCCTGCAGCCACTGATCCATTTTTCTTTATAGAGTTTCGTGTAACCTCGATTACATCTCCTATATCAGCAATAATAAGATTGTTTTCTGGCAATCCTACTGACATAGCAAGCTCTCCATGCTTCTTTAAATGTCTATATTCACCATGAACTGGTATAAAGAACTTTGGTTTTACTAATGCTTGCATTAACTTTAACTCTTCTTGATAAGCATGACCTGATACATGAATTTGTGCTAAAGATTCGTAAATAACATCTGCACCGTTTTTGAAAAGCTGATTAATAACTCTAGATACAAGCTTTTCATTTCCTGGAATAGGTGTCGCAGATATAATCACTGTATCTCCTTGTTTTATATTTACTTTTCTATGATCTGATGAAGCCATTCTTGAAAGAGCTGACATCGGCTCACCTTGACTTCCTGTAGTAATAACAACTAATTCATTATCATTATATTTGTTAATATGATCTATACCTATAAGTGTTTCTTTATCTACATCTATATAACCAAGATCCATAGCAACTTGCATATTATTTTCCATACTTCTTCCAGAAACAGCAACTTTTCTGCCGTAAATTTTACCGGCCTCTATTATTTGCTGAATTCTATGGATATTTGAAGCAAAAGTTGCTATTATAATTCTTCCTTTAGCTTTACCAAATATTTTAACTAAACTTTCACCAACCACTTTTTCAGACATAGTATATCCAGGTCTCTCAACATTTGTTGAGTCTGCCATCATTACAAGTACACCCTTTTTACCTAATTCTGCAAACCTTGCAAAATCCATTGGTTCACCATCAATTGGTGTATAATCAACCTTAAAGTCTCCTGTATGAAGCACCACTCCAAGTGGTGTATGAATTGCTATAGCAACTGAATCTGCTATAGAGTGATTTGTTTTGATAAATTCTACTGAAACAGAATTTAGTCTTATGACATCTCTAGGTTTAACCCTAATCAATTCTGTTGTGCTTAATAATCCATGTTCCTTAAGCTTTGTTTCTACTATCCCTAAAGTTAGTTTTGTTCCATATACCGGTACATTTAATTGCTTTAAAAAGTATGGTAATGCTCCTATATGGTCTTCGTGCCCGTGGGTTAGAAAAATCCCTGTAACTCTTTCTCTATTTTTAAGAAGATATGTTATATCTGGAATAACTAAATCAATTCCAAACATATCTTCATCTGGAAATCTTAAGCCACAATCTATTATAACAATATCATTTTTGTATTCGATAGCTGTTAGATTTTTTCCTATCTCGTTTACTCCGCCTAAAGGAATAATCTTAACTTTAGCTTTTTCGTTTTTCATATGTCCCCTCCTTCATCTCTTTCTTGTATATGTATCAATCACGCTTTTAAGCGAGAGTTCCCCCTTATTTTAAGTCTTCGTTACAGTCGCAACACTCTGAACAAATTCCAAAAAACTTTACACTATGATCTAATATCTTGAATTTATAAGTTTTTTCTATTCTTTCTTCAAGTTCTTCTAATAAATCATCTTGAACTTCATAAACTCTTTTACACTTATTGCATACTAAGTGATGATGTCTATGCTCCTCATCACTATGAACTAATTCATATCTACTACATCCATCATTTAAATCTAATTTATATATAACATTAACTTCTTCTAAAAGTAATACTGTTCTGTATACTGTTGCTAAACCTATATCAGGACATCTTTTCTTTACTTCATCATAAATCTCTTCTGCAGTTAAATGTTGACCTTCTTTTTCTATTATTATATCAAGTATAGCTCTTCTTTGAGGCGTTAATTTATATCCCTTTTCCTTTAAATTTTCTTTTAGTTCATTTATATTAATACTTATTCCTCCCATCATAACACCTCTTCATATATTTATTCATCAATAAAAATAGTATTATATGCTTCTTCTACAGCTGCTAGTTCTACTTCATTATCTATTAGTTCAAAAGCTTCTTCTCCATCTTCATCCTTAGTTACTTTTAAAGCAAATGGATTTTCATCTGGATATGCTTCATCTTCTACTATAACATATTCACATTTCTCATCGTTATCTGGATTAACCACATCAAAAAAAGCTATTACCTTTAAGTTTATTTCATTTCCATCTTCATCGTATAATTTAATGTTTTCTAATTCTTTTTCCATTTTTTTCTCCTTTGAATCATTTTAAATTTTATTTTAATGTATTGTCATTTTTTTATTTACTAAGTCTTAACTTGTCAAGATAACCTTGAAGTATGTATATTGCAGCTATCTTATCAACAATCTTTTTTCTCTTTCCTCTTGAAAGATCTGCTTCTAGCATTGCTCTATGTGCAGCAACAGTAGTTAGTCTTTCATCCCACATTTCTATAGGCAAGCCAGTTTTCTCTTTAATTACTTCTGCTAGAGCAATAACTCTCTCCCCAGACTCTCCTATAGTTCCATTCATATTTTTAGGTAATCCAATAACTATAGTTTCTACACCATATTCCTTACATATCTTATGAACTTCTTCTATATCTTGTTCTTTTTTTGTCCTTCTAATAGTTGTAATTCCTTGTGCTGTCCATCCTAGGGGATCACTTAAAGCTACTCCTATAGTCTTTGAACCAACATCTAGCCCTAATATTCTCATTAAAAACTCCTTAAATTAAAAGTGCCCGATTAACGGGCACTTTCTACTTTATTTCTAAATAAGATTTTATTACTTCTTCTAGTATTTCATCTCTTTCAAGCTTTCTAAGTAAAGCCCTTGCTCCGTTGTAACTTGTAATGTAAGAAGGGTCTCCTGAAATTAAATATCCAACTAATTGATTTACAGGATTATAGCCTTTTTCTTTTAATGCCTTATATACATCTGTTAATATAGACTTTGTTAAATCTTCTTTATCAACACCTAAGTTGAATTGCATTGTTCTGTCAAGATTGTTTTCCATACTGTGCTGCTTATTTGCAGCTCACCCCCTTACGTTTTTTACAACTATTAATAGTATTATCACTTTTAGATTATTTATTCAAATATTGTTAACTTAATTATATAACAAAACTTTATAAAAGTATACTATTTTACTTAACTAAATTTTCTATTACTTCGTAAGCAACTTCGATAGCTTGTGAAATATTACTTGGATTCTTACCACCAGCTTGAGCCATATCCGGTCTTCCTCCACCGCCGCCACCAACAACAGCTGCAACTTCTTTTATAATCTTTCCACAATGGATTCCATTAGCTAATACATCTTTAGTTGCCATAGCCACTAAATTAACCTTATCTCCACCATTACTTAATAAGATTACCACACCACTACTCATCTTACTTCTAATTTTATCAGCTAAATCTCTTAAAGCATTTCCATCAACGCCTTCTAATCCATAAGCTATAGCTTTAATTCCAGATATATCTCTTGCAGAATTTAATATATCATCTTCTGCACCTGAAGTTAGTTTAGCTTTTAATTCAGCTATTTCCTTATCTTTTTCCTTTATTTCATTTCCTTGAGATGCAATCTTCTTTAAGATATCTTTCTCATTACATTTTAGTGTTGAACACGCTTCTTTTAATAGTCTTTGTTTTTCTTCCATATATCTTATAGCATTTTTACCTGTTAAAGCTTCAATTCTTCTTATTCCAGCTGCAACACCAGTCTCAGATATAATTTTAAAGAAACCAATCTCTCCAACATTACTAACATGAGTACCACCACATAATTCTTTTGAGAACTCACCAGCTGATACAACTCTTACCTTATCTCCATACTTTTCATCAAACAGTGCAGTTGCACCTGATGCTTTAGCTTCGTCAATTGTCATTAACTTAGTGCATACAGAATCAACTTCCATTATCTTTTCATTAACTAAATCTTCAACTTTTTCAATTTCTTCAATTGTTAACCCTTGGAAGTGAGTAAAGTCAAATCTTAATCTTTCATTATCAACATATGAACCTGCTTGATGTATATGTGATCCTACTATTTCCTTTAAAGCTGCTTGTAACATGTGAGTTGCAGTATGGTTTTTACAAACACTATTTCTTCTAACCTTATCAACCTTTAAAGTTACAACATCATTAATTTTTATAGTTCCATTTTTAACTTCAACATAATGAATAGTTTTTCCACCAACATTTTTCTTAGTATTATAAACTAATGCTGTTCCATTTTCTCCTTCTATTATACCTGTGTCACCTATTTGACCACCCATTTCTGCATAAAAAGGAGTTTTATCTGTTAGAATATAACCTTTATTTCCTTCTGATAATTCTTCAACAAACTCTTCATCTGTTGCTAGAACTACAACTTTTCCTGTTCCTATAGTATCAGTATATCCAATAAATTCAGTTTCTACATCTGCTTTAACTTTATTTATTGGAACTTCTTCACTTCCCATATACGAAGTTTCGCCTCTTGCACTTCTAGCTCTTTCTCTTTGAGCTTCCATTTCCTTCTTAAACTCTTCTGAATCAACAGTCATCTCTTTTTCTTCTAAAATCTCTTCTGTTAATTCTATAGGGAATCCATAAGTATCATAAAGCTTAAATGCTTTTTCACCACTTAAAACTTTAGTTCCTATCTCTTCTAACTCCGCAATATAACCTGATAATATATTCATACCAGCATCAATTGTCTCATTAAATCTTTCTTCTTCTAAAGTTATTATCTTCGTAATATACTCTTTATTTTCTACTAGTTGAGGATATGATCCACCGTAATTTTCTATTACAGCATCTACAACTTCCTTTAGGAATAAGCCTTTAATTCCGATAAGTCTTCCATGTCTAGCAGCTCTTCTAAGTAATCTTCTTAAAACATAACCTCTACCTTCATTACTTGGTTGAACACCATCAGATATAAGCATTGTAACAGCTTTAACGTGATCTGTTATAATTCTTAAAGATACATCAGTGTTACTTTCTTTTCCGTATTCAACACCAGATAGCTTAGATACTCTATTTAGTATATTTTTAACTGTATCTATTTCAAATATGTTATCAACACCTTGCATTATAGTTGCAATTCTTTCTAATCCCATACCTGTATCTATATTTTTATTCTTTAATGGAGCATAGCTTCCATCTTCTTGTTTATCAAATTGAATAAATACTAGGTTCCAGAATTCAACTATTCTATCTGCATCAGATGCAGCTACGAAATCTTCAACATTTGTAACTGGTGCTACGTCTACACCTCTATCAAAATGTATTTCAGTACAAGGCCCACATGGTCCAACAGTTCCAACTTCCCAGAAGTTATCATCCTTACCTAATCTAAAAATTCTATTTGGGTCTATATCAGTTTTAGAAGTCCAAATATCATAAGCTTCATCATCTTCTAAATAAATAGTTACGTATAGTTTTTCTTTAGGTAACTTTAAAACTTCAGTTACAAATTCCCATGACCATGGAATAATTTCATTTTTAAAATAGTCTCCAAAGGAGAAATTTCCTAACATTTCAAAGAAAGTACCGTGTCTTGATGTCTTACCAACATTTTCAATATCACCGGTTCTTATACACTTTTGACATGTAGTTACTCTCTTACTTGGTGGGGTTTGTATACCTGTAAAATATGGCTTAAGCGGTGCCATACCAGCATTAATCAATAATAAACTATTATCGTTCTTAGGTACTAATGGAAAACTTTCCATTCTTAAGTGTTCTTTAGATTCAAAGAACTTTAAAAATTGCTCTCTTAAATCATTTGCTCCTATGAATTGCATATAATTTCCTCCATTTTTACTATTATTATAATTTTATAAAATAAAAAAGTCTTCATCCCTAAAAACAAGGGACGAAAACTTGAATTCCGCGGTACCACCCTAATTATGTACTAAATTGCACATCACTTAAAGCATAAAGACTCCAAGATAGCTTCAATATGATAAATAAGAAGTTTGCACCAACCACTTCCTCTCTTTATATTTATTACATACCTACTCATTCTTTTCATCGTCTTTTATATTTATTTGTTTATTCCTAGGCAAATTATAGTTTATTTATAGCATTATGTCAATTCTTATCCTTAAAATAAGTAATAATTAATATCATCATATATCACTTTTATTATAACCAATATAGGAACAGCTAAGATCATTCCAGCAGCTCCTCCAATTTTACCACCTAATATAAGCAATATAATAATGATTATAGGATGAAAATTTATACATACCCCAGTAATTTTAGGCGCAAGCAAATCTCCTTCAATCTGTTGAATTACAAATGCGCCTATTAGAGCTAATATAGCTTTTGTAGGTGATTGCATTAATGCTATAAATACTATAGGAGCTCCCCCTATAATTGGGCCGAAATAAGGGATGATATTAGCTATTGCATTAAGTATAGCTAATATAAGTGGCAATTTTATTCCTAAGATTATTAACATTATAAAAGTTAGCACACCAATAATTCCTGATAATAATAACTGACTGATAATATACCTACTTAGAACCTTGTCAATATTAGCATTTATTTTTCTAATTAATATCCTTTTATCTGTTGGGAATATTAATAACAATTTGTTATATATAAGCTCCCCATCAGCCAAAAAATAATATGCCACTACAGGAACTATAGCAAATCCAACTAAATTTTCTAAAATAGAAGCTATATTGTCTATTAAATTTCCTGATAAAGATGCTAAAAACAAATTTATTTTTTCATTTATTTGAATGTATGCAGTTTCAAACAAACTCAAATCACTTAAATTAAGTTTATTAGCCATATTCATTAAATACAATTCAACATTATCTAACATAACTCCAAAATTTCCACTTTCATAAATTATAGTAGGAACTATAAAATATATTATAGTAGTAAATAAACCTATGGATAAGATAATTATAATTAAAGATGATATTCTTTTAGAAATTTTAAACTTATCACAGAAATAGTTTCTTAGAGGCTTTATTGCATAAGCTATAATAAAAGATATTAATATTAAATTTACAACAGAACGTACTGGATCATAAAAAAAATAAATTGATAAAAGTAATATAAAAATAAGTACTATACATATTTTTATTAATATAGATTTATATTTTCTTTTAATCACGATATTATTCCTCCTAAGTTATGAGGTAATGTTTTAAGCCTAATATAGTCCTTCCCTTTATAGAGAATAAACTTTTCGCATAAAACACATCCACTAGATAAAATGATTTCTTTCCCTTTAAACATTGTATCTATAACTCCAGAGCTTATTATCATACCTTTAACAGTAAATGTATCCTTATCTATTATAAGATCCTCCAAAACACCCTTCATAACATTTTTATTATCTATAACATCCATAAATTTAATATTATTAAATGTTAGACCTTTATAACTTTCAATAGAAGAAACTATAAGTACATCCTCTAAAGAGAGTATACTTTCTTTTTTAATAAAATTCTTTTTACTAAAAATAGATAAACTTGAGATAATAAAACCTATAATACTGCCCTCATAAAAATCTATAGCTATATCACTTATTGCCCCTAGATACTTTCCATTTGTATCATAGACTTTCATCAAATAAAAATCTCTAGTTTTAAACATAGATTTTCTCCTTTTAAATATTATTTTTTTATTATTGCCTTATCTAAATAATATTATTACTAACAACTAGCTATTTTTTCTAATAAAAAAAGAAGTCATATAAAATGACTTCTTACAAGCTAAATGTATTATAGAATCTCTTCTATTATTCCACCACCAACAACTATATTACCTTGATAGAAAACAACAGATTGACCTTTAGTTATAGCTCTTTGTTTATCTTTAAAGCTAACTTTAACCCTATTACCTTCTAATTGTGATATAACGGCTTCTGCTGGTCTTCCTGAATATCTAACCTTCGCTTCAACAGTTAGTTCGCCCTCTAATTTATCAAAAGGAATAAAATTAACATCTTTGGCAACAAGATCTGTTTTAAATATATCTATCTCTGGTCCTAGAACTACTTCATTAGTTTGTGGATTTATATCAGTTACAAAAACCGGTCTTCCAAGTGCTATTCCTAACCCTTTTCTTTGACCTATAGTATAATAAACTATACCTTTATGTTTACCTAATATATTACCATTCTTATCAACAAAATTTCCTGGAACAACCTCTAAAGGTCTAGCTTCTGAAATATATCGTCCGTGATTATTGTCTGGAATAAAACATATTTCTTCACTATCCTTTTTATTATGTACCGCTAATCCGATTTCTTTAGCGATCTCTCTAATTCTGTCTTTTGTATATTCTCCACAAGGCATTAATGTATGTGCTAATTGATCTTGAGTAAAATTATATAATGCATATGTTTGATCTTTTCTATCATCATCAGAACGAATTAAAAGATACCTTCCATCTTTCTCTTCTATCTTTGCATAATGACCTGTTGCTACATAATCAGCACCAATCCCTTTTGCTTTTCTTAATAACTCATCAAATTTCAAATGTTTATTACAAGCTATACAAGGATTAGGAGTCTTTCCATCTATATATTCTTGAACGAAATAATCAATAACTTTTTCCTTAAAACTATCTCTAAAGTTCATTACATAGAAAGGAATACCTATTTTATCCGCAACTCTTCTTGCATCATCAACAGCAGAAAGTGAACAGCATCCACCTTCTCTCTCTGTATACTCATTATCTTCTTGCCATATTTGCATTGTTACACCAATAACATCATAACCTTGCTCTTTTAAAAGGTAAGCAGCAACGGAACTATCTACTCCGCCGCTCATACCTATAACTACTTTCTTTTTCATTAACTCACACCTTAAATTTTATTCATGACCATGAACAGCATCATGTAATTCATCGTGATCTGTTTCTTCAAATTCCCATCCTTCTGTGCTTAATCCAGCATTTTTTCTGTAGTCATTTATAGCTTTATGAATAGCTTCTTCAGCTAACACTGAACAGTGCATCTTAACTGGTGGAAGTCCATCTAACGCTTCAGCAACAGCCTTGTTTGAAAGTTCCCAAGCTTCTTCTAAAGTTTTACCTTTAATCATTTCAGTTGCCATTGAAGATGAAGCTATAGCAGATCCACAGCCAAAAGTTTGGAACTTAACATCTTTTATTATATTATCTTCAACCTTTAAGTAAACTCTCATTATATCTCCGCACTTAGCATTTCCTACTTCTCCAATACCATTTGCGTCTTCAATTTCTCCTACATTTCTTGGATTTCTAAAATGGTCCATAACCTTATCTGTATATATCATATTATTTTTCTCCCTTCTTCACAAAATCACTCCATAATGGTGACATATTTCTAATTCTTTCTATAATTCCAGGTAATACCTCAATAACATAATCAACATCCTCTTCTGTTGATCCATCTCCTAAAGTTAATCTTAATGATCCATGAGCTTTTTCATGTGGTAATCCTATCGCTAATAATACGTGCGATGGATCTAATGATCCTGAAGTACAAGCACTTCCACTTGATGCACATACACCCTCAAAATCTAGAGATAAAAGTATAGATTCACCTTCTATAAATTCAAATCTTACATTTACATTACCAGGTAATCTTTTATCTCCTCTTGGTCCATTTAAATATGAATATGGAACTTTTTCTAATATTCCGTCTATTAGTTTATCTCTTAATGAAGATAATTTCTCCATATGACATTGTAAATCTTCAGTTGCTAACTCTATAGCTTTTCCTAATCCTACTACAGAAGCAATATTTTCAGTACCAGCTCTTCTAGCTCTTTCTTGCCCACCGCCATGGATTAAGTTGTCAATCTTTATTCCTTTTCTTATGTATAATGCACCTATACCTTTAGGACCGTATATCTTATGTCCTGCTAAAGATAATAAGTCTATATTCATTTCTTTAACATCAACAGGAATATTTCCTACTGCTTGAACTGCATCCGTATGGAAGAATACCTTTCTTTCTCTACAGATTTGACCTATTTCCTTTATAGGTTGAATAGTTCCAATTTCATTATTAGCAAACATAATTGATACTAAAATAGTTTTATCAGTTATTGCATTTTTTAATTCTTCTAAATCTATAAATCCTTCTTCATTTACATCTAAATATGTTACATCAAAACCATTTTTCTCTAAATATTCACAAGTGTGAAGAACAGCATGATGTTCTATCTTTGTAGTTATTATATGATTACCTTTTTTTCTATGTGCTGAAGCAATTCCTTTTATCGCCCAGTTATCTGCTTCAGATCCACCTCCTGTAAAGTAAACCTCATTAACATCACAATTAAGAGCTTTAGCCACTTGACCTCTAGCCTTATCTATAGCCATCTTCGTTTCTCTTGAAATCCCATAAAAAGATGATGGATTTCCAAATTTTTGAGTAAAATATGGCATCATTTCTTCTAAAACCTCTGGCTTAACATATGTAGTAGCCGCATAATCCATATATACTGTTCTCATTTACTGTTCACTCCTCTTTAAAACTAAAGTTTCATTCTTTTCTTTTATTCTATTGTAGTCATCTACTATATCTTGTAATGTTATGTTTTCCATAACTTCATCTATACTATTTTTAATCTTTGTCCATAAAAGCCTTGTAGCACAACAATCAATGTTATCACAAGATACCCCTTCAATACAATCAGCAATTTCTATAGGTCCCTCAAGAACATACATTATATCAGAAACTTTTATGTCTTTTGGCTCCCTCCCAAGGACGTACCCCCCTTGAGCACCTCTTATACTATTTATAAGCTTTGCCTTTCTCAAAGGAGAAAAAAGTTGTTCTAAATAATATTCAGAAATACCTTGTCTCTGAGAAATAGTTTTTATTGATAGAGGGGATTTACCATGGTTTATAGCAAGTTCTACCATAGCTTTTACTCCATATCTTCCTTTTGTAGATAGTTTCATTTTCTCACCCCTTATTCTGACTCTTTTGCTCTGCTTTATATTTATATCATACTAACTTACTCTGCTTTTGTCAACTATACTAATTAGTTTTTTAAATTTTTAATTAATAATAAGTTTTTCATATACTTTTTTGTCAAAACTTTTATTTTAAATATAAAAAATGCTTATTTTATTAATCTATAGCCATTATTTTTCCTTAATCGCTCTCCAATAATCTTTAGTAGCTTTTTCAAATTTATTATCTCCATATTTGTAATAGCTTCTATCTTTAATGTTATCAGGAAGATATTGTTGTTCTACATAATGCTTAGGATAATTATGAGGATATTTATACTCTAACCCTCTCCCCAACTTAGAAGCCCCACTATAATGAGCATCCTTCAAATGCATAGGTATATCCCCTATAGTAATATCTTCTAAATCTCTAAGTGCAGCATCTAATGCCAAATACGCCGAATTTGATTTAGGACTTGTTGCCAAAAGTATAGTTGCTTCAGCTAATGGTATTCTGGCTTCTGGAAAACCTAGCTCCCTTGCTGAATCTACTAATGATTTTACAATTAAAGCTGCTTGTGGATAAGCAAGCCCTATATCCTCAGATGCTATAACTTGAAGCCTTCTACAAATAGAAATCAAATCACCTGCTTTAACTAATCTAGCTAAATAATGAATAGCTGCATCTGGATCACTACCTCTAATTGATTTCTGAAAAGCACTTAAAACATCATAATGAGCATCTCCATCCATATCATAGGATATAACTTTATTTTGTGTAGAATCTTTAACTACATCAATATCTATTAATATAACCTTATCTTCATTAGGTTTAGTAGAATTGAGAGCTACTTCTAACCCATTTAAAGCTTTTCTAACATCACCATTACAATATGATGCAAGGTACATCTTCGCCTCATCTGTAACTTCCAACTTTATTTCGCTATAATCTTTAATTTTAATATCTATAGCTCTATTTATAGCTTTTTTGATATCCTCTTCACTTAAAGGTTTAAATTCAAAGATAGTCGATCTAGACAACAACGCTTTAAATATGTAAAAATACGGATTTTCTGTTGTTGATGCAATAAGGGTAATTCTTCCATCCTCTATATACTCTAATAAGGATTGTTGTTGCTTCTTATTAAAGTTTTGTATCTCATCTAAATATAAAAGCACTCCATTTATCCCCATGAATGTATCCAATTCTTTTGTTATATCTTGAATATCCTTCAAGGATGCATTTGTAGCATTTAATTTATAAAACCTTTTACCAGCTTTCTCTGCTATAATATTGGCTACTGTAGTTTTCCCAACACCTGGTGGCCCATAGAAAATCATATTAGAAATACGTCCACTTTTTACTATTCTATCTAAAATCTTGTTTCCACCCAATATATGTTGTTGTCCATAAACCTCACTTAACTTTTTTGGCCTAACTAAATCCGCTAACGGTTTCATTCTAACACCTCAAATTTATTTAAATTAAAAATTTTAAACTCCTATCATCACAAAAGTATAACATAATTTATATTATATATTAAAATCTATAATAAAAAATAGGAGCTATTACAAAATGTATAGCTCCTTAAATAATTAAAGTTAATATTTATCTATCTATAAAACTCTTGTGTTGCATAAACTGTATTACCAATCTTATATACCCCTACTCCAATAGAAGTAAAATTAGTTGATAATATGTTAGCTCTATGACCTGATGAATTCATCCAGTTAGTCATAAATTGATTAGCTAATGTAGCTGCATCAGAAACGCCACCTATATAAGCTATATTTTCTCCCCACGAACTATAACTTACACCATCCCTTTGCATTTGAGCTGTTATAAGTTCACCTTCTGGATTATTATGGTCAAAGTATCCCCTATCTCCCATATCTTGAGATTTTATTCTTGCATAACGCTCCATCGTACTATTATAAGCTAGTGGAGCAAGTCCATTTTTACTTCTTTCTTCATTCACTTTATTAAAAATCATACTTTCTACTTCAGCCATAAAATCAGAAGAGTAGCTTGGAGTTTGTGTTTCAATGTTTGGTTCAGAGAATTCAATAGTATTCTGCTCTGATTCTACTACTTGTGTGGATTCCTCAGTATAATTCTCTATAGCATCATTAGATGCTTCCATTTCTTTTTCTACATAATTTTGGATTGGCTGCGAATTTTCTATCATTGCAGTTTGGACATCACTATCATTGGTAATTTCTACACTTTCAACCTCTACATTTTCTTGAGATTTATCATCATCTTTTTCTATCGAATTATTTTCTTCTATACTTTTCTCTTGAATAACTTTTTTATCAGCTAAATTGCTTGAATCATCAACCTTTGAACCTAATACAATAGCAGCACCCAATCCCCCTATTATACAAATCGATATAATCGCGGCTATAAGTTTATTTTTCATTGTACCACCCCTTTATATTTTTTCGAACAACATAATACTTGTCCAATATTTTATTAGTAAAGTACTTTTACTTCACTTAACATAGCCAATTACATTTATACCATAAAGCTGCTATTATCTTAATAGTAGATTCCTGTTTAACATTGAATAATCTCTCTTTATTTTCATAACTTTCTTTAATTACTATATGTAACCTCTATTCTTTTACAATAAAAATAGGACCTTAGCATTTCTACTAAGATCCCTATTGAAAGTAATAAATTTTTTACATCATTATTTATAAAGTACTATTTTTGTTTCTTTTCTTTTTTCTTTGTATTTTCTACTGCTGCTTCTGCCATAACATTAGCCTTTTCTCCATAATATGAAGTAATATACATTTCTTTTAACTCACTCATTAATGGATATCTTGGATTTGCACCTGTACATTGATCATCAAATGCTTGCTCTACCATTTCATCTAATGTTTCCATAAATTTAACTTCACTTACTCCAGCTTCTTGAATTGTCTTTGGCATATTAACCTTTGCTTGTAATTCGTCTATTGCCTTTAATAATAATTCAACTTTTTCAGCTTCAGTATTTCCGCCTAATCCTAAGTGATCAGCAATTCTTGCGTATCTCCATGCTGCATTTGGATACTTATATTGAGCAAATGCTGCTTGCTTAGTTGGTGCATCAGTAGCATTAAATTTGATAACTTCTTTCATAACTAAAGCATTAGCCATACCGTGTGGTAAGTGATGGAATGCACCTAGCTTATGAGCCATTGAGTGATTAATTCCTAAGAATGCATTACTAAATGCCATACCTGCCATACATGAAGCATGAGCCATCTTTTCTCTAGCTTTAACATTAGTAGTTCCCTCGTTATAAGCATCTGGTAAATATTTAAATACTAATCTTATTGCTTCTAACGCTAATCCATTAGTATATTCTGAAGCCATAATTGAAACGTAAGCTTCAATTGAATGAACTAATACATCTATACCAGCACAAGCTGTTAACCCTTTTGGTGATGTCATCATTAATTCAGCATCAACTATAGCCATATCAGGTGTTAATTCATAGTCAGCTAATGGATATTTAACTCCAGTTTCTTCATCAGTTATTACTGCGAACGGTGTTACTTCTGATCCAGTACCAGCTGAAGTTGCTATAGCAACCATCATTGCTTTTTGTCCCATTGTTGGGAATTTGTATATTCTCTTTCTGATATCCATAAATGTCATAGCCAAATCATGGAAGTTAACTTCTGGATGTTCATACATAACCCACATAATCTTTGCAGCATCCATAGCTGATCCACCACCTAATGAAATAACAACATCTGGTTGGAAGCTTGTCATTTCTGCAGCTCCAGCTCTAGCACATCTTAAAGTTGGGTCTGGTTCAACATCTGAGAATATTTTATATTGAATTCCATTCGCTTCTAATATTTCAGTAACTTTATTTGTATATCCTAATTCAAATAACACTCTATCTGTTACTATGAAAGCTTTCTTTTTACCCATCTCTCCTAATTCTTGTAAAGCAACTGGTAAACATCCATATTTGAAGTAAGTTTTTTCTGGAACTCTAAACCAAAGCATATTTTCTCTCCTTTCAGCTATACTCTTAACGTTTATTAAATGCTTAGGACCAACATTTTCTGAAACTGAGTTTCCACCCCAAGAACCGCATCCTAATGTTAATGATGGTGCTAATTTGAAGTTATATAAATCTCCGATTGCCCCTTGAGCTGCTGGCATATTTATTAAAGTTCTAGCAGTTTTCATTCTTTCGCCAAATACTAATACTCTATCTCTATTTATTATTTGATCTGTATAAAGGATTGAAGTATGTCCCATACCACCTAATTCAATTAATCTATCAGCTTTATCTAAAGCTTCTTCAAATGTAGTAGCCTTGTACATAGCTAAAACTGGAGATAATTTTTCATGAGAGAATGGTTCTTCTAATTCAACAGATGTAACTTCTCCAACTAATACTTTAGTTGTTTCTGGAACATCAACACCAGCCATTGTTGCTATCTTATGAGCAGTTTGTCCAACTATATCAGCATTTAAGCCGCCTCTTTCATTTAAAATAACTTTTCTTACTTTATCTATTTCTTCACCTTTAAGGATATACGCTCCTCTTTCAGCTAATTCAGTTCTCACTTCATTATAAACTTGTTCTAAAACTATTATTGATTGTTCTGATGCACAAATAACTCCGTTATCAAATGTTTTTGATAATAAAATTGAATTTACAGCCATTTTAATATGTGCACTTTCATCTATAATTGCTGGTGTATTACCTGCTCCAACACCTAAAGCTGGTCTTCCTGATGAGTAAGCAGCTTTAACCATTGCTGGCCCACCTGTTGCAAGAATTATATCTGACTCTCTCATAACATTTTGTGATAATTCAACTGATGGTTCATCTATCCATCCAATTATTCCTTCTGGAGCTCCAGCTTTTACCGCTGCATCTAATACTATTCTAGCTGCTTCAATTGTCGCTTTTTTAGCTCTTGGATGTGGTGATATTATTATTGCATTTCTAGTTTTTAAGGCTATTAAACACTTAAATATCGCTGTTGATGTTGGGTTTGTTGTTGGAACTATTGCTGCAATAACTCCGATTGGCTCAGCGATTTTAGTAATACCATTTGTTTTATCTTCTTCTAAAACCCCACAAGTTTTTAAGTTTTTATATTGATTATATATATATTCAGCTGCAAAGTTATTTTTAATTACTTTGTCTTCAACTATTCCCATTCCTGTTTCTTCAACAGCCATCTTCGCTAATTTAATTCTATTATGGTTAGCTGCTAAAGCTGCTTGTCTAAAAATTTCATCAACTTGTTCTTGATTAAATTTTGAAAATTCTCTTTGAGCCTTTCTTAATTCTTCAATTCTTTTTGTTAACTCTTGAGCATTTGTTACTATCATTCTATTTCCTCCTAAATATATATGAATTTTACTTATTTACTTATTTTAGTTATTTAACTTATACTGTGTTTGTTATTTTTTTAACATCTCCTATGTCTTTATTTTATTCTATTGTTTATTTTTTGTCAATCTTTTTTTATGGTAATTTTTGAGTTTTATTTTTAAATACTTCTCCCCCTTGTAAAACCTTTATATTTACAGATATTTTTATTCATTATTTCCTTTTTATCCTTTTTTTACTTTTAAAGCACAAAAGCAATTGTTATATAGATAACAATTGCTTTTGTGTATGTATTATCAATCCTAATTAAATTCTGTTACTATTTCCTTATTTACTATACCAGTTTTATTAAATATTATTTCTTTTACTTTATTACTCTCACTATTAGCTACTCTAAGGTATATTTCTTTGTTAGCCGTATTAATAACTATAAACTTTCTACTACCTATCTGATTTTGTACGGTAGTTATTGATTTTATCTTATCCCATGATAAAAAATTTCCATCATAACATACAATTCCTTCTTCATACATAATAGGTTTTACAAGTATACTTAAAATAAAATTTATTATTAAAAAAAGACTCAAAATACCTATAGTCAGCTTATTTAAAGTTCCAGATTTACTATAAAGTTTCTGTACCATTACACTTAACATATATTTACTAATAATTATTTCCTCATCACTTTTTTTGGTTAATCCAATTAAATTACTCATAAATATAATTAATCCAAGTAAAGGATAATATCTAATTTTACCTTTAAAACTATATATCTTTTTAGATATTTTTGTATTATTTATAATCTTTTTAATTATCATAGAACCAAAATCATATATACTATATACAGATAACCCTATCGCTATTATCATAAGTACATCTTGCCACATTTCTTCACCTCGTAATAATTTACAATTTTAATATTATATAAATATGATTCAACATTAAGCATATATTTATTCATTTTTCATATTAAGTTATCTTAATTATAAAAAAATAGACATCAAATCAGATGTCTATTTAAACACTTATTATTTTATAAGATGGTATTTTTCTTCAAAGAATTCAGATACTCTCTTTAATGCCGATACTAAAACTATCTCCTCTTCTTTAGAGAAACTATCAATAGTGCATTTTACCATGTCATTATGAAATTCTTCATGATACTTAAATACTTCTTTCCCTTTATCAGTCAACATAACTAATACAACTCTTCTATCTTCTTCAATTCTTCTTCTATCTACATATCCTTTTTTTACAAGTTTATTTATAGCTGTAGTTAAAGTCCCAACGGTAATGCTTAAATCATAAGCTACTTCACTCATAGTTCTTTCTTTATCTAAAGATATTGCTTCAATGACATGAATTTCTGTCACCGAAAGATCCGAAAATTCACTATTTTGTAACCACTTTTCTTCAATATCTAAAATATCTCTAAACAACTGAACTAATAATTTATTCAGTACGCTTTCTGATTCACTTCTATTAGTCATCAATTTCACTCCTACTTAATTACTAATCCTATTCTAATAATAATAAATATTAGTTAAACTTTCAATCAAATTTTGATTTTTTTCTACAATTCTTTTATAATATTTATTTTATATATACACTATATAAGTATTACCTTAATCTCCATATAACTGTATATACTCATTTAGCGTTCTTATTGGATTTAATTCTTCATCATTTCTCATGTATTCTTCGAAAATTTCATCAAGCTTTATAGACATATGTAAATCTTCAAAAGCTTTATCATATTCTTTTAAATTAACATAAAAGCATGCTCTATTATAATATAAAAAACCTTGTTTCGGATTTTCTTTTATTCCTTCACTTATAATATCAATAGCCTCTTTAAATTTATTCTTCTCTCTATATAATACTGCATAATTTAAATAGCTATATGGAAATTTACTGTTTTCTAAAATAGATTTTTTATAAAACTCTTTAGCTTTCTCTTCATCTCCACACTTGGCCATGAACACTCCCATATTAAATAGTATTCTAAAATGATTTGGTGCTATCTCCAACGCATTCATCATATATTTTAGTGCTAATTTGTTTTCTCCGATTTCATCATATATACAGGCTAAATTCGCATTTGCCCATAAATCTTCTGGATTTAAATTTATTACTTTTTTATAGCAATCTATCGCTTTCTCTTTTTCTCCAATCTCATCATAACAATTAGCCAAAAAGAAATATGCTTTATCATAATTCTCATCAATAGAAATTGTCTTTTTATAATATTTTATAGCTTCTATAAAATTTTCACTTTCATCATAAAGTACTCCAATTCCATAGTATGCTCTAGCTTCATTTTCATCTATATTCAAAACCTCTTTGTACATTTTCTTAGATAGTACAGGATTACCAAGCTTATCATATAAAAGTGCTATATCTAAAATTAATTCTACATCTTCTTTTCCTTCTTCACATTCATAAGCCTTCTTAAGAAATTTCAATGCTTTCATATTATTCTTTTCAGCTAAAAAACCTCTAGCTATACTTATATAATTATTAAACAAATACGACTTATCCAACGCTAACCACTTCCTATAGCAAAATTCACAATAAGTATAATACCTATTGTGAATTCTTTATTATATCTTTAATTCCTTTATTTATCCTTTTATAACTTAAAAATTCTACTATTGATATTTCTAAGATTAACATAAACCAATCTACATTAAATGCTATAGCTATACTTGCAAGAAATACATACATACTTCCCACAATACCATAATTCTCACCTATCCATTTATTTAATATTGATTGAATCTTTCCT
Organism: Clostridium sp. NSJ-145; assembly: GCF_021044725.1. Lineage (NCBI taxonomy): Bacteria > Bacillati > Bacillota > Clostridia > Eubacteriales > Clostridiaceae > Clostridium > Clostridium sp. NSJ-145. The sequence continues at coordinate 93,557 of NZ_JAJNOS010000007.1, forward strand.
TCTTCATCTTCAAAATCATAAAGAAATTTGATAAATCCATTTATCTTTTTAGATTTTGAAAAAACACTTATGGTTACACCTATACAAAACTCAATTATTCCAATTACTATAATGGCCATATTGAACATAATTTATAACCTCATTATTTTCCACAACACTTTTTGTACTTCTTACCACTTCCACAAATACAAGGATCATTTCTTCCAATTTTAACTTCATTAACTACTCTTTGCTCATTCTTCTTTATCTCGTTTTCATTATTTCCTTTTAGAGTCCATCTTCTAATACTTCTAGCAAAAACATCTAATTCATGTTTAAAAATATCTTTTTCTTCATCAGATTCAATTTCGTAAGCTTCTAAGAAAGCTTCTATAGCTTCATCTTTTGACATTTCATTCTTGATAGCTATTATGAATGAATCCATTTCTTCTCTTAAAATATTATTATCTATAACAAATAATTCTCTAAAAACTTTTTTTAGTTTTTCAGCCTGTTTATTTTCTTCAATAAAATCTGGTTCACCAGCCTTAATTAAACTTTTCTTATCAAATTTATAATAATCATTCTGACATAAACTTTGATCTTTTATTAATTTTTCAACATCTTCAACATCTATATGGTATAAGACTTCCTCATCAACCACATAATCATATCCTAATTCTTCCCCAGTTAGCGCTATAGTCTTTATAAAACCTAAATCAAATTCACATACGAATACTCTTTCTAAATTTTCCTTAATAGAAGTTATATCCATAACTCCATAATAATATATCATCCCTGCTATAGCTCTTATTATCTCTCTATTTAGTCTAGCTTTTTGATATAACTCTTTATTTATTTTTTCTTTAAATAATTCTATAAGTTCTTTTGGTAATATTACAAAAAGTTCGTCATCTACAGTTCCTGTAAATACTAATCCTCTATTTCTTAAATAATTTGAATATATTATATCATTACAGCTATATAATTTTTGTCCATTATTCTCTATTAACTCTTCAATAAATTTTAAAGTATCTTCATCGATAACATCTAAAGCTTGTTCATATTTTTCTAAAATACCATTTTTTATTCTTTCAACAACATCTGCTTTCTTTAAAGATGTTAGTCCTTTAATGGAATACTTTTTAGCAACTTTAACTAATTCTTCCTTTGTCATTTTTTCTAATAAAGACTCCAATAAGTTATCTTGAATGCTATTTTTCCACAGTCTCTCTACCGCTTTAATATCTGCCTTTATTATTTCTTCTTGTATTTTATTATTATCTGCCATATTATATTAAGTCACCTCATATCATATTCTGAAAAATCACATATACAATTATATATGTTTTTTTGATATAGTCAAAATTTTTTACTTATTATGTAATTAAACTTGACAATCACTTCAAAATTCTATTTTAATTTTTCACCACAATATGGACAAAATACAAAACCTTCTTCTATTTTTCTTCCACAATTAATACATATATTACCACCATTATAACTATATCCATCTAAGTCTTTTAAATCCCAATAATTTATCTCTATTTTCTCACCACCTTCTATACGTTTACCTTTTTCTTTTGATATACCATAAATATGATTACACTCATTATAAATAACATAATATTGTTCATTCCACTTAAATAGTGGAATGAAGAAGAAATGAAAAAAGCTATACTTTTTAATAACTTTCCCTAATTCGTACTTATTACATCCTTTACAGTATATATTCTGACTTTCATTTATTACTCTTTCTTTATTATCAACTCCAAATATTCCAATAAAAAACATATTAACCTCCACTATTTTCTTTCATTAACTCTATTATATCATAGTAGTTCTCCTTCTTATGTCAATTAATAATCAAAATTATACAAAAAAAAGAATTGCCATATGAAAATTCATACGACAACTCTTCCTACGTAACCCTGTTGGGTTATTTATAATATTTCCTTATTTCTTTACTTTTATTCTTTATTACCTTTTAACATTTCTCCTATAGCAGCAATGCTTCCTAAAGATGATAATGTCTCATTAGGTAAAATTAACTTGTTAGCTGGATTATTTGCCATTTCTTTAAGAGCTTCTACTTGTTTTAATGCTATAACTGTTTCATTTGTACCTGATTCAATAATTGCTTGGTTAACTTTTCTGATAGCTTCTGCCTCAGCAATAGCTATTTGTTCTATAGCCTTAGCTTTACCTTCAGCTTCTAATAATTGAGACTCTCTTAAACCTTCTGCTCTTCTTATATTAGCTTGTTTTTCAGCTTCTGCTGATAAAATCTTAGCTTGCTTTTCCCCTTCAGCTCTTTCAATTTGAGATTGTCTTTGCCCTTCGGCTTCAAGAATAGCTGCTCTCTTATCTCTTTCAGCCTTCATTTGTTTTTCCATCGCTTGTTGTATTTCAGCTGGTGGAATTATATTTTTAATTTCAACTGATAGAATTTTAATACCATACGCATCTGTAACTTCATCAATTATACTTAAAAGATCTGAATTTATCTTATCTCTTCCTGATAATACTTCATCTAAAGTCATGTTACCAATGATATTTCTCATATTAGTTGTTGCTGAGTAAACTATACCTGATTTAAAATCTTCTATATTATATACAGCATCCCTTGCATTTAACATCTTATAGAAAATAACATTATCTACAGAAATTTTAACATTATCCTTTGTGATAACTGATTGAGGTGGTACATCTAAAATTTGTTGTTTAGTTGATACCTTTTTTCTTACAAAATCTACTCCAGGAATCATAAAGTGCCAACCTGGTTCTAAAATTCTATGAAATTGCCCCAATCTTTCTACTACGTATAAATAACCTGTGTTTACTACCTTAATAGATGATAGTAATACTAATAATACTATTAGTAATAAAACTCCAATAACAATTAATTTAATCATACTAATTCTCCTTTAACTCAACTATTAATTTATTACCTTCTATTCCTACTATAACGAATTGATCGTCCTTACTTATCTTCTTTCCTTTGTTATATGCTGTCCAATATATTCCATCTACTTTAATCTTAGATTTTTCAACTATATCTTCATTTGCTTTCATAACTCTTCCTATATATGCTTGTTCCATAGTAAGTGTATGATTTTTTTCTACCTTAAATTTCTTCTTAGCCCAAGGATACCCCACAGCAATTAAAACTATTCCCGTTATCAAGAATACTATAAACTGCAAAGCCATACTTATGCCAAAGAATGATAAAATTATTGCTACTAATGCTCCTATTGAAAACCACATAAATATAAAACTACTTGTAACTATATCAACTATTATTGCGACAACTGCTACTACTAACCAAATAATAACATCTAACATAGTTCTCCCCCTTTCATTAATAATAAAAGTATTTTACCATGAAATATATAGATACAACTTTGTGGATAAGTTTATTATATAACACTTTCCAATAAATTGATATTTATATATTTTATTCTTCATGCTTACAGTATATGCTATTTTTTATTTTATTGCAAGTTATTTTTTATTATTTTATAAGTTATTTTAAACCATTTAATATCGTAGTTTTAATTTTCCTTTTCTTTTCGTTGATTTTATAGCATTTTCCTTTTATTATTGTCTTATATGTATTATATTAACTTTTTAATCTAATACTAAATAATATTTATTTACGGAGATGATAAAATGGATTTTATAAAAGTCGGAGCAGCGTGCCCTAAAACTAGAGTTGCAGATATAGTTTATAATATAGAAAATATATGTCATTGTATTGAAGATGCAAAAAATAAGAATATAAAATTCTTAGTATTTCCTGAATTATGCGTTACTTCTTATACTTGTGGAGATTTATTTTTAAATTCTTCACTTATAAATGCATCTATAAAAGGTTTAGAGTCTATTGTGAAAAGTAGCATAGATAAAGATATGTTAATAGCAGTAGGTGCACCACTTTTACATAATAACGTATTATACAATTGTGCCTATCTAATTTTTGAAGGAAATATCTTAGGTATCGTTCCTAAGTCATATATTCCCAACTATAGTGAATTCTATGAAAAAAGATGGTTTACTCAAGGTGTCAACATAATAGACCAAAAAGTTAACCTTTCATTCCAAAAAGATATTCCTTTCGGTACAAACTTAATATTTAATGCTGGAGATTATAAATTTGGAGTTGAGATTTGTGAAGATTTATGGGTAACTATTCCCCCTAGCTCTTATCTTTCTTTAGCTGGTGCCAATATTATAGGTAATCTTTCAGCCTCTAACGAACTAGTTAGCAAGAAAGATTACAGAAAATCTTTAATTTCTAACCAAAGTGCTAGATGTATGTCTTCTTATATCTATTCTTCAGCCGGTGTATATGAATCTACAACAGATTTATTATTTAGTGGTCACCTTATTATAGCTGAAAATGGATCTATCTTGGAAGAAAACTCAAGATTCCAAAGAGAAAATGAAGTTATTTCCTCTTGTGTAGATGTATTTAAATTAAACTCTGAAAGATTAAAGAATTTAAGTTTTAGAGATTCTTCATCTTTTTTACTACATCAATTTAAATATATTAATTTCGCTTTTAAAGATGTTAAAATAAATGAATTTACTAGATATATAGATAAGCATCCTTTCGTTCCATCAAATATTCATGAGCGCGATGAAAGATGCAAAGAAATCTTTAATATACAATCATCAGCTCTTGCAAAAAGACTAGAGCATGTTGGCTTAAAAAAAGCTGTTATAGGAATTTCCGGAGGACTTGATTCTACTTTAGCATTACTAGTAATTGCTAAGACATTTAAACTTCTTGGCATTGATAATAAAAATATTATTACTATTACAATGCCAGGCTTTGGAACTACAGATAGAACTTATAATAATGCTTTAACTCTATGTAAGGAACTTAACTGTGACCTTAGAGAAATAAACATAGTTGAAGCCTCTCTTCAACACTTTAAAGATATAGGCCACGATAAAGATATACACGATGTAACATATGAGAATGTTCAAGCTAGGGAAAGAACTCAAATACTTATGGATTTAGCAAATAAAGAAGGTGGATTACTTATAGGTACTGGAGACCTTTCTGAATTAGCATTAGGTTGGTGTACTTATAATGGAGATCATATGAGCATGTACTCCGTAAATCCTTCAATTCCTAAAACTCTTGTAAGGTATTTAGTTAAGTATGTAGCTGAAAATGAATCTAACAAAGATGTTTCTGAAACATTATTAGATATTTTAGATACTCCAGTAAGTCCTGAATTGCTACCTAAAGATAGCGAGGGAAATATCTCTCAAAAAACAGAAGATATAGTAGGTCCTTACGAGCTTCATGACTTTTTCCTATATCACTTTATAAAACATGGTTCTTCAAAAGAGAGAATATTATTCTTAGCAGAAAATGCCTTTAAAAATGACTATTCTAAAGAAGAGATTGAAAAATGGTTAGATAAATTCATATATAGATTTTTCACTCAACAATTTAAACGAAGCGCATTACCTGATGGTCCAAAAGTTGGAACTATTTCTTTAAGCCCTAGAGGTGATTGGAGAATGCCATCTGATGCATCATTTGCTTCATTTAAATAATAAGAAGAAAAAGAGTGGAATTTAATTTCCACTCTTTTTGTTTAATTCTAATTTAATTTCAATATTAGACTTTGGTATATACTCTATAACAACACTTTTCTCATTTAATTCATTAATATTAAAATCTTCTTCTGAAATATTTTTTAAATCTATTTCTTCCAATATTTTATTCGTTGACTTATTCACTATATTTATACTATCAAAATCATCTCTATTTAAACTAGATAGTATTATATACTTTTTTCTATTATTCTCATAAATATCTATCATAGCAATAGAATTATCACTTTTAACAATTCTCTCGAGATTATAAACATTATGCTTGCCAAATTTCCCTTTATTTTCATAACTCACAATTATATTTTCTTGACAATCTGCTTCATAAAATATCAATGTTCTATTATTATAATCTCTTTCCCCAATAATAGTTATATTCTCATTGTAACCTTGTCCACTATCTCTACTTAAAAAATCCTCCAGTTGCACCTCTAAGTAATTCTCAGTAGCATAAGTCAAAAATTGAAATCCTCCAGAAGCTAATTTAAATAGCACTACTGAAATTAACATTATTACTCCTAAACTAATTGAAAGTAATATTATTTTTGCTTTCTTCGTCATCCCCTCACATCTCACTCTCTAATACTCTTATACCTTTTATTATCCTCTTACTTCTCTTAACTTTTCTTCTACTAATTTTATAAGTATTTCTTTATCATCTTCATTATTAACCACGTCTAAATTGTCCATATCAATTACCACAACTTCTGACGCATTATAATAATTATTTATCCAATTATCATAATCCTCCCATAAAAAATGATAATAATCTCTTAAGCTATCATCAATTTCAAAATCTCTTCCTCTTAAATTTATTCTTTTCATTACAGTTTCAAATGAACCTTTTAAATATACCATAATATCTGGAGCCTTCTTAGGAAGTTCTTCTAACTCACTCATCATGTTATTTAATAAACCTTCGTATATATTCATTTCTAATTCTGATATTCTTCCTAACTCCATATTTTTCTTTGCAAAATACCAATCTTCATAAATTGATCTATCAAGAACATTATTATCATAATGAAGTGCATCCTTTATACTCTTAAATCTTGTATTTAAAAAATATAATTGTAATAAAAATGGATATCTTTTTTTTGCTATTTCTTCCTCTGTTTCACTATAAAATAGTGGTAAAATCGGATTATCATCTACACTTTCATAAAATACCTCTGATTTAAAATGTTCCCCTAATATTTCTGCTACAGAACTTTTCCCAAGCCCTATCATTCCACCTACTACTATCACCATATTTCACCTATCCTTCATCTTTTGTGCTGATTATACTTATTATTCAAATTATTAATTCAAGTATCCATTAGGATTTCTAATAACCATATTAAAAGCGTTAGAAACTTCTTTTATAACATCTTCATAACTTAAATAAAGCGCCAATTCTATTTCTTTATAATCTTCACTTATATTTGCAATTTTGCCGTATATTATTTTACCCCAATCCATAAGATTTTTCAAAACAATATTTTCTTTACTTTTTATATAACCAATAAAATAACCATCATTATTAAAAATTGATATTTTGTCACCTGTATCATTATTTTTATCAACTTTTAAATACACGATGTCCTCTTCATACAATTCTCTTCTTAACTTTATAATTTCTATATTTTCTGTTTTTTCAACCCATATATTAGTTAAGTATATATCTTTTACATGAATTTTCACTCTATACTTATCTAAATTCTCTTTCTCATTATTTATAGTTTCTTCGTCTAACAACAATAATAGTGATCTCAAGTTTTTCTTCTGATAACTATCAATTTCTTTTTCATACGTTAACTTAATCTCTTTAATAGCTTCGTCATCTAATCTATCTTTAATACTTTTTAAATTATTTAAGGCTTCTATTTTTGTTTTTATATATCTTGATTTAAGAGCTAATAAATTTAACTTTAAAAAGTCCTTATAATTTCTATCCATACAAACTATTATCAATAAAAAACAATAATCTTCTATATACTCTTCATCAAAATCTTCATCGTTTATGAGTTCATTTGTGTTAATTATTTTATCAAAATTTATTTTATCTAAAGCAAACTCAATTAAATCACTTCTATCTTTATCACTTCCACAGTTCATAACATAATTATATATTGAAATATCAAGAGGATTATCTTCAAGCGTACTTATTAATTCATCAAAACTTAAATAAACATCCAAAGCCATGGCTACATCAATAATTTTACTTATTTCAGCACTCTTTAATTTAATACATTTTTTTAAAATATCAGTATAATCACTCTTTATAAAATTTTCTATTTCATAATCTATAAACTCCTCTTCTTCTTTTGATAATTCTAATTTATCAATTACGCTACTCTCACCATCAACCTTATAGAATAGTGAAAATAATGCACACATAACATACAAACTATCAAATGAACATTTATATTTTTTAAACCAACCACAATAAATATCAATTAGTTCAAAAGAGATACTATTTACAAAACTTTCTCTAAGTTCATAAAGTAAAGATAAATTTCTAGTTAAAATTTTAAACATTTTATTTGTTTTTTCTTCTTCACTAAAGTATTGAACATAATCAATCTTATTAAATGAAATAGCAACTAAAAACTCTTGTAAAAATATATTGTTTACAGCGTCTCCTACTATCCATTTTTTTATTTCTAAAGTTATTGGCTCAATTTTAGACAATGATATAACTCGTCCATACCCAGTAGATCTTTTTGCAATCTCAAAAATTATAGAATTACATTTTTCATATCCCTTTATTCCTTCTATAGAATAAAAAATAAAATCATTATGATTAGAAAAAATCTTTAATATATTTAACCCTTCTTCATTAGAGCTAAATCTTAACATCAATAACCCTAACTTTATTACCTCAAAGTCATCATATCTTTTTACAAAAGAAATAGCCAAATTATGCAATTCATCTTTTACAACAATTCCCTCTTTAATTAATATATCTAACTTTGATAAAAACTTATCATAGAAGTCAAGTAACTTATATCTTGTTATATAGTTTAATATTGGCTCTATATCATCTCTATAATCAATAATTAATTCCAATAATGCATCTGCAATTTCAGACTGTATATTTTCAGTATAATAATCATTGCTGTAGATCCTATCACATTCATCTTTGCCTGCTATATTAATATTCTGCTTTTTATAAGGTTTATGACCATTTTTATTCCAATGATTTTCTAAATTACTATATAATTCTGTACTCATAAATAATACCCCTTAAACACTTAGTCATAATAATTATATCAAAATATATAAGTAAAAAAAAGGAAACTACTTTGTGTAGTTTCCTTTTTTTACTTAACCTTTAAATTATCTAAATGCTTAACTGCACTCAACGCTGCTATATTACCTTCTCCAGCTGACTTAATATATTGATATGGCTTTCCAACACAATCTCCGGCAGCAAAGCAACCTTCTATATTAGTTTTCATTTCTCTATCAACTTTTATATGTCCATCTTCAATTTCTAATCCTGGAACTAGTTGCCCAGGTGAAATAGTATCTTTTAAGACAAATACTGCATCAGTTTCTAATTCAGTATTTTCTAATTTAAGTTTATTAACTTTTAACTCTCCACTTATTTCAACAGGTTTATCATGAATAACTTCAATACTATCATTTAATTCATATTCACCTTTATACATAGGAACATAATAAAGCTTACTTGCAAGCTCACTAACATATCTAGCCTCTTCTTCAGCCTCTTTATTATATCCTATTATTGTAACAACTTTATTTTTATAAAGAGGTGCATCACAAGTAGCACAATATCCTACACCTCTACCTAAAAATTCAAGTTCACCCTTTATAGCTTTTGTGTATTCCATACCTGTAGCTAAAATCAAGGTTTTCGCCTCATACATTTTTTCATTTACCATTAAAGCAAAATAATCACCCATAGCATAAATATTATTTACTCTCTCATATGTTATATTTATATTCATAGCATCTAAATGTTCTTGAAATTTATTTTTAATCTCTTCACCATTCATGCCATAAAACCCTAGGTAATTATTTACTTTAGGAGCTTTAACTAACTTATTAGTTAAATTCTTATTTCCAAAGATAATAAACTTCTTATTACGAATTTTTGCATTTAATGCAGCGGATAACCCAGCTGGGCCACTTCCTACTATAGCAATATCATATCTCTCCACCTATATCACGCTTCCTATACGTGCTTAGCAATAGCATCCTTTAATTGTGGTTTAGGCATAAAACCAACTAAAGTATCTACTGGTGCACCATTTTTCATAATTAAAATAGTTGGAATACTAGCTATTCTAAATTGATTCGCTAAATTTGGATTCTCATCTACATTAACCTTTACAAATTTAGCATTAGTTATTTCTCCAGCAACCTCTTCAAATATTGGAGCAATCATCTTACAAGGACCACACCATGAAGCCCAGAAATCTACTACTGAAACTCCATCAAAATTTAAAACCTCTGCTGAGAATTCATTTTCTTGTACATGTTTAACCATAATATTTCCTCCTAGTGTACCCCCACGGGGTATATTGTTTAAGTTCATTTTACTCTTTTAGATATTTTTAGTCAATACGAACTTAATATATTAACATCCTTATTTTGTCCCACTATCAACTATTTTATATTAACTTCTACCAGATAACTATTAGCTAACAACAGCATATCTATTTAACTCTGCATAAATTCCACTTTTCCTTATTAACTCTGCATGACTACCTTTTTCTTCTATGCCATTCTCTGTTAATACTATAATTTCATCAGCATTTTTAATTGTAGATAATCTGTGAGCTACTACTATTGTTGTTCTTCCCTTGCAAAGTTCCTCTAAAGATTTTTGTATTAAATACTCAGTAGTATTATCTAACGCAGAAGTTGCTTCATCTAATATTAAGATTGGTGGATTCTTAAGAAATACTCTTGCAATAGATATTCTTTGCTTTTGTCCTCCAGATAGTTTAACACCTCTCTCACCTATAAACGTATTATATCCATCCTTCAAGCCAATTATATAATCATGAATATTAGCCTTTTTAGCTGCCTCTATAATTTCAGCATCTGTTGCATCTTGCTTTCCATATTTAATATTTTCTTTAATAGTTCCAGTAAATAAAAATACTTCTTGTTGTACTACACCTATATTATTTCTTAAAGATGATAAAGTTATATCATAAATGCTTATACCATCAATTTTTATATCTCCACTATCTACATCATAAAACCTAGGTATTAAATTACAAAAAGTAGATTTTCCTCCACCTGATGGGCCAACAAGTGCTAACATTTTTCCCTTTTCAATTTTTAAAGATACATCTTCTAATATTTTATTATCTTCGTAACTAAAATTAACATTACTGAATTCTATTTCTCCTTTGATATCCTTAATTTCAATTGCAGTATCACTTTCTTTTTCTATATCTTCTTCTATTATTTTAATAAATCTCTTAAATCCAGTCATACCACTTTGATATTGCTCCATAAAATTTACTAGCTTTTTAATAGGCTGAGTAAATAGCTTAATATAAAGCATATAAGCAAGAAAGTCTCCTATATCTATAATATTATAAAATGTAAATATTCCTCCTGCTATTAATACAACGTAATCTAAAAAGTCTATTCCAAAATTAACTCCTGCAAAATATTCAGCCATTACTTTATATGCTCTTTCTCTCGCAGCTTTAAATTTTTCATTTCCTTTGTTAAATTTCTTCTTTTCATAATTATGTGATACATATGATTTCGAAATTCTTATTCCTGAAATTGAATTTTCCAAATTTGAATTAACTTCTGATGTTTCCACTCGTGTTTCCATAAAAGCATTATTCATTCTTGTTCTTTGTTTCCAAGTAAACATAACTATAAATGGAACAAATGCAAAGATTATTAATGTAAGTGGAAAGTTTATTGTACTTAAAACTATAAATGATCCTATAAGCATTACTACAGATATAAATATATCTTCTGGTCCATGATGCGCAAGCTCCGATACTTCCATAAGATCATTTATCATTCTACTCATTAAATCACCAGTTTTATTATTATCAAAATATGAATTAGGTAACTTCTGAAGATGATCAAACATATCCTTTCTCATATCAGCTTGCATTCTAACCCCAACAACATGTCCATAGTAATTCATAAAGTAACCACAAGCTGCTTTTATTAAATAAATAATTAAAAGAGTAATTGCAAAAACTCCAATAGTTCTAATATCTCTATTAGGAACAGCTTCATTTACTAGTTTTCTAGTCATCATAGGATAAAATAAATCAACACCTGATGCTATGGCTGCTACAATTAAATCTAAATAAAATAGTTTTTTATATGGTTTGTAATATGATATAAATTTTTTTATCATCAAACTCCCCCTCTACCGATAATTTATATCTTAATTAAACATTATACATATTTTTGCTTTTTATAACAATATACGAAAATCATTCCTATCAATAGTTCCCTTTAAAGTCATTATTATTAATTTCTCTTAATAACATATTTATATAAAACTTTTTATTAATTATTAGAGGTGATAACTATGTATTCTAATGAGCCTATCGATAAAGTTATATCTATGCTTAATGCAGATATAACAAATGGCCTTTCTTCTAAAACTGCAGAAGAACTTCTTTTAAAAAATGGTAAAAACAAACTAATTACAAAAAAGAAAAAAACGCTTCTAGAACTATTTCTTTCACAAATTAATGATGTGATGATATATATACTTATTGCAGCTGCTCTTATATCAGCTTTTCTAGGAGAAATAAGTGATTCTATAATCATTGTTATAGTTATTCTTTTAAATGCCACTATAGGAGTTATTCAAGAAAATAAAGCTGAAAAAGCTTTAGAAGCTTTAAAATCTTTATCAACACCTAAAGCTATTGTAAAAAGAGATGGGGTAATACTTGAGATTCCTTCTGAAGATGTTGTAGTAGGTGACCTAGTTATAATAGACGCTGGTAGATACATTCCTGCTGATTTACGATTAATAGAATCTATCAATCTGAAAATAGATGAATCTGCTTTTACTGGTGAATCATTGCCTGCTGAAAAAGATTCAACTATAGTTTTATCTCATGATGATACTGCAATAGGAGATAAAGTTAATATGGCTTTTATGTCAACCTTGGCTACCTATGGTAGAGGAACTGGTATTGTAGTATCTACAGGTATGAATACTGAAATAGGTAAAATTGCTAAAATGCTTGATAGCGAAAATGAAAATATTACGCCTCTTCAAAAAAACTTAGCTCATCTAGGTAAAATTCTCGGTATAGGGGCAATATCTATCTCTATATTAATGTTTATAATATCAATGTTACAAGGTCGAAATTTTCTTCAAATGTTCATGACATCTATAAGTTTAGCTGTTGCAGCTATACCAGAAGGTCTACCTGCTACTGTTGCTATAGTTCTTGCCCTTGGTGTACAAAGAATGAGTAAAGAAAATGCAATAATAAGAAAATTACCCGCTGTTGAAACTCTTGGTTCAGTAAATATTATATGTTCCGATAAAACCGGCACATTAACTCTAAATAAAATGACTGTTAAAAAGGCTTTTGTAAATAATTCTATAATCGATATTGATAAATTAGATATTAATCAAATTGAAAATAAACTTTTAATTGAAGGAATGGTCTTATGTAATGATGCAACTTCAACAAATGATTCTAAAAGTGGCGATCCTACAGAAATAGCTTTAATAGATGTAGGCAATACTTTCAATCTTCTAAAAGACACTTTAAATACTACTCATAAAAGAGTATATGAAATCCCTTTTGATTCTGACCGTAAACTAATGAGCACAGTACACTTATACCAAAATAAATATAGAGTATTTACTAAGGGTGCTATAGATAATATCCTTAAAATCTCAACAAAAAAATTAGTAGATAACGAGATAGTACCTCTAAGTGATGAAGATAAAAACTATATATTAAATGTTTCAGACAAAATGTCTGATTCAGCCTTAAGAGTTTTAGCCCTTGCTTATAAAGATATAGATGGTCCTTATGAAAATATTCCAATAGAATCTGACCTAGTTTTTATAGGTTTTATGGGCATGATTGATCCACCAAGAAGTGAAGTTAAAAATTCAATAGCCATAAGCAAAAAGGCAGGAATTAGAACTGTTATGATAACTGGTGATCATAAAAATACAGCTTTTGCCATAGGTAGCGAGCTTGGCATAGCAAGTGATATTTCTGAAGCTTTATCAGGAAGTGAAATAGATTCTTACTCACAAGATGAATTTAATAAAATTGTTAATAATTATAATATTTTTGCAAGAGTTTCTCCTGAGCATAAAGTAAAAATTGTTAAAGCTTTAAAATCTCATGGTAATATTGTTTCTATGACGGGTGATGGCGTAAATGATGCTCCTTCACTAAAATTTGCTGATATAGGTGTAGCCATGGGAGTTACAGGAACTGATGTTGCAAAAGGTGCTGCAGATATGATTCTTACTGATGATAATTTTTCAACTATTGTAAAAGCAATAGAAGAAGGTAGAAATATATTTAACAATATAAAAAAATCTATAGTATTTTTACTTAGTAGTAATTTAGGAGAAGTACTAACTTTATTCGTTGCTATACTTCTTAATTGGCCTTCTCCTCTATTACCTATCCATATATTATGGATAAATCTTATAACTGATAGTTTACCTGCTTTAGCACTTGGAGTAGACCCTAAAGATCCTAATGTTATGTTAGAAAAGCCTCGTAACCCTAAAGATAACCTATTTTCTAACGGTACTGCAACAACTTTAATATTACTAGGAGTAATAATAGGCTTTACAACTTTATTTGCTTTTAAAGTAGGTGAATATCTATATCCTAACTCTTTAGTTCATGCTCAAACTATGTCATTTGTGGTCTTAAGCGGTTCGCAACTTATACTCTCTTTAGCTATGAGAAGTGAAAAAGTATCTGTTTTCAAAATTGGTCTATTTAAAAACAAAAAATTGCTAGGAGCTGTTTTAATAGGTATCATTCTTCAGATATCTATAGTTTCTATCCCACCAATTGCTAAAATATTTAGTGTTTTCTCTTTAACATTAAAAGATTGGCTTTTTGTATCCTTGCTATCCATAATACCATTTACCTTTTTTGAAATATCAAAGCTTTTTAGAAAAACTACTTATTAATAATATTACAACCACATTTTAATATTTGTGGTTGTATTTTTTATATTTTCCTTTTATTACACAATGCCACCCCTTGCAGATAAACATACGTTCTGATAATATAAATATATCAATATATTTGAAGGTGATTTTATGGATATAAATGAAAAATTAAGAATATTAAGTGATGCTGCTAAATATGATGTATCTTGTTCATCATCTGGTTCAAATCGAAACTCAAAAAAAGGTCAACTAGGTTCAGTGAGTACTTCTGGAATTTGTCACTCATTTACTCCAGACGGAAGATGTATTTCTCTATTAAAAATCCTATTAACTAACTACTGCATTTACGATTGTACTTATTGCTTAAATAGAAAGTCTAATGATATAGAAAGAGCAGCTTTTACAGTGGACGAGATTGTATCTTTAACTATTAATTTCTATAGAAGAAATTACATTGAAGGGCTTTTTTTAAGCTCTGCCATATTTAAAAACGCCAATCATACCATGGAAATGTTAACTAATGTTGTTGATAAACTTAGAAATAGTTATAACTTCAGAGGTTACATCCACTTAAAAGCAATTCCTGGTGCAGATGAATCATTAATAAAAAAAGCTGGAACATTAGTAGATAGAATGAGTGTTAATTTGGAGTTACCTTCAAACGATTCACTAAAGCTTCTTGCCCCTGAAAAAAACAAAGAAAGTATTTTTACTCCTATGAAATCCATAAAAAATAATATTATTCTATACAATGATGAAAGAAAAAAGTTCAAATCTGCTCCACTTTTCGTTCCTGGAGGACAAAGTACTCAACTAATTGTTGGTGCTACTAAAGAAAGTGATTATAATATATTGAAGTTAAGTGAAAACCTTTATAATAAATTTTCATTAAAACGTGTTTATTACTCTGCATATGTACCTGTTAATACTGATAAAAATTTACCTAGTATAAAAAATCCGCCCACATTAAGAGAACATCGTCTATATCAAGGCGACTGGCTTCTTAGACTTTACGGTTTTAAAGCTGATGAATTATTAGATAATAAAGCTCCTAACTTCGATATAAATTTTGATCCTAAAACAAATTGGGCAATTAATAACATTCACCTATTTCCTGTAGAAATAAATAAAGCCCCTTACGAAACTCTTATAAGAATTCCTGGTATAGGAATACGAGGTGCAAAAAAAATTCTTAGCTCTAGAAGAATATCTTCTTTAGATTTTGAAGATTTAAAAAAATTAGGAGTAGTTTTAAAAAGAGCTCAATATTTTATAACCTGTAAAGGAAAATATTTTGGTTCTGTAGATATAGATGGTGATAAAATAAAGAAAGTTTTATCTCCAAAAGTTGATTTGAATATAATAGATAACAATTATGAACAACTTAGTTTTTTTGATAATAACATTGCTTTATCACCTTCTTTTAACAAGTTATCTTTATTGAAAGATAAAAATTCTTCAATTATAGGAGAAATATAATTATGATAAATGAGTATTTATATGACGGTACATTTGAAGGTTTATTAACATGTATATTCTATTGTTATTCATCTAAAACAGAGGTGAAAATAACTAAAACTAAAAATTATTTACCTAATCTTATTTCATCTCCAATAGAGATTGTAACTGAAATAGATAAATTTAATAGAGTTTATTCAAGCATACGTGACAAACTTAGTTATACTACATTAAAAACTATTTATTATCTCTACTTAAGTGATGTTAATAATATAGAAACATTAATATATAAATATATTAAACTATGTTATAACTATGGAAATAATATAAACTTAGCTAAGAACAATGAGATAATCTCTCTAGTTGATAAATATTATAGAAAAGTTTCTTTAGAATCTCATAGGTTTACTGGGTTTGTTAGATTCAAAAAAATTAAAGCCCAATTATACTATAGTACTATTGAGCCTGACCATAATATTTTGCCTATAATATCTACTCACTTTATAGAACGTTTTTCCGATCAGAACTTTATAATTCATGATTTGAAAAGAGAAATTGCTCTTTTCTATAATAAAAATAATAGTATAATAACTGAACTTTCTAAGGATGAAACAAAAAATTTATTAAACTATTCTAATGATGAATTTGAATCCTTATGGAAAACATTCTATAATTCTATAAATATAAAAGAACGAGAAAACTCAAAGCTTCAAAAAATGCATATGCCTACTAGATACTGGCATAACTTGACTGAAATCAAATAATAATTTTAAACATAAAAAGATGAAGCTTAATTGCTTCATCTTTTATATATTAAAAAAATCCTTAAGAATCTTTATATCTTCTTGGTTAAATTCATATTTATCTATATCATTCTTTCCAATCCATTTAACTTGATTTATACTTTTATGGCATGTTATGTACTCTTTTATACTACCTATAAATACTTTAAGCCCATTATCTTTTTCATCAAAATATTCTTTAAAAGGTTTTAAATCAAATATATTACACTTTATATCTTTATCAACAGCTTTTGTAATACATTTTTCTTCATCTTCTTTTCCTTTAATTTCTTTTCCAAATAACCCCCAAGTTTTAGTTGCACCTTTTCCTTTTCCTCTTTCAGCTACTAAAACATTATTAAAATCATCAACTATTAGAATACTACATCTTAATACTTTTTCCATATTAGACTCCCCCTTAATTCTTAGTTATAAAATTTCTACTTATATATTATTATAATATTATATTTTATTTATTAAAATACCTTTTTTCCACATTTTGAATAATAAAATGTAAAAATTCTCATTTTTTAAATCGTTTACTTATAACTTTAAAGCATTTTTAGAAAGTATTCAAGATTTTTTTATCTATTTTTGTTAAATTTTGTTGAATTAATTTTTATTGAAATATATAATACTAAATTAAAGAGTTATTTACGAAAGGAGAAAAAAAATGAATTCAACTTTTTTTCAACAGTTTTTAATGATTTCAGATTTTAAAACTGTATTATTTATAGGAATTTTAGTATTAATTTTCTTTGGAATCAGTTTTTTAGGTAAAGGCAAAACTAAGCTTAAATTTTCTACTAGAATGATTCTATCCACTATAATAGGTTTATTATTAGGACTATTAATCCAACTTGTAGCTAAATTCCCTGCAAATCCATCTGAAATAACATGGATTAGTGAAGTTTCTAAATGGTATGGACTTATAGGTAATGGATTTATTGATTTATTAAAAATGCTAGTAGTTCCAATAGTATTAATATCTATCATCAGAGTAATTATGAATATGACTCAAGATGATAATATAGGTAAACTTACAGGAGTATCTATAATAAGTCTTTTATCTATTACAGCTCTATCTGCAATAATAGGTGTTATTGTAGCAAATATAATGAAACTAGGTGTCGGTGCAAATGTTATTGCTGGCTCTGCTACAATTAAAGAAATCGAGCCTATAGCAGATACATTAAGAGGTTTATTACCTTCAAACATTGTAGATTCAATGGCTAAAGGAAATGTTATAGCTATAGTTATATTTGCAACTTTTATAGGTCTTTCTATAAGAAGATTAAAAGTAAAAAAATATGATAAAGTTAAGGTTTTTATAGATTTCATTGAAGCTTCTTATACAATCATAACAAGTGTTGCTATAACAATTATTAAATTTATGCCTTATGCCGTTGTTGCATTACTATCAAATGTAATAGCTTCACGTGGTATAAGTTCATTAAAAGAAGTATTTGGTTTCATAATTGCAATATATATTTCTACAGCTATTGCATTTATATTACAAATGCTTATAGTTTCACTGTTCAAATTAAATCCATTTAAATATGTTAAAAATGTTTTAGAAGCACTTGTACTTGCTTTTACATCTCGTTCAAGCCTTGGAACTTTACCTGTAACTATTAAAGTTCTAACAGAAAATGCTGGCATAAAAGAAGGTACTTCTACTTTTGTTGGCTCACTTGGTTCTAATATGGGTATGAATGGATGTGCCGGTATCTATCCTGCACTTATGGCTGTAACTTTAGCAAATATGGTAGGAAGACCTTTAGATATATCTTTCTATGCAACATTAATAATTGTCATTGTTATAAGTTCACTTGGAATAGCAGGCTTACCTGGAACTGCTATCATGGCTGTTTCAGTTGTTATCAGCGGTGTTGGACTTGGAGAATTTTTCCCATTAGCTGCAGGTATCATAGCTATAGATCCAATTCTTGATATGGCACGTACTATGATAAACGTTAATGGAACTATGGTTTCAGCAGTTATAACAAGCTCTATAACAGGTGATTTAGATAAAAATATTTTTAATAATGATGATAAATCAAATTCTAATATTGAAGAATAATTAGATATTTATTTTTTCAGCTAGTTTATAAGATTCACTCTTATAAACTAGCTTTTTTTGTATATACATAGATATATTTGTCAATACTCTATAAAGAGGTGAATTACTATATGAGTTTATTAAAATATACTCCTTTTATAATTTTAATATATTTCTCATTAAAACTTCTTTCTAAGTTTATTGAAGAAAATATTATCTCTCTTAAAGAGCAAATATCAAATGAAAAAATTGAAAAAGGAATTCTTTCTATAAAAGATTTACAACAAAGTAATTATGATAGATTTCTTAAGGCAATTAAATTTTATCTTTCTACTCATAATTATGAAAATATTATTATTTTTAAAGATAACTCTCCTGAGTTAACAAATCTTAAAGGTATATTAAATGGAGAGAATATCTATATAACATGTATTCAAAATGAAACAGCTACTGATTCTACTAATGAAACTTTATTTACACTTACTACAAAGAAAGACATAGAATCATTCTTAGGAAGAATGATTTCTAATGGATGTAAAAAGGGTATTTTAATTAATAATAGTTCATTTTCTGAAGATGCCTGTAATTTTGCCAGAGAATTAAACGAATCATCTAACTATGAAATTAAATTAGTTGATGGTTATGAGCTTACTAAATCAATTAGATTATATAAAAATTGTAATATTGAATTGGAGGTAAGTAATGAGTTTTAATAATGTTTATTTTTTTATTATAATTATCTTTTTTTGTCCGTTAATCGGCAAAATAATTTTTGAAGCATTAGAGCTTTACAATTTATCAAAAGAATATAAAAATGGGAATTCATTAATTAATTCATTGATAAGACTAACTGCAAAAGAATTTCAAATCTGGTGTGGTGAATATTTAGTTTATTTAGGATATAGTAATATAATATTTTCTGATGTATCTAACTCAAATTCTTCAATAATATGTACTTTAGATAATACAAGCTATTATGTTTATTGTAAAAAGACTCCTAAAGAAAATATGGTTAGCGAATTCGAACTAGAAAGCCTTTTAGGCATTTTAATATCAAAATCATTATATAATGGTATATTAATTACCACTTCTCCTTTAAGTTCTAAAGCGCTTGATTTTTTAAAAAATCTTCCTCATCCATATACAATAAAAATATTATCACTAGATACAATTATAGAAAAAGATTTAGGCACCTACCCCTTACAACTAAATAACTTAAAATAAGCTAATCTAATAAAAGATTAGCTTATTTTAAAAGTATATATCTGAAAATTCTATTTCCACTTTAGATACAAGTGTGTTTTCAAAGGTAAATTCGTCTTGTAATCTATAATAATCTTCTACATTATATTGTACTACAGGAAATTCTACTTTTACTGTTGTGCCTTTTCCTATTTCACTATCTATAACTATATTTCCGCCATTAATTTCTACCATAGATTTAACAAGGTTTAATCCAATTCCACTTCCTTCTGTTTTCCTATACAAAGTAGTATCTCCTCTTTCAAATCTATTAAATATAGATTCTATTCTCTCATTTTCTATTCCACAACCATTATCCCTAAAAAATATCTTTACTTTATCATTATCTTTTTCTATATTTATAAAAATAAAACCCCCATATTCATTATATTTTATAGCATTAGATATTAAATTTAATACTATTCTTTCTAACGAATCTTCATCACAGTAACAAAAAATTTCTTCTTCAGTTGTGTCAAAAATAACCTCTATCCCTTTAAAAGAAGCATAATCTATTATAGATTCTGTAATATTCTCAACTTTTTCCACTATATTTACTATCTTTTTAGCAGGAGAATAGTACCCACTCTCTATCTTGTTTATATCTAATATATTATTAATTAATCTTATAAGTCTAAAACAATTTTGTCTTATTGATGATGTATATTTTCCACAACCTGTTAAATTACCTTCTTCTATACACTTTTCTTGCATCTGCATAGCAGAATATATTACGTTTACAGGTGTTTTAAATTCATGAGATATATTAGTAAAAAATTGATTTTTCAACTTTTCATCTTCTTCCTTTTGCTTTAATTTTACTATCATATTCTCATATTCTTTTCTATACTTTATATCTCTCAATATAAATAAATATAAATCCTTATATGTATCTTTTAATTTAACTCCAATCTCTTCACACTCTATCGTTATTCCATTTATAGTATATGTATTATGTCTTGGTTTCAAAATATTTTCCTTAGATAGTATTTTATCTTTTTCTTTAATTTTTTCATAAGAGGCGCTATCTACAATATCATATATACTCTTTCCCATAAGATCATTTTTATTTTTAATATTAAAGAAATTTTTATAACTATCATTTATGTATATTATTTTATCATTTTCTCTTATAGTTACTGCATCTGGCATATTCTCAAATATCCCTTCATACCAGGATAATATATATCTTAACTTTTTATTTAAATTATTTTCTGTATTTATTAAATTATTGATTATCAATACTTTTAAAAGTGAGTATTCACCTACAATAAAAACTAATAAGATTAAATAGAATTTATAATCTCCTAAATCATATCTTTTGAAATACATAAACAATAAATATATTACTTTTGAAATTAAATAAATTAAAATACCTTTATAAGCCTCTTTTTCAAAATTTTCCTTAGCTCTATATACAAGAAAAACTAAAAATATAAACCCACATATAAAAAATATAGTTCTAATGGAATAAGCTATTGTCCCAACACTTACTTTAAATATATTTATTGAAATAAAGTTTACTAATAGCCCTAAGGATAATATCTTTATAAAACTCCTAATATTTTCTTTGAAATTATTTAGTGTATAAGCTATTAAAATTATTTGTAGCAAATAATATATATTATTAATAAATACAGTTTTATTTGATATTAAATCTAAAGCTATATTATTACTATATGTTGAATAGAAAATTGCTGATTTAATCATTGTAATAATTGCTAAAAATCCACATCCAACTGATATTTGTAAATAAAACTTATCTCCGTAATCTTCTGATAAAATACTATTACACTTATATTTAATTTTGCTTAACGAATAAATCATTAGAACTATATAAAACATACTGATTATAGTTTTACATAAATATTCTATAAAATATTTATCCACAATTCCATTTATAACAAAAGATGTAAAAAATAAAAATGTTATTATACTTAAAATATTTATTATATCCCTTGTACTTGCTCTTTTTATCATAAACCCCTGATTCATATCTAAATTACCCCACTATAACTACTATATTTAAGCAAAACTTCTTATCATTTTTTATTTACTTTTTCATACTTATAAATTTTACATCATTCTCACTTTTATTTCAATTTTTTCTTTAAATTACTATTTTTATTTATTTTTCTTCTTTTTACCACAAAATTTCATTCTAATTATAAAAATGACCTCTCGCCATTCTTTAATTACTTTCCTAATAAAAAAAGATGCTACACTTTTGTAACATCTTTAAAATATAATCTAAATTAATCTGCATCCCTCTGAATCTTGCTCAATTCTACCTTCTTTCATAAGACCACCTAACGCCATCTTAAAGTAGTTTTTACTAGTTCCAAAAGTAGCTTTAATATCTTCTGGTTTAGATTTATCGTTAAACTCCATAAATCCACCATTTTTTCTCATATATTTAACTATCTTTTCTTTCAGTTCATCTCTTTCATTTAATCTAGTTTTTCTTGGAGTTAATCCTATAACTCCATCCTCATATATTCTTTTAACTCTTAACTTCATTTCTGTTCCTGGGAATATTTCTTCATAATATTCATTAGGTAAAACTAATCCTTTATACTTTCCATCTATAGCAACATTCAATGTTCCTGATGGAGTTCTTGAATAAACCATCGCAGTAACCTCATCTCCAACCTTGAATCCTACAGACTCATCAGCTATTTCTATGTAGTTTTCTACTTCAGTAGTAGCTGCTAATCTATTTGTCTTATCTAAGTATATATAGAATAAATACTTATCTCCAGTACGAAGTTTGAATCGTTGTTCTTTAAGTGGAACAAAAATATCCCTATCTAATCCAAAATCTATAAACGCACCGAATTCTCCTTGATGAACAACTTTTAAGTACGCCACATCATATACTTTAGCTAATGGCTTTTTAAAAGTAGCTATAGGTCTATCTTTAGAATCTCTATAAATAAAAACTTCTCTTTCTTGACCGACTTCAACATTCATTCCTTCAGCTAAAGATTTTGGAAGTAATACATCTTCTCCACTCTCTTTATCTACTAAGTAAAAACCAAAATCTTTCTCTCTATCAACTCTTAGAGTATTATAATCACCTATTTTTAACATAAGTCCTCCTATTTTTTATATTTATTACTTAAGGCCACATAATTATCAGCAGATTTTTGAATACTCTTTATTTCTTCATCTGTTAATTTTCTAATAACCTTAGCTGGATTTCCTAATACTAGAACCCCCTCTTCAAAGCTTTTGCCTTGAGTTATTAATGATCCTGCACCTATAATAGTATTCTTACCAATTCTAGCTCCATTTAATATTATAGACCCCATTCCTACTAAAACATTATCTGCTATATTGCATCCATGAATTATAGCTCCATGCCCAATTGTAACGTTTCTACCTATTATAGTCTCATAATCAACATCTATATGAATAACTGAATTTTCTTGAATATTAGTATTTTCTCCAATAACTATTTTATTCATATCAGCTCTTAGCCTTGCACCAAACCATATATTAACATTATCTTTAATTAAAACATCTCCTATAATATCTACAGATTCTGATATATATGCTGTCTCATTAATATTAGGATACTTTCCATAAAACTCCTTAACCATTACTATTAAACCTCTCTCATTCCAAAGTTTCACTTTATTTTATCATCATTTATAATTGTTGTCATTATTTTAATACTCCTAATACTATATATAAGTATGTAATAATTTATTAAGAGGTATACATTTTGGGAAAAAAGAAAAGTAAAAATAATATAGTCTTTGATCAAAATAAAATTAGATTTTATTACGGAATACCTCACTGTCATTCAAATTACTCTACTGGTAGAGGAACACCTACTGAGCTTTATGAATACGCAGCCAAATGTGGCTTAGATTATTTATTTATAACTGATCATAATGATTTTCTTAATAATAAATCATCTAAAGACGGTTCATCAACTAAGTGGCAAAGTTTAATTAGTATTTGTAATAAATTTAAAAAGTCTCATGATGATTTTCTTCCAGTTGTTGGTTTCGAATGTAAAACTCAATCATATGGTGATTTTAACGTAATAAATTCAAAAAATTTTTTTACTGGCACTCTTAAAGACTTAAGACTTTTAACACTATGGATGATAAATAATCCTACTGCTTTTATATCTATTAATCATCCACATAAAAACATAATGGATATACCCTATGATCCAATATTTAATAATATAATTACTTCAATAGAAGTTTGTAATGGGAATCCATCTGCAAAGATTACTTACCATGAAAAATACTTTTTTCAACTATTAGATTGCGGTTGGAAATTAGGTGCTATAAATGGTCAAGATAATCATAGAGTTAACTTCGATGAATCTGATAACCTTACGGTATACATTGGAAATGAGCTATCTAAAGAAGCTTTAATAGATGCATTTAGGATGCATAGAACATATTCTACTGAATCTCGTTTTTTGCGATTATATTTTACAATAAACAATAATTTTATGGGAGAAAGTATTGTTACTAACAATAAAAAATTAAAATTTTTAATTTTTGCTGAAGATGTTAAATATAGAATAAAAGATATAGAAATAATAACTAATGGTGGTAAACTTATTAAATCAATAAATAATATAAATTTAAATAGCATTAAGTATCTCTATGAACATATTCCTGCTGAAAACGAAAGTTGGTATGTAATAAAAGTTTATCAATCTAATGGAAAAATCGCTATTACATCCCCCATATTCATTTATCACTATAATATTATTGATGAAAACACCTTATAAAAAAGATGAGAAGCTATACTTCTCATCTTTTTACTTATTGTCTTTTTGATTTTTTAAATGCTTAACTCTATTTGGCTTAGCCTTAGGTCTAATTTCTATTTGTTTTTCTTTCTTCTTAGGCCCTCCAGTAGTTTGAATTTCTAAGAACCATAAGAAAAATGTTACTGTAACTATTGTAAGAATCATACTTAACCATAAATTTTGCTCTTGCATAATCTTTGGTAAAAACATTTGTAAAACAAATAATGCTATTGATATTCCTAGTGGTATAAACTTATTTATTCTTACCTTTGAGAAAACATATTTTCTACCTAAGAACAGAATTCCAAATGTGATTGCTAATAATATTACAAAATATAATACTGTAAATAAAATGCCCATCCTCTGTTTGCTCCTTCCATATATATATACACTTATATATTACTTTTTATTTAACATATTTTCAAGTAATATTATTTTTCCATATTTTGATAAAACGTTAAATATTGAGTTATTATTTAAAAGATTTTATTTAATACTTCTTTTTTCTTATATAATTTGATAAAATATATTAAAGATATTATAAATTTATTAAAAGGGGTGTTAGTTTTGAATCAGAGTTATCAATTAGATGAACTAGATTTTCAGATATTAGATATATTAGTTAAGGATTGTAGAACTCCTTATTTAGAAATTGCTAGACTTTGTCATGTTAGTGGTGGTACAATACATGTTCGTATGAAAAAGATGGAGGAACTTGGTATAATTAAAGGTTCTCGTATATTACTTGATCTTCCAAAGTTAGGATATGATGTTTGTTGTTTTGTTGGAATATATGTTGATAAAACATCTTCATTTAATGATGTTTTTGACGAACTATCAAAAATAAAAGAAGTTGTTGAATTGCATTTAACTACTGGTGATTATTCAGTATTTGCCAAAGTTATATGTAAAAACATCACAGATCTTCAAGATATACTTTTAAATAAAATTAATGTTATAACCGGAATTCAACGAACCGATACTATTATATCTTTAAATCAACCTATAGACAGAAATATTACTATTTAGCGAATAAAACCTCCTTTTTATGGTTACTATAGCAACAGTATCATAAATAAGGAGGTTTTTTATGAAATTATTAGATACTATAATACTTGCAATAATTATACTTGGTTCTATTAATTGGGGGCTAATTGGTATATTTCAATTTGATTTAATTTCCAACATTTTCGGTGATATGTCCGTATTTACTCGAATTATTTATACATTAGTTGGTATATGTGGTTTATATGCTATTTCATTTTTTATGAAAAGCAAAAGTACAAGTAATGACAAATAAAAAAAATCCTTCTTTTTATCGAAGGATTTTTTTGTTTATAATGTTTTTATAATATCAAATAACTCTATTGCAGCTCTTCTTGGACCATCTTTTTCTTGTCCTTTTATTCCTAAACAAGTTTTAATCTGTCCTACCTTAATATTATTTTTAAACATAAGATTGAAATATTCTTCTATTAATACATCAGTTTTCTCTTTCATTTGAACTGGCCCAAAAGGATTTGCAAAGTAACTTTCTACTAACCCTTTTTCAGATGTAGTCCCTTTTGCCATTCTTGCACCACTTTTAAACACATTAATAGCTTCATCTACATTTCCAAAGAACTCTATAGATTTATCCTCAGCTTCCACCGCTGTATAGTTATTTGCATAAAGCATCATATCTACTTTATAGCCTTTAACTATTTCAAAGTATGGAGTTATAGGCATTACCAATCTAGCATTTATCTTATCTGGATTCATAAATATACTTCTATCTATTTCATTAAATGCATAACCTTGCTCTAAATCATCTAATCTAACAAATGCTCCGATTTCTGTACCATATCCAACTACTTCATTATCTGTATTTTTAAATATACCCATATCATCGAATATCACTGTCATATCACTTATATTATCTTTACCAAGTGCTCTAAAAGCTTCTAAACTCTCTGATTTTCCTGCTCCACTATCTCCCATAATTACAACATTGGCTTCTTTACCACTCTTAAGCTTAATATTAACCATTGCACCATGTATTGGTAGATATCCTCTTTTTATCATAATCAAATTGTGAAGAGTTAAAATCATCTTTTTCATATATCCAAAATAATCAATTTGATCTGAATGATTAATGTATCCTAACATAATATCATTTTCTACATCATCATAAAATACTGTCTTGAAGTCATCTTCTTTATCAGTTCCTCCAAACACATAGATTATATCTGGTTTTCTATTTCTACATTCATCTCTTTTTGCCATTTCAAAAAGATTACATAGAGTTATTCCATGCTCCATAAAATCTCTATGGAAATATACATATGCCAACAATTCTCCTACTTTCGCTGGATAGCAGAACCAATGTTCTTTATTTATAACACAATTTTTTAATGGATTTTCAGTTACCTCTGAGAATATTCCCGTTCTTGTATTTCTTTTTGGATAAGTTATAAATGGAGGTTCAATTAAAATACAATCAATAAAGTTTATTTCTTGTAGCATTCTATAAGATTTAGGCATTGGCCAATTCACCTTATTTATCATTACACTACAATTTCCCCCAACTGGTATTTGTCTAAATACAAGCGGTTTTTCTCCTAAAACATTCTCTTCTACTTTTCTATATAACTTTAATATTAATCTTGAAAAATTACTATTTGCTTCAGTAAAGCTCATAGCCGCAAGCCCCTGTCTCACTCTATCCGTATGGATAATAGTATATCTTTCTAGCCTTCTCCAAAAACGATAAAAATCTTCTATTACTTTTATAAATTCATTTCTATCTTCAAATAACCCTTTATAATTTATATTTACTTCTAATATTTCTTCTACAGTCATTAATGTTAACCATTTAAACACTGTAACAAGATTTTTTCTTATATATTGTATATCATTACTCTCAAGGGCCTCTGTTAAATATCTATATGAGTTAGATCTCTTGTTTTGCGCCTTCTTTAAATAAACTTCTAACGTTCTTCTAAACCCATCACTATCAAGTACCATCTCATAAGTTGTACAATATTTCGCTGTAAAATTAATTAATACTTTATCATTATTGATAGAAAATTCTTTTCGCATTTAGCAATCTCCTCCCCAATGTGGCTTTATCTTATATTATTTATTCAAAAAATACTCTAATATGCAAAATAAATAAGAAATTCTTACTGAATATAACAATTTTCACTTAAGTTATTTAATTATTAAAGTATCTTCTAACTTAAATATGATTTAATAATGTTTCTAACATCTTCATTTAAAGTCTTTTCTTCTTCTTTAGTTAATTCAGCAGTACTAATTGCATTTCCAAAAGTAACTTTAATTTTTGAAGGTTTAAATTTTTTATCTTTTTCAAAACTAGTGTAAGCACGATCTATTGCAATTGGTACAATTGGTGCCTTTGCCTTTGTAGCAAGCTTTAAACTTCCTTTTTTAAATTCTCCTATATTTCCATCCTTACTTCTAGTTCCTTCTGGGAATATAGCCAACGAATATCCTTTTTTTAATAATTCTACTCCATAATTAATTGTTTTAATTGCTTCTCTTGGATTTTCTCTATCTAATGGAATACAATGTGCCTTTTCAAGCCACGTTCCAATAACTGGAGCTTTCAACATTTCTTTTTTAGCTACAAAACCAACTAATCTATCTATTGTATAAAACATAATAGGTATGTCTAATATACTTGTATGATTTCCAATAAAAACACATGCTTCATCAGGAATATTCTCTAATCCTTTTACCTCTAAATCTATCCCAATAGTTTTTATTGTGTATTTTGCCCAAAGATACGCAGTTTTTTGAGCATATTTATCTGCTTCTTCTTGCCCCTTATACTTTTTTATCCACGAATGTTTTATAGCTTTCACTCTTACATTTAACATGTACGCCCCGTATAAAATCCCTTTTATTATCATTAACTTTCTCACACCTTTTTTATTTAATTGTTTTAATTATACTATTTAAAAGATTTTACTTCAAGAAATATGTTAATAAGTTTGTATATTTTTTCGTAATATTGTTAAGCATTAGTAATACCCTGGAGGTTATTATGAAATTTTACAAACTTTTATTTCTTATTTTTATTATCCTATTATATAGTTGCTCTAATACTTCAGCAAATTCTAATTCAATTATGACCGTGCATTTTATCGATGTTGGTCAAGGTGATGCAATTCTAGTGCAAGTTAATGATAAAAATCTTCTTATAGATTCTGGTCCTAAGGAAAGTAGTTCTATTTTTTTCAATTATCTTAATTCCATAAATATAAAAAAACTTGATTATATTTTGGCTAGTCACCCTCACGAAGATCATATAGGAAATATGTATTCAGTTATAAAAAGATATGATATCGGTGAATTTTATGCCCCTAAGATAACACATACTTCAAAATCCTTTGAAAAAATGGTTGAATCACTTATATCTAAAAATAAAAAAATAAACGTATTTGATATAAATACAACATCAATTGATTTAGGGGAAAATGTAAATATAATTATATACTCCCCACTCTTGAAAGATTATGGTGATAATCTTAATCTTTACTCTGCTGTATTTAAAATTGAATATGGTAATACTTCTTTTTTATTTACTGGTGATGCTGAAAAAACTAATGAAGAGGATATTTTAAATTCAAATACTTCTATTAGATCTGATGTATTAAAAATTGCACATCACGGTTCATCTTCTTCTACTTCTACAGCATTTTTTAATGCAGTATCTCCTTATATAACTGTTATTTCAGTAGGAAAAGATAATAATTATAACCATCCAACTTCTAAAACATTAAACCTATTAAATTCACGCTCTAATAAAATTTATCGAACGGATATAGATAATACTATAGTATTAATTTCTGATGGTAATAATATCTATAAAAAATTCTCCTATAAATGATAGATGCTCCTAAATAATTAGGAGCATCTATCATTTAAGGATGTTATCCTTAAATCAATATATTGATAATAAACATTATGCTTCTTCGTTCATTTCTTCTATCGGGTTAATATATTTTCTCCATGAAATAAACATAGAATATAAACTTACAACATCTTGTTCATTATACAATAATATATTTTCTATTTTTTCACTTGGCATTCTTTCAATATATTCTTTATCCTTCAATACCTTATGGAAAGTTTTAGCTAAATTTGAACCACTGATTAATTCACTTTCTCTATGTATACCAAATACTTTTTCTAGGTTTTTTAATCCTATAGATGTCTTTTTATCCATCTCATACTCTTTTTGAATATCCACAGATTCATATTCTTTTGTAAAGTCATAATATATACCATACTTATTAAATAAATAATTAATTACTGTAAAGTCATTATTGCCTGAAAATGTTACTATTGCTTTTTTTCCCTCTTCTTTCATTTTTATAAAATACTTCTTTGCTAATATCAATATATCTACCACATCATTTTTTCCTTCTATCATATATTGAGTAACATGAAGTTTTTTATCTTTTTCATCAAATACACATGCACCAAAAACACCTACACATTTAGGTTTTTTATACACGTAATGTTCTAAATCGAAAAATATTAATTCTTCAGGCTTAAATTTAACATCATCTCTTTCTAGAATATAATCTAACTCTTGTTCCTCTAACTCTATTATATTTTCTCTAATTATCAAAAATATCACTCTTTCTTGTTTATTGTTTCTTCCCCCTCAATTCAAATATACCAAACTTTCTTTTTCATTATATCATCTTATTTTACAAGTGAATATATAATTATTACTATTAATACAGCATTTTAAACTAATGCGAGATTTTAATATATTGACCCCTTATTAAAGTTTTGATATCATAAATATGATAATGATTTTCAATTTGAGGTGGAATTTATGTGCATTTGTGATTTAAAACTTGGAGAAAAAGGTATTATAGATAAAATAAATGGAGATTCCAAATTAGCTAAAAGACTTTCCGCTTTAGGTTGTATTGAGGGAACAGAAATTGAACTAAAAAGAATTGCTCCTTTAGGAGATCCTATAATCTTAAACTTAAGAGGCTTTGATCTTGCAATTAGAAAGAAAGATGCAAAAAACATATGCTTGACTAAATAAAGGAGATGACATAATGAAAACTATTGCCCTATTAGGTAATCCAAATGTCGGTAAAACAACTCTTTTTAATGCCTTAACTGGTTCAAACCAAAGAGTTGGAAACTGGGCTGGTGTTACTGTTGACAGAAAAGAAGGAACATTTGATGATGTGAAAATTGTGGACTTGCCTGGTATATATGCTATGGATACCTATTCTAATGAAGAAAAAGTTTCAAAAGAATTTTTAGAAACTGGTGATGTTGATGTTATTTTAAATATCATTGATGCTTCAAATATAGATAGAAATCTTTATTTAACCACTCAATTAAAAGCTTTTAAAAAGCCAATCATTTTAGCTATAAATATGATTGATGTAGCAGAGAAAAAAGGAATTCAAATAGATTATAATAAACTTTCAGAATTATTACAGGTAACAGTTATTCCTATACAAGCTGCCAAAGGATTAGGAATAAATGAAATTAAAGAAACTATAAAATCTGATAATTTCTTAAAGATAACAGATGATAATAATTATAAATTTTCTTCAGAAAAGGATGCTTATAACTTTATTTCATCACTTTTAGATAAATGTAACAAAATACATATTTCGGAGAAAAAAACTTTAAAAGATAAACTTGATAATATTTTATTAAATCCATGGTTAGCATATCCAATTTTCTTTATTACCATGGCTTTAATTTTCCAAGTAACATTCAGTTGGATAGGACAACCTCTTTCTGATTTACTCGATGGATTTTTAAATGATACTATTATTCCCTATGTATCAACTTTATTATCAAATTCTAGTCCTTGGTTTAGTTCTCTAATTGTTGATGGGATAATTTCCGGTGTTGGTGGAATATTAGTTTTATTACCAATAATTTTATCACTATTTACTTGCATAACAATTTTAGAAGATAGTGGATATATGGCAAGAGTTGCTTTCCTTATGGATAAAATAATGAGAAAGATGGGATTGTCAGGTAAAGCGTTTATACCAATGATAGTTGGTTTTGGATGCTCAGTTCCAGCAATTATGACTGCTAGAACTCTAGAGAGCGAAAAGGATAGAAAACTTACTGCTCTTCTTGTTCCATTGATGAGTTGTAATGCTAGATTACCTGTTTACAGCGTATTTGCTGCAGTATTTTTCCCAAATAATATTGGTATTATTGTAGCTTCCCTTTATTTCTTGGGAGTCCTATTAGCTTTTCTAATGGGGATATTATTTAAAAATACTTTATTCAAAAAAGATGAAGAGCCATTCTTAATTGAATTGCCTGAATATAAATTACCATCATTTAAAAGTATTTTAAATCAACTTTATGAAAAAAGTAAAAGTTTTATCATAAAAGCTGGTACATTAATCTTTGCCATGAGCGTAGTTTTATGGTTCTTATCGAACTTTAATTTTTCAGGCATGACAGATGTTAATAACAGTATATTATCATCTATAGGTGGTTTCTTAGCACCTATATTTAAACCGTTAGGTTTTGGTAACTGGCAAGCTTCTGTTTCGCTATTAACAGGATTAATTGCCAAAGAAACTGTTGTTTCATCTATGAGTGTTATATTCGCCGGAGACCTTTCTGTCTTATTACCACTACACTTTACAGCATTATCTGCACTATCATTTTTAGTTTTTGTTTTACTATATACACCTTGTATAACTGTTTTAGGTACTATGAAAAAAGAATTCGGTTTAAAAATTACACTTTTCTCTGTTGGATATCAACTTGTTTTAGCTTGGATAGTATCTTTCTTAGTATTTAATATAGGTTCTTTAATCATATAAAGGAGATGTATATTATGGAGATTTTTATAACAATAGTGATAGTTTTAATAGCATCATTTATAATATATAAAAACATAAAAAAATCATCTAAAGGCAATTGTAATTGTGGAAGTTGTTCTTCTCATTGCTCTAAATATAAAAACGATGATAAATAAAATTCATATAAATTTTGATATAACTAATTACTATTATGTATAAAAAAAGGAGTCCATACACTCCTTTTTTTATACTTTTTCAATATTCTTTATTACTTCTTTATTCTTTTCTAATAGCTTTGAATAGTAAAACTTCATTGTAGCTGCTGTTGGAGATGCAAGTAACATTCCAATAGGTCCAAAGAATCCTCCACCAATCACTACTGCATATATAATCCAGAATGGTCTAACCCCAACTTTACTTCCTATAAGCTTAGGATCTAAATACCAACCATCAAACATCTGTAATGCAAATAACGTTAAGAACACTACTAAACCTTTAGTCGGAGAAACAAATATATTTATAAAAAATCCTACTATCTCTCCTATAAAAGGCCCAAAATAAGGTATCATATTAGTTATACCAACAATTATAGAAAGCAATAAAGCATACTCTGATTTTACTATAGTTAACAATATAAATGCCATTATCCCTATTATAGTTGAATCTATAGCTTTTATTCCTATATATGTACCTATCATATTGTTATATATTCTACCAAATTCAATAACTTGTTTTGCCCTCTTCTCTTTTAACACTAGTACTAAGACTCTCTTCCAGTCATTTATAAGTTTATCTTTATCTGATAAAACATAAATAGATACTAAGAATCCTAGAACTACTTTAACAAGTTGTGAGGATAAATTAAATAAAGTATTAAATGAACCTTCTAATAAATTCATTAAAACATATCCTATTTTTTCTATATATGACTGTATTGTACCTAATGTACCAGTAGAATTAATTAATCCATTAATATTATCGTTGCTAACTATATCATTTAAGAATCTCTGAGCTGAATCTATATAACCTGGCACCTTATTAATCATATCTCTAATACTATCAATTAAACTCGGTATTCCATATATTGATATAATTGCGATTATCGTAATAAACAATATATAAGTTACAGCTATTGCAAGACTTCTTCTCATTTTCGTTTTTGATTCAATTATCTTTACTATAGGATTTAATACATATGCTATTACTATTCCATATATAAATGACATTGATAACGAAATTATTTTTCCTAGAGTGCTTGTTATGTCATCTAGGTACCCGAACAATTTAAATGCTAAAATACTAAAAACTACTATCCATAATGCAGCTACCACTGCATCTTTATACTTATTGTTCTTCAAAAACACGTTCTTTGTGCCTCCTTTCATTTTACTCTTTGATTATAACAGAATTTATCCTTCCGATAATAAACTTTCTGTTATCTTTTTGTTAATATCATAAATTAACAAAAGTAGAAGCTATTTAGCATAGCTCCTACTTTCAAATCCTACATTTTTTCTACTACTTCTATACCTATTAATTCTAATCCATTTTTAATTACTTGACATGTAGATTTTACTAGCGCTAATCTAGCTGCCATTAAACTCTTATCTTCTAAATTTAACACTGAATGATTATTGTAGAATTTATTAAATGTCTTAGCCACTTCAATAACATATCTAGTAACAACTGATGGTTCTAATTTTTCAATAGCTAAATGAATGTTTTTACCAAAACTTTCTAATGCTTTAACTAATTCAAATTCTTCTTTAGAATTTAACTTTGTAAAGTCTGGAGCTTCATTTACTTCACCAGCTCTAGTTAATATACTATTTGCTCTTGCATAAGAATATTGAACATACGGACCTGTTTCCCCTTCAAATGAAAGCATTTCTTTCCAATCAAAAACTATATCCTTCTCTCTTGAGTTCTTAAGATAAGTAAATACTACTGCTCCTACCCCTATCTTTTTAGCTACTTCCTCTTTATTTTCAAGGTTTGGATTCTTTTCATTTATTACTTCTAAAGTCTTATCTATTGATTCTCTTATTAAGTCATCAAGAAGTATAACTTCACCTTTTCTAGTTGATAATTTTCTATCAGCAAACTTAACTAATCCAAATCCAACATGCACACAATCCTTAGCCCATTCGTGCCCTGCAAGCTCTAATACCTTAAATACTTGTTTAAAATGTAATGCTTGTGGAGTTCCCACTACATATATACACTTATAAAAGTCGTACTTATTCTTTCTATACATAGCAGCTGCTAAGTCTCTTGTAGCATATATAGATGCCCCATCAGCCTTTAAAACTATACATGGAGGCATATTGTATTCATCAAGCATTACAACTTGAGCTCCATTACTTTCAACTAGTAAACCTTTATCTCTTAGCTCATTTACAACTACATCCATCTTATCGTTATAAAAAGCTTCACCTGCATACGAATCAAACTTAACATTAAATATATCATATACTCTTTGGAATTCTTTTAAGCTTAAATTTCTAAATCTTTCCCATAAAGCTTCTGCTTCTTTGTCTCCATCTTCTAAAGCTTTAAAATATGCTCTTCCTTCATCTTCTAAAGATGGATCTTTCTCAGCTTCATCATGGAATTTAACATAGATTCTTAAAAGTTCTGCTATTGCATCTTTTTCTAGAGCCTCTTCATTACCCCATCTTTTATAAGCAGATATAAGCTTACCAAATTGAGTTCCCCAATCTCCTAAGTGATTTATACCTTCAACTGTATAGCCTTCTTTTTTAAATAGTTTATATAAAGAATTCCCTATAGCTGTTGTAAATAAATGTCCTACATGGAACGGCTTAGCTATATTAGGAGATGAATATTCAACACATACTGTCTTTCCTTCACCTATATTTGAGCTTCCATAAGAATCACCTTCAGCAAGTATTTTTTCTATTGTATTCTTAGTAAACGTCCCTTTATCAACAAAAAAGTTTAAGTAAGGTCCTAAGCTTTCTATTTTTTCAAAACCTTCCTTATCTAATTTTTCCTTTAACTCTTCTGCTATCATATTAGGCGCTTTTCTAAAAGCCTTAGCTAATTGGAAACATGGGAAAGCAAAATCTCCCATCTCTGGCTTTGGTGGAATTTCTATTAACTTTTCTATGCTTTCTATATCCATATCTACTTCTGTTTTTATAAGTTCTGCAACTTTCTTTTTATAATCCATAAAACTACCTCCAACATTTATTATCACAATAATATTTTAAATTTTCAAAGTACTCTAAGTTCTTCAAAAAAATTGTTATACTTTCTATTATTCCCTTAAAATAAAAAAAACCATCTCCATAAATAAAGAGACGGATATTCCGCGGTACCACTCTAATTGCATTTTTATTCAATGCCACCTCGACGCTTTAACGCAGCTACTACGGTTTATCCTACTTAATTCGGTAAACTTCTCCAAGGCTCTATTTCCTTTAATATATCTTATGAACCTTACACCATCGTTCACTCGCTTTAAGACTTAACTAAAGTACTTTTCCTCTTCATAGAATTTCTTTTTTCATTTTATTATAACTAATAAAAAGATTTTTTGTCAATAAATCATAAATTTTTATTTGAACTTATATAAAATTAAATGTACAATAAGATAATGTAATATATAAATTTAATGAGATAAGAAAAGGTGCGTTATGGTTAAAATTGGAATTATTCATATAAGTTCAAGTTCACTTAGACTTGTACTTGCAGAAATTGAAGAAATCGGGTATTTCAGAGTTGTAGATGAATTAAAAACCCCAATGAAGATTTGCTACAATTTAAATAATACTTGTAAGGTATGTAATGAAAAATTGCATTATATAATTTCCACATTAAAAACTTACGAGTCTTTATGTCTAGCTAGTGGCACTTCGAATATAATTGCTATAGCAACAAATTCATTCAACCAAATTTGTGACAACGAAATCATAGTTAAATCACTTAAGGATAACTTCGATTTAGACTTAAGAATATTAACTCCAAAAGAAGAAATATATTATAACTATTTAGGAATAGTAAAAAGCCTAAATGTAGAAAACTCTCTTGTTGTTGAAATAACTGGTACTTCAACAAATTTAACCTGGGTTAAAGATGGTAATATCGAAGAATGGTCAGTACTACCTTTTGGTAATATTAATTTAACATATAATTATGGATTAAACGATAGAATTTTATCTGATTCTATAGATGAATGTAATTCTTTCATAAGTAATCACTTAAAAGATGTTGATTGGTTAAATAATTCTTTTGAGTCGATAATTCTTATAGGAGATGTAGGTCGTAATATAGCTAAAATAGATAAAAAACGTAGACGTTATCCTTTTGATAATTTTAATAACTATGAATTATTAGATAATGAAATACATGAACTTTATAACATGGTAAAATCTAAAGATTTAAGACAACGTCGTAAGATAGAGGGTCTTGAGCAAGATATGGCTGATACAATATTTACTTCTTTAGCAATATTCCATAATATTTCTGATTTAGTGAGCTCAAGATATATAAAGATATCTAATCATTCATTAAGAGAAGGTATACTTTATGAATTCCTAGATAATAATTATGATGTAATTCATGATATATTAGACTATAGTTTATATGGTATACTACATTCATTAAACTGCAATATCGATCACGCTAATCAAGTTTATAAAATAACTTTAGATTTATTTAACGCTTTAAAACCATTACATCACTTAGATGATAATTATTTAAATATATTAAAAACTAGTTCACTACTTCATGATTGTGGTATAAGTATTAATTATTTACAGCATCATAAACATTCTTTTTATATAATTCTTAACTCTTATATAAATGTTCTAAATCATAAAGAGTTATTAATGAGCGCTGCTATTGCCGCATCACATAGATTTAATAATTATCAAATACCAGTTCCTCAATTCTCATCTATAATCAATAAGCTTGATTTAAAAGCTATATATGAAATTGGAGCTTTATTAAAGATTGCAGAAGGATTAGATAGAAGCCTAGTTTCTTCTGTTAAAGATGTTGAAGTAACACTTAATGATGAAGAAGTTATTATTCTCCTATCTTCACCACTTAATTTAGATGTAGAAATTCATCAAGCATTAAGAGCTAGAGATTTCTTTAGAGAAGTATACGATAGAGATTTAATAATACGTAAAAAGTAAGTAAAAATTAAATGCCCTTATTAAAACATAAGGGCATTTAAACTACTTACTTTTTTATTATATAAAGCTAAATATAAAGCTTACAATATATAAAAAGAAGTTAATTATATATGAAGAAACCATTGATAGTATTCCTCTACCAAGCACTATAACTAACATTAATATTATTAACTGATATTGATATATTTTATCCGCATACTTATAAAAATTCTTTGGTGATATTGCTCTAAATATATCAAATCCAGCTAAGCCAGGAAGTGGAAGTAGCGTAAATATAGCTAGCCCAACATTTACTGTAACTATAGCTCCTAACATTCCTGCTATTACAACAAATATACTGCCAGGAAGCCACATAAACAACTTATTAAATAAAACATATATTATTGCCCCTAAAAAACCTACTATCAAATTCGCTAAAGGTGGTGCTATTGCAACCTTAATTGAATCTTTATAACCTCTTTTAAAAGCACTTGGATTTGTCTCTACCGGTTTTGTCCAACCAAATCCAACTAAAAGTATCATTAAGAATCCTATAGGATCTAAATGTGCTACTGGGTTTAGCGTTAGTCTACCTTGAAATCTAGGAGTTTTATCGCCCAATCTATCAGCAACAAAAGCTTTTCCATATCCTTGTGCAGTAAATGCAATCATAACTGCTGGAATACTAAGTATAATATTTAGTAATATCCCTCTAAATGAACCCATCTTTTCACCTCGTGTTCTTATTGTTTTAAAGTTATTATATCATATATTAATTATTTTTTTATATTATTAATAAATTTTTAATAAAAAATGGAGATAAATACCTATCTCCATTTACTATTACAATATACTTAATCTTCTTATGTCTGTGGTTGTTCTTGTGATATATCTTCTGGTTGAACTGGATCTGTTGCATTTACAGGTTTATCAGTTCCATCTACAGGTTGTTCTGTGCCTTCACCTGGTTTCTCTATACCTTCATCTGGTTTCTCTGTGCCTTCACCTGGTTGCTCTGTACTTCCACCTGGTTGTTCTGTACCTTCACTTGGTTGCTCTGTGCCTCCACCTGGTTGTTCTGTACTTCCACCCGGTTGCTCCGTACCTTCACTTGGTTGCTCTGTGCTTCCACCTGGTTGTTCTATAGGCTTTTCTTCAACTGGCGGTTTTGTTATTTCCTCTTGTTTTGGTAAATCTTGATCAATATTTTCATAATCTTCTGGATTTATTCCATTTTGACTATTATATATATCTTCATCTGCAGCATATTGAGCTAACTTTTGATATAAAGAATAGTAATCAAATTCATCAGGATTAGGAATTTTATCATTATATATGAAATCATGAAGAATTTGAGCATTTTGCTCTCCATCCATTAAGAATACCCATCCTAAATCCTTATACAATCTTCCCTCAGCAAGTTCTGGCGTTGGTATTTGTAATTGTTCTGTAACTAAAGAAGGGAATTTATATATTGTATAAGCCATATTTAAAGCTTGCAGTGGATCAATGTTAGTTTTTATATAATCTAACATTTTATTCATTATTCCAAGATATTTACTTGGTTTTGTTTCCCTAAGCTTCTCTGCTACCTTCATTAAAACTTCTTGTTGTCTAGCAGTTCTTTCAAACTCATCACCTGTATTGTATCTTATTCTTGCATAAGATAATGCTTGTTTTCCATTTAAAACTTGCAATCCTGTTTGCGTTACTGGACAATCATTTCCGCCAGTAGATTCTCCAATGTACTTATTAAGTTCTTCAAGTTGATAATCTTTTACATCAACTTCTATTCCACCAATTTGATCTATTATAGCTTCAAATCCCCAGAAATTAATTACTACATATTTATCTATATGTATATCGTATGTATCATTTATAGTCTCTAAAAGTAAACTTGGACCACCTAAAGCATAAGCTGCATTTAACTTTTGCTCTCCATACCCAGGAATATTTACTAAGGTATCTCTAAATAATGATGTTAATTTAATTTTTTTAGTATTATTATCTAAAGTCGCAATTATTATAGAATCTGATCTTGACTGTTCATCTAAAGTCCTTGCATCTGTACCAATAAGCAATACATTGGTTATTCCAGGTACTTCTTGATACTCACTATCTTTTATAGAATTAGAATTATCATTACTATATATTTTACCTCTGACATAAAGATATCCGCCTAATAAAAGCATAATAATTGCTATTAAAACAGATATAGTAGATACAATTATTTTCTTCCTATTTGACCACTTTTTTCTCTTATCTTTATTCTGCCTTCTTTTAACTGTATTATCTTCACTCATTATTAAACCTCCATAATTAATAACTATAAATTTACGTATTAATTATAATTTTGAAACTTTTTACTTTTTACTTTTCTTCATAATTATTTTGTGAACAAATTAAAGTATTTATTATATTCTTAGTATATATTATCACATTTTTCACAAAAAAACTTAATAACAATATGAATTCTTTATAAATTTTACATTTATCGATTTAAAAAATATTATTTAGCCATTTTTAATCGGAAAAAAAATCCTAAATTTCTTAATTTTCTATCGTTTTCTTAATATTTTAATGGGCAGAATATTAGTATAAGGAATATATTATTACGGATAAATTACTATATTTTTTAAATTATTGTTTACTTCTAAAACTTTAAGTATTAATATATATTTATTGTTTTAAAAAATAAGTTGTTTATTGGAGGTTTTTTATGGATATAAGTATTATTGGAATGCCTCTTTTTTATGGTTGCGATAGACCCGGTGTAGAAAAGGGACCTGACATTTTAAGAGAAAACAACCTTGATAAAATATTAGGAAAGAATCATTATGTTACTGATTTAGGTAACATTGATGTGGATTATATAGAGTCAAAGGACAAGTTCTTAGAAAATGATAAATTAAAATATTTAAAACAAGTAGTTGATGCAAATAATAGACTTGCCTCTAAAGTATATGAAGCATTAACAAACAACACTTTACCTTTTATTATTGGCGGTGATCATTCATTAGCTTTAGGCTCAATTGCAGGTTCAAGTAAATATTACGGTAATGATTTAGGCGTAATATGGATAGATGCTCATGGAGATATTAATACAGAAACAACTTCTCCTTCTGGCAATATTCACGGAATGCCATTAGCTGCATCTATGGGGATTGGTTATGAAAAATTAACTTCAATTTTTTTTGATGATTTTAAAGTTAAACCTGAAAATGTATTTATTATAGCATGTAGAGACTTAGATCAAGGTGAAGTTGAATTGATAGAAAAACTTAAAATAAATGTTTGGAATATAGATGATATACAAAATGGTAATTTAGATCAAATTATCGCTGATTTAC
Source organism: Clostridium sp. NSJ-145 (assembly GCF_021044725.1). Lineage (NCBI taxonomy): Bacteria > Bacillati > Bacillota > Clostridia > Eubacteriales > Clostridiaceae > Clostridium > Clostridium sp. NSJ-145. The sequence continues at coordinate 134,959 of NZ_JAJNOS010000007.1, forward strand.
TATCTATGATTAAAGAAAATAATATAAAAAATATTCATCTTTCTTATGATATAGACTGTTTAGATCCTGAATATGTTCCCGGCACTGGTACTCCAGTAGAAAATGGCTTAACTTTTGAAGAAAGTAAAAAACTTCTTAAATCAATTTTAGGTACAAGCTTGGTTAAATCTATAGATTTTGTTGAGTATAATCCAGAATTAGATTTAAATAACAAAACAAAAGAAACTTGTATTGAGCTTTTAAATATAATTTCTGCTGAATTAAAATAAGATTTATAAGAAACTTCTTTTAGGAGTTTCTTATTTGTTTTTAAAAAGATATATGATATTATTAAACATATATCTTTTTATTTTGGAGGAAATAATGAAATTACTTTTTTTCGATACTGAAACTACTAGCGTAAAACCAGGTAATATATGCCAATTAAGTTATATAACTGTAGATACTTCAACTAAACCACAAACTACTATAGGTAAGAATTTTTTCTTTACAGTTGATGAAATGGATGAAGGTGCTGAAGCTATTCATGGATTTTCTTTAGAAAAATTATATGAATTATCAGATGGTCTTGAATTTTTTGATCAAATCCAAGAATTTATGAAAGACTTCTTTGATGCTGACTTTGTAATAGGTCATAATGTTCAATTTGATGTTAAATTCTTAAAACATGAAGTAGACTCACTTTATCAAGCTGGCATGATAGATACCAATTGGGAACCAAAAAGAACTTTCTGTACTATGGCTTATTATAAACCTATATGTAATATACCATCTGCTAATGGAAATGGTATTAAAAACCCTAAACTTTCTGAAGTTATAAACTTTTTAGGAATTTCTGATGAAACAATAGCAGCTAAAGCTGATGAATTATTCCAAGGAAGTGGAAATTACCATGATGCTAGATTCGATACAGCTGCGGTATATTTACTTGTTATAGAGGGTATGAAAAAGAAACTTATTAAACCTGGATTTTTTTCAAACCAACTAAATAGCTAATCACCTTAAGTTATACATACTTTTAAAATGCTGTTCGCAAAGCTCACAGGTAAAAAGTCAAATACATGGAAATAAAAAGGCTACTATCGTAGTAGGGAAAAGTTAACTTAAGTAATAGCTAAAAGTACTAATATATACTTTGCACTATTGCCACAATCAATGTTTTCCCTGTCACGTCAGTAACCTTTTTCTTTTTAAATTAAGTCAAGCCTTTTCCTAAATTTCTCAGCAATTTATTTAATTACCACTCCACACTTCTATACTATCATTATAACTTTCTACAATTCCAAATGTTCTATCAAAGGATTCATCTACTCTTATAGTTTGATAGTAATCCAAATAATCAGCTTCATTCTCCGTAGCTGGAACTACCTGATAACAATAATTTCCATTAAAGATATTTAACTTTACCCATGTAGGGATATATTGCGGTACATCAACTGTAACTTCGCCAGTTTTAAAATTCTTAGTTATATTAACAGATACCATTAATCCATCTTCAGTATAAGGGTTACCTATACTTTCTGTTCTCTGACTAGATATAAAATTTCCTAGGGAATATATTACCGCAGTACTATGGTTACCGTCATCTGATTCTAGAATATCTATAGGTTGAATTGTATGCGGATGGTCTCCGAAAATTATATCAACACCTTCATTAGCCAAAAACTGTGCTATTGTTAGTTGACTTTCATTTGGTTCTAACTGATATTCTTCTCCCCAATGCATATAAAATACTATTACATCTACCCCATCATCTTTCATTTTATCTATTTCCTTTTTCATTTCTAAAAGGTCATTGTCTAAATCATATGGATTAAAAGTATTCATTAAGCTATATAAATTATCAGGAATAGGTATTCCATTTAATCCTCTAGCTTCCTCATAAGCATCTGTAGTGTATCCATAGGCTGTAATTCCAACTTTTATATCTTTCACTTCTTTTATAATATATCTTGAGTCTTTTTCGCTATCTCTTGTTCCTATAACATCAAAACCTTTTTCTTTTAACACTTCTCTAGTACGGATAAAACCATATTCTCCTTTATCTAGTGAATGGTTACTCATATTACTAATTATATCTACTCCAGATTTTTTTAATGAATCTGCTAATTCATCTGGAGTGTTAAAACAAGGATATCCTGAGTATCCACTTTCTTCTCCTGCTAAAGTAGTCTCTAAGTTTGCTATAGTTAAATCAGCTTTGCTTAAATAATCTTTTATTAATTCAAAATTATAATCAAAATTATAAGTATCGTTACTCCAATCATACATAGCTTGTACAATATCTATATGCATTAACAAATCTCCTACAGCCATTATTTCTATAGTTTCAATTCGTTCGTCTTCTATTTCATCTTTTTTTATTATTTCTTCATCAAACTTAATAGTTTCATCATTAGTTTCATTTGAATTATAATTAGTTGCTTCATCTGAGTAAGTCGCTATATTCTTATTTTCACTTCTGTTTATATCTTTATAAATAATTATTCCGATTAAGCCTATTACAATAACAAAAAAAATACTTCTATAAATCATTTTAATTTTACTTTTCATATATTTCACCTCTAGTAAAATTATAATTCTTTACAGCTTTATTTTCCATTATTTTACATTTGTTTTTTCTTATATATTTCTACATTTCACACTAAATGTTTACAATATTTTATAATAACTATATACAAAGTATCATTTATATTTTTAATAATTACGGATATAATAAAAAATATACTTATTTATAAAAAAAGAGATGTACTTATCGTACATCTCCTTTTACAATACAATTATAAAAATTTATATAATTCCTTACATTTTTCCTTATCCATAGCTGGAATTCCTTCTAGTCTATATTTTATTCCCATAGTTTCATACTTACTTATACCTAAAAGATGATATGGTAATAATTCTACCTTTTCAACATTTTCAAGAGTTCTTATGAAATCCCCAAGATTCCTAATATACTCTTCACTATCTGTAATACCTGGAACTACAACTTGTCTTATCCACAACTTAGTACCACACTTTTTGCAAGCTTCTAAGAATTTTAAACTTTCATCAATATCACTACCTGCTAGATCCTTATATCCTTCTTTAGTAAGATGTTTAACATCAAAAAGTACTAAATCAACATATTTTAATATTTCTTCATAATTTCCAAAACCAACTCCAGAAGTATCTAACGTAGTATGTATATTCTTGTCCTTACATAATTTTAATGCTTCTATTAAAAATTCTGGTTGTCTTAAAGGATCTCCCCCTGAAAATGTTATTCCTCCTCCAGATCTTTCAAAATAACTTCTAAATCTTGAAACCTTATTTATTAATTCTTCAGGAGTCATAAGTAATTCTCCTTCACCTGACCAAGTATCAGGATTATGACAATATTTACATCTCAATGCACATCCTTGCATAAACACAACTACTCTAATTCCTGGCCCATCAACTAATCCCATACTTTCTATGGAATGTATTTTTCCCTTTATCATTTTCAACCTCCTGATAAATATATTAGTTCAATTAACTTTTCACATTAATATCCATATATTTTTGTTTATATATATCAAAATTATACACTTTTTATCACCTTTTGTTAATGTAATTTATTCCCACGATATTTCTTGCTGTTAATTCTACCTAAACAACATTTTTTTCCTTTTAACTATATAACTTTGATTTTTACTTGACATTTTGATAATATCATTATTCCCGATTTTTAACACTTTTTTCTTTTTCTTAGTTATACTAAACTTTTAATGCAATATTTTTAAACTCCAAATACCTCATATTCCATTAAACCCTTTCAACTCAACGTTTTTCATTGATATTTTTTTAATTTTTTTTTAACAAAAACATTGCTTTTCTTCCACATTATATATATAATACTATTTGTTTGTTTAGTAATTTTAAACCTTTAGTTTAGTAATAGTTACTAAACTTTTTTGTAGTAGGAGGTGAAAATATGGAGATAGGTGAAAAAATCAAGCGAATGCGAATCGAGAAAGGTCTTACACAAGAGGAGCTAGCTAATAGATGTGAACTTTCAAAAGGATTTATTTCTCAACTTGAAAATGATTTAACATCACCATCTATCGCTACCCTAATAGATATTCTAGAAATATTAGGGACAAACCTTAAAGAATTTTTTAGCGATGATAAAGAAGAAAAAATTACATATACATACGAAGATATGTTTGAAACAGAAAATGAAGAATTAAAATATAGTCTTATGTGGTTGGTGCCAAATGCTCAAAAAAACGAAATGGAACCAATTATGATAACTCTTGAACCTAATGGGCAATATATAGAAGAAGAACCTCATGAAGGTGAAGAGTTTGGGTATGTTTTATCTGGAAGTATTACCCTACATCTTGGTAAAAAGAAATTTAAAGTAAAGAAAGGTGAAAGTTTTTACTTTAAACCAAGATCAAATCACTATATTTCCAACTCTGGAAAAACTCCAGCAAAGGTGATTTGGATTAGTACTCCACCATCATTTTAGCATTAAGAAAGAGGTGTTTTATTTTGAGTCAAAACATTATTGAATTAAAAGAAATTTCTAAAACATACGGAGAGAATAAAGTTTTAAATAACCTTTCATTAAATATAAAGAAAAATGAATTTTTAACTCTTTTAGGACCTAGTGGTTGTGGTAAAACAACAACACTTAAAATAATAGCAGGTTTCGAAAATGCTGATGAAGGTGTGGTTCTATTTGCAGATGAAAACATCACAAATCTTCCTCCATATAAAAGAAAGTTAAATACAGTATTCCAAAAGTACGCTTTATTTCCTCATATGAATATATATGAAAACATAGCTTTTGGTTTAAAAATAAAGAAGCTTCCTAAAAATGAGATTGATAAAAAGGTTAAAGAAATGCTAAAACTAGTTGCTCTTGAAGGTTTTGAAAAAAGATCTGTTGAATCATTAAGTGGTGGTCAACAGCAAAGAGTTGCTATAGCTAGAGCTTTAGTAAATGAACCTGAAGTTTTATTATTAGATGAACCACTTGGTGCTCTTGACTTAAAGCTTAGAAAAGAAATGCAAATTGAGCTTAAGAAAATTCAACAAGAGCTTGGAATAACATTTATCTTCGTCACTCATGACCAAGAAGAAGCATTGACTATGTCAGATACTATCGTAGTAATGAATAAAGGGGTAATCCAACAAATGGGTTCACCTGAAGACATTTATAATGAACCAGCTAATGCTTTCGTTGCAGACTTCATAGGTGAAAGTAACATTTTAGATGGAATTATGCTTGAAGACTATAAAGTTGAGTTTTCTAATGTTATATTCCAATGTGTTGATGCAGGATTTGATAAAAATGAAAAAATTGATGTAGTAATAAGACCAGAAGATATTGAAATAACATCTCCTGAAAGTGGAATGTTACAAGGTAAAGTTAATACAGTAACCTTTAAAGGTGTACATTATGAAATTGAAGTTGAAGAAAAAAATCAAAAATGGATAATACATAACACAAAATCTGCTGTAGTTGATAGTATGGTAGGATTAAATATTGATCCTGAAGCTATCCACATAATGAGAAAGGTGTCTGAATAATCATGAAAAAAAACAATGGAAAAAGTATACTTCCAGCAGCACCTTATATTGTTTGGAGTTCACTATTTATTGTAATTCCACTTTTAATAGTAATATTCTTCAGTTTCACAGTAAGTACTTCAGATGGTTATAAATTTTCACTAGAAAATTTTCAGAGATTATTAGATCCAAATTACTTTACAGTCTTTAAAAGAAGTATCTGGCTTGCTCTTAAAGCTACTATAGGTTGTTTAATCCTTGGATATCCTGTAGCATATTTAATTTCTAAGATGAGACCTGGTAAACGTGATATGCTTATAATGCTTTTTATAGTTCCAATGTGGATGAACTTTCTACTTAGAACTTATGCATGGCTCCCTATCTTAGGAAAAAACGGAATTATAAATAATTTCCTTGCTTTTATAGGTGTTGGTAGAATCAATCTTCTATACAATGATTTTGCAGTACTTCTTGGTATGATTTATAATTTCCTTCCATTTATGGTACTTCCTATATACACTGTTCTTACAAAAATGGATAAGGATTTAATAAATGCAGCATCCGATCTTGGTGCAAATAGAGTAAAAGTATTTACAAAAATAATATTCCCATTAAGTATGCCAGGTGTTATATCTGGAATAACAATGGTCTTTATGCCTGCTGTTTCAACTTTCGTAATATCAAGACTTCTTGGTGGTGGTCAATACATGCTACTAGGAAATTTAATAGAACAGCAATACACTACTATGGGTGACTGGAACTTCGGTTCTGCCATAGCTATATTTATGATGATTATAATCTTAATTTCAATGGGTATTATGAACCTATTTGAAAGTTCTGACGATAAAGAAGGAGGAGGAAGCATGTTATGGTAAAAAAACTTGAATCTTTTATAAAGAGATTTTATCTTATTTTAATATTTATCTTTTTATATACACCAATAATAACATTAATGGTTTTCTCCTTTAATGATTCTAAATCTATGGGTAAATGGAATGGCTTTACTCTTAGATGGTATAGTGAGTTATTTCAAAATGCAAGAATAATGAATGCATTAAAGTATACTCTAATAATTGCGGTAGTTGCATCAATAATAGCAACAATTATAGGGACTCTTGCAGCTATAGGAATTCATAGAATGAAAGGACTTCCTAAAAAAACACTGCTTAATATAAACTACTTACCAGTTTTAAATCCAGATATAGTTACTGGTATATCACTTATGAGTTTATTTATATTCCTTAAACCATTATTAAATATAGAATTTGGTTTTTTAACGATGTTATTAGCTCATATTACTTTCAATATACCTTACGTAATATTATCAGTACTACCTAAATTAAAGCAAATGCCTGCAAATATAACAGATGCTGCATTAGATTTAGGCGCAACGCCTGGATATGCTATGAGAAAAATAATATTACCACAAATTAAACCTGGTATATTCGCTGGACTTCTTATGGCATTTACAATGTCTATAGATGACTTTGTAATAAGTTTCTTTACTACAGGTCCTGGAGTAACTAACCTATCAATTGAAATTTACTCTATGGCTAGAAAAGGAATTAACCCTTCAATAAATGCGTTATCTACGCTTATGTTTGTAACAGTATTAATTTTATTATTAATTGTTAATAGAAAAGAATTTACTTCAAGAGGTGGTAAGGTTGAAAAAAATTAAAAAACTAAGTGCTCTTGCAGCTGCTACTGTTCTAACAGCTTCTCTTTTTACTGGCTGCGGAAATAGTAATGTTGGAGAAAATGGAACTATAAACTTCTTTAATGTTGGGGACTACATTGATGAAGCATTAATTCAAAAATTTCAGAAAGAGACTGGAATCAAAGTTAACTACGATACTTACGATACTAATGAAATAATGTATCAAAAGGTAAAAACTAATCCAGGTACTTACGATTTAGTTGTACCATCAGACTACATGGTTCAAAAAATGATTAATGAAGGTCTTGCTGAAAAGATAGATTTTAATAATATACCTAATTATCAATATATAAACCCAGAGTTTAAGGATTTATCTTATGATCCAAACAATGAATATTCTGTACCATATATGTGGGGAACTGTTGGTATATTATATGATACAACTAGAGTTACAGATCCTGTAACTAGCTGGGATATATTATGGGATACTAAATATAATGATGAAATATATATGTTCAACTCTCTTAGAGATGCTTTAGCTGTTGCTTTCTTAAAAGATGGATATTCAATAAATACTACTGACCCATCTCAAATAGAAGATGCTAAAAAGGCTTTAATAGAACAGTTATCTTTAACTAATCCTATATATGTAAATGATGAAGTTAAAGATAATATGATATCTGGAGAAAAAGCTCTTGCTACTGTATGGTCTGGAGATGCAATATACTGTATGGCTTCTAATCCTGATTTAGCTTATGCTATTCCTGAAGAAGGTTCAAATAAATGGGTTGATGCTTTAGTAATACCTAAAGATGCTCCTAATAAAGCAGGCGCTGAAGCATTTATAAACTTCTTATGTGATCCTCAAAATGCTAAAGAAAATGTTGATTATATAGGATATTCAACTCCAAATAAAGCTGCATTCGATCTATTAGATGATGAAACAAAAAATAATCCTGCTGCATATCCTTCAGATGAAGTATTAGATAAATGTGTATTATTTGTTGATCTAGACAAAAGTACATTAAAATTATATGAGGATGCTTTTACAGAAGTATTGTCACAATAAAAAAGAAGCGAATTTTTCGCTTCTTTTTTATTTTAACCCTAGCAATCTAAAGTTAATTTGTATTTTATCAATTTCTTTGAAATTTGAAACGTACAAACTTTTCTTAATATCTTCACTAATATCTTTTATCATTTTTTATGGTATAATTAATAATAAATATTAATAAAAACGGAGGATGCTATGATAAGATACCATGTAATTCTAGATGGAAGAGTCCAAGGTGTAGGATGTAGGTTTTTTTGCCAAATGAATGCAACTTCGCTTTCATTAACTGGTTGGGTTCGAAACTTGGATAACGGTATGGTTGAACTTGAAGTACAAGGTGATGAAAAATCTGTAGATAAATATATTTCAATAATCAGTAAAGGAAATAGATTTATACGAATTGATGATTATTCAATTAAAAAGAAAGATATAGTTTCTAACGAACGTTCTTTTAAAACAACTTACTAACTTCTTAGTACTGCAAAAAAAGTGGCTTTTACAAGCCACTTTTTGCTTTGGAATCAAAAATCATTAGGTTATATTTTTGTATAACATTAATAAGTTTATCTGCATATATTTTTTCTCCGTTCTCATCTTCCGCTGTACTATAACCTGCATTTTCTAAAGCCTGTGCTTGGCTTTTATATTCTTTTCCATCAAACAAACCATTCACCCTATATCTTTCATTTTCATTCAAGAATTCACCATGATCTGCTATGGATTGAAGAATATTATCATACTTTCTAAAATTCGCCTCTATAATATCATCATAATTTTCTTTTGTTGTCATAGTTGCAATAGCTCCATCCCAACGACTATCTGCTTTTATTCCAAATATATTATTATGTTCTAATGCTAACTCAGACTCTCCCCATCCAGATTCTAATATAGCTTGTGCCATTGTTATAGATGGTAAAATACCATAATTATAATAATTATCTAAAGCTGCTGGATATATTTCGTTAATAAATGTCATTTTAGCTTCATCTTTATATAAATCCTTATATAAAGTATTATCATTTATTTCATTTAGAAAAGCTTTTACCTTCTCTTCTTCTTCATTATTTACTTTTAATCTTTCTAAAACCTCATCAACAGTAAATAATGTATATTCACCATTTTCACCATTTTTCAAAAACACTTTTGCTATCTTTGAAACAAGTTCATCTTCTTTACCATCATTAAGCACTTCATTTATAGCCGCAACTTCTTGCCAGTTTACTTGAGCTTTTCCTTCACTAACATTATCTGTCACATCTATATAATATTTTATTTTATCGTAACCTAAAGTATCGAAATCTGTTCTAGTAAAGAATATATTTCTTCCAAACAGTATTAAAGCAGTAAATATAATTACAACTATAAATGGATACAATTTAACCTTCTTTTTTGTTGTTTTATATCCATAGTTATTTATACCATTATATATAAGTTTTTCATTCACATAATCACCTCACATAATAAATATATGATAAAACTATTAAGAATATCTCATATATTTATTAAGAAATTCTTATGTTTTACCTTTCTAAATCTACTTCTACCTTATCTTTATTATTTTCTAAATTAAAAAAATCTCTTGTTTCATTAATTACTATCTTCCTTAACCCTATAAGCCCCACTAAATTTGGTAACGCCATAAGACCATTACAAATATCAGCTATAATAAAAATTATATCTAAAGGTAAAAATGGTCCTATTGCAACAAGAATAATAAAAACAACTTTATATGGCCTGATAGCATTAACTCCATATAAATACTGAATGCATCTTTCACCATAATAATTCCATCCAATTATAGTAGTAAATGCAAAAAATATGAGCCCTATATTAACAATATATTTCCCTATATTAAATATAGGTAATGCTGAGCTAAAAGCTGAAGTAGTTACTGCTGCACCATCTAAGCCAATATTATATGACTTAGTTATAACTATTGCTAATCCTGTTAACGTACATATCACTATTGTATCAATAAACGTTCCTGTCATTGATATCAAACCTTGTCTTACAGGTTCTTTAGTTTTAGCTGCTGCTGCTGCAATAGGCGCACTTCCTAATCCTGCCTCATTTGAAAATACACCTCTTCCAATTCCCCTTTGCATAACCATAAGAATTGTAATACCAGCAACTCCTCCAAAGGCAGCTCTAGGATTAAATGCACTTTCTATAATTAACATAATGGTTTCTGGTATTAATTTAATATTAACAGCTAATACCATTAAAACTCCTACTATATACATTATTGCCATAAATGGTACAATAGCTTCTGATACCTTTGAAATTCTCTTTATTCCACCTAATGTTACTAAAGATACTATTGTTGTAAGAATTATAGCTGTTACTATTATAGGAACATTAAAGCTTAGCTTTGCTGCATCTGCAATTGACTTAACTTGCCCAAAAGTACCTATCCCCAAAAGTGCAACTCCAACTCCAAACACTGCAAAAGCTTTTGCTAAAAACTTTGACCCAAGTCCTTTTTCAATGTAATACATTGGTCCACCAGCCATTTGACCATTTGAATCTACCTCTCTATACTTTACAGCAAGCACTCCTTCTGCATACTTTGTAGCCATACCAAAAAAAGCTGCTATCCACATCCAAAAGATTGCTCCTGGTCCACCTGCTACAATTGCTGTTGCTACTCCAACAATATTTCCTGTGCCTATAGTTGATGATAATGCTGTACAAAGTGCTGCAAAACTACTAACATCCCCTTCTAAGCCCTCTATTTCATTTTCATCTTTAGAAAACACATACCTAAATGCTAACTTTAATTTACTTATTTGAATAAATCCTAACTTAAAAGTAAAATAAATTCCAGTTCCCACTAATAAAACTAATAATGGTACTCCCCATACAATATTGTTGATAGTTGATAAAATTTTTTCCATAAAAAAATCCTCCTAATTTAAAATTACGGAGGAGACTTAGATACATTAATAATTTATAATTAACAATTTATAATTAATGGCTAAACCTTTGCTTAAATTACTTTTAAATCTAGTCTATCTAATCTTTCACATTAAGTATTAATTATTAACTTTTAATTTTTAACTATCCTATCCCCTGTCCTTTTACCTGAGAGTTTGAGTTTAATAAAACTTAAACCTTGCTCCTTCGGTGCTCTCTTTGAGTCTCTCCAGAGGCTCGTCCAATAGCGGTCCTGTTACCTGAAAGATTTGCTTCTTCGGCGGACAATAATCTGTCTCTCTCCCACTACCTTCATCCGAACTCTATTAAATTATAAAATTATTATATTTACATTTGCTTCGATATGTCAATATTAAATTTCAAATCTATTTTTTATTTCACCTCTAACTAAATAATGTGTAAAATACTTTTTTCTTGGTGCAGATGACGGGACTTGAACCCGTATGAGAACTTCTCACTACCCCCTCAAGGTAGCACGTCTGCCTATTCCGCCACATCTGCTTGTTATCTATTATATAATCCTAAAATATTAAATCAAAATTTTACCTTTATCTATCTCTTAATGATTTTAATATTTTCACTATATTATCTATATCTTCATCACTTAAACTATCATAATTATCAAGCATTAATTTAATTCCTTCTAATACTTTATTTTTATATGAATTATTTTTTTCCTTCTTCCCACCATTTAAAACTCTTAGAGCAATGGCTGTTGATGTTATTCCTATAAATCCAACTCCAAAAACCATAAGAATTACAGCTATACTTCTACCTAACTGTGTCTTTAAAACAACATCTCCATATCCTACTGTAGTAAAAGTTACAAAACTCCACCATAAAGCATCTCCTAAAGATATTCCTTCAATAAGCGATATTATAACAGCACCTATAACAATGATTGTAGTTGATATTATTAATAGATAATATACTCTATTGGTTCTAATCTCCTCTTTTGTTTTTACCTTAAACTTTATAAAAAATATTCCTAGCATAAATATTTTAAAGATTTTTATTATAATATTAGGTTCTATAATATAAGCTAAGTTAATAACTGCAGCTATTTTAACATAAGCTCTAAGTGGTATTATTGACAGTAAATCAATCATGTTATTTTTTATAAATTCTCTCTTACCTTTTGATATAACAAATCTTACTACATAGTCTCCAATAAAAATAAGCCTAACTATATTTTCTATATAATAGAAACTTAATGTTACCTCTTTAGGTAATGGAATAAAAATATCAATAACTAACATTAATGCTAATAGTAACGCTAATAAACCTATAAAAAATTCATATACAGTCTTTTTATTCATATACTCTACCTCATTATTAAACTAATAGATTATATTATTTTTTATGTAATCTTAGAACTAAAATACTAGTTAAAAGTTAATCGTTAAAAAATATTCTCTACTAATCAATAAAAAAAGCAATATAAAAAGCCAGCATTGCTGGCTTTAAAACTATTAACTATTCACATCTTCCATACATTTTAGTGTATCTATATATTTTTTCTGCCAATTCATCATCGTAACTTCCTTCAGATATTCTCCATTTCCAGTTATTACCTAATGTTGAAGGCATATTTATTCTTGTTTCATTTCCAAGGTCTAGGAAATCTTGCATTGTTGCAATTGCAAGATCTGATACACTACTCCAAACTCCTCTTATGAATCCCCAATTATATCCTTCTTCATCAGATAGAGCTAAGTACTCTTTACAATACTTCACATCATTTCTTGGAGCAGTTAAGTCATACCATCCTCTGAATGTATCATTATCGTGTGTTCCTGTATAAGCTACACAATTATTATTATAAGTATGAGGAAGATAATTACTTTCTTCTCTTTCATCAAAAGCAAATTGTAAAACCTTCATTCCTGGAAATCCTGAGTCTTCTAAAAATTCTTTTACTTCAACAGTTAAAAAACCTAAATCTTCTGCAATTACATTAACTTCTCCTAAAGCTTCTTTTACTGCATCAAATAATTTCATTCCTGGCCCTTTTACCCATTCTCCATTAATAGCTGTTTCTTCCCCATAAGGAATTTTCCAATAGCTTTCAAATCCTCTAAAGTGATCTATTCTGACAACATCATATAACTTCAAACTTTCTCTAACTCTCTTTATCCACCAAGAATAACCTTCCTTGTCCATATATTCCCAATCATATATTGGATTTCCCCATAATTGACCTGTAGCTGAAAAGGCATCCGGTGGACATCCAGCAACACTTATAGGTTTTAATGTTTCTTTATCTATTAAATAACTTTCTGGATTACTCCACACATCAGCACTATCTTCTGCTACATATATAGGAATATCACCAATTATTTTTATTCCTTTAGAATTAACATATTTCTTTAAATCATTCCATTGTTTAAAGAATAGGTATTGTATAAACTCCCAATACTCTATATTATCTTTAAGTAAAACCTTATATTTTTCCAAAGCTTCTACTTCTCTTTTTTTAATGTCATCATCCCAGTCTTGCCAACTTACAAGGTTAAAATGATTTTTAATTGCCATATATAGTGCATAATCTTCAAGCCACCATTTATTTTCTTCTCTAAACTTTTCAAACTCTTCTCTTAAGTGACTTGATTCATTATTTATAAAATTATTATAAGCTTTTCTTAATACCTCATATTTTATTTTAAATAGTAATCCATAATCTATATAATTCTTATTGTCACCATAATTTTCATTTAAATATTCATCTTCCCTTAACAGATTATCTTTTGCTAGTAAATCAAAATCTATAAAATATGGATTACCTGCAAAAGCTGAAAAAGATTGATATGGAGAATCTCCATATCCCGTCTGCCCAAGCGGCAATATTTGCCAATACTTCAACCCTGATTTATATAAAAAGTCTGCATAATCATAAGCTTCTTGTCCAAAAGTTCCTATCCCAAACTTTCCTGGTAAAGATGATATATGCATTATTACTCCAGCACTTCTATTCATTTTTTCCACCTATCCCTCTCATTTTAATGCTTATACAATTTATATATTATTATGGCTAATTAATAACCATATAATTATCTAATTAAATACTACTACAAGACTCTCTTTCAATTAATTCTGTATCTAATAAAATTTGTCTGTGCTCACCTTTTCCACTTAAAAGTGCAAATAACAACTCTACACTTTTTAATGCCATTTCTTCTTTAGGTTGCTTCATAGTAGTTATTCCTGGATTATAAAATTCACTTATATCCATCCCATCAAACCCCATAATTGCTATATCTTTACCTACTACTAAACCACAATCAGCTGCTGCCTTTGCTGCACCAACTGCCATAATATCAGAAATAGCAAAAATAGCAGTTACACCATTATGTTGCTGTAAAAATCTTTTCGCCTCATTATAGGCTGTTCTAGTATCATAATTACCTATTAACATATTTTCTGTATCAACATCTATGTTACTTTCTTCTAAAGCCTTCTTGTACCCTTTATATCTCCACCAACTTATACAAAGGTCATTTTTTTCACCTAACATTATTGCTATATTTTTATGCCCTAATTTTATTAAATAATTTGTTGCGTCATAAGCTGATTTCAAGTTATCAATTCCAACAGTAGAATACTTGTCTTCTATATTAGGAATTACTGTATTTACAGAAGTTAAAACTACTGGTACATCAATATTTCTAAAACTCTCTTCATCGATGTCCACAAAATTTCCTCCTAGGCATATAACTCCTTGTAATCTTTTCTCCTTAATAAAATATTTTAATGTATCAACATCTTCTTCTAGTCCATAGTCATTTTGCTGTAAAATCATAGTATACTTGGACTCATTTATTTTACTTCCTATTACGTTAAGCATTTCGGAGAAAAACGGATTGAAAACCCCTTTAATTAACACTCCAATATTTTTTGTGTTATTTTGCTTCAATATTCTCGCACTATTATTTGGAATATAATTGCTTTCTTTTATAATTTGCATTACCTTTTCCCGTGTACTTTCTTTTACATCAGGATGATTATTTAATACACGGGATACTGTACTTACGCCAACACCTGATAGCTTAGCGATATCTCTAATATTCATCTTTCTTCTCCTTTTATAAAAATTCAGCTATAATTTCGGCACCGTTTCCAAAACTCTTTAAAAATTTTTATATTATTCTTTCTATAATTAACTAGGTATATTATTTGTTTAAGGTATAAAACCACAAATATGTGATTTTATACCCTATAAATTACATTTAATTCGGTATCGTTTCCAATATCAATTATAAAATAATTTGCAAACATTTTCAACTATTTTTAGTTTTTTTTTCCTTCCATAAGAAAAAAACTAATTTAAATATTACTGCATTATTAAATTCTCTTATATCATAAGACGTATATTTTTCAATTTTATCTAACCTGTAAATTAAAGTATTTCTATGAATATATAGTTCTTTTGCCGCATCACTTAAATTAAGGCCACATTTAAAAAATACCTCTATCGTCTTAATCATCTCAGTATCTAATTTTAAAAATCCATTATTAACTTTTTCAAAAACATCTTCCTTTACATAGTCTGAAACTGAATCTATTATACCTTCAAATATCATATTTCTATCATCAATTATAGATTCATTAAAATTATATTTTTTAGCTAACTCTATTTTAGCTATATTATCTTCAAACTCTTTATTTATTTTGTTTAAATCTAAAACCTTAGAATAACTAATATAATATTTCCCGGAAAATGTATTGTCAATAGTTTCTTTTATACTTTCCATATGATCTCTAGCATCTTCTAGCTCACCTATAATTATAATATTTCCTTTATAAATTACAACCTCAACTTCACTATCAGTATAACATTCTTTAATATAATCGTATATACTTTCTATATTGTTCTCCGCATAAATACTAACTAGATAAAATTCTTTAGTAAGTGCTGGTAAAGTTGCCTTTAATATCTCTGGTTCTATTTCTTCACCTTTTAGTAATGATAATATTATATCTCTTTTATGTAAAAATCCATCTTCTAACTTATCTTTTATACAAAAAATTAATAAATCTAAAATAGCACTAAATGCTGCATTAACTTTTATGCAGCATTTAGTATTTTCAAATTTAAAATTCTTTGTTAAGTAATTCTGTGATTTGTCAAAAAGAGGTGTAGAATATATTCCAAATCCATCTATATTTAGATTAAAAGGAATTTTCGAACTCTTATAAATATCATCTACTAATTTTTCAATAAATTTCACAAAATCACCTCAACCCTTTTATAATTACAAAATATATAATCTTACTTTCTAATTACTTAAACTATTTTTAATTCTGTTTCTTTATTAAATACATGTAATTTATTAGCATCTAAGAACAATTTAGCTTCTTGTCCAATTTTTAAAGAAGTTGTTCCTTCAACTCTTACATTCATATTATTATCTCCACATTTAGTGTAAATGTAACTTTCAGCACCCATAAGTTCAATTACTTCAACATTACCATTTATAACACTATGAGGATTATCTTTGATTAACTCATCTTTATCACTTATATGCTCTGGTCTTATTCCAAATATAACTTCCTTACCAACATATCCATCAGCTTTTAATACTTTAGCTTTATCAGCTGGAATATCTATTCTATTACCATTAAATACAGCTACTAATCCATCGCCATCATTTTCGATAGTTCCGTTTAAGAAGTTCATTTGAGGACTTCCTATAAATCCTGCTACAAAAAGATTTGCTGGATTATTGTATATGTTTTGTGGTGTATCAACTTGTTGAATAACCCCATCCTTCATAACAACTATTCTTGTACCCATTGTCATAGCTTCTACTTGGTCATGAGTTACATATATAAATGTAGTTTCTAATTTTCTATATAATTTAATTATTTCTGTTCTCATTTGAACTCTTAGTTTAGCATCAAGATTAGATAAAGGCTCGTCCATTAAGAATACCTTTGGATTTCTTACAATCGCTCTTCCTAATGCAACTCTTTGTCTTTGACCTCCTGATAAAGCCTTTGGTTTTCTCTTTAATAAATGTTCAATATCAAGTATCTTTGCAGCTTCATGAACCTTTTCTTCTATTTCAGCCTTTGGAACTTTTCTTAACTTTAATGCAAATGCCATATTGTCGTAAACTGACATATGTGGATATAATGCATAGTTTTGGAATACCATTGCTATATCTCTTTCTTTTGGTTCAACATCATTTACTAATTTATCTCCAATATATAATTCACCTTGTGAAATATCTTCTAATCCTGCAATCATTCTTAATGTAGTTGACTTACCACATCCTGATGGTCCAACAAAAACTATAAACTCTTTATCTTCAATTTCAAGATTAAAGTCTTTAACCGCAGTTACATCTCCTTGATAAACTTTATAAATATGTTTTAATGATAAATTTGCCATTCTTAACCCCTCCATTATTCTTTCTCAATATACTTAAATTTTACACTCTGAAATCATTTTCATCCATATACACTATTTACAAATATTAAGCATATTTTTTGTAATATTATCTAAATAAAGTATTTTATTCTCATACTAATTTTTACCTAACTTCAAATTTGTATATTGTCTGGCTTATATATTCTTCATCTTGTTTTAATATTGAATCTTCAACAAAGCAAGAATTCACCCCAATTGGTGGATTTTGAGGTTCTATTGCAACTCCATATCTCCACTGACTAGACTTACCATTCTCTAAAATTTCATCATCAGGATAATTGTGAGTATATACAACTATAGTCTTTCTATCTGTATAAACTTCCAATGCTCTTCCAGACTTTTCATCATAAAGTTCTAGATCTGGACCTTCCCCTCCTTCAATATACCAAGGAATATCATATCCTTTTCCTTGAAGTAATTGTGGATGATTACCATCTATATCTTTTCCTATTTTCTTGCTTGAAGTAAAATCATATTCTGTCCCCTCTATAAACATAAGTAATCCTGTTGGTGCTTGTACATCATTCAACTCAACAATGCTTTTGCTATTTATATATAAGTTGTGATTTAGTATGCTTTCTTTTCCATCTCCACTTAAATTAAAATAGCTATGATTTGTCATATTTACTAATGTATCTTTATCACTTTTAGCGTAATATCTTATCTTTAATTCATTATCCTCTGTTAGTATATATTTAACTTTAACTTTAAGATTTCCTGGATAATTTTCTTCCATATCAGGACTAACTCTACTTAACTCAATATATGCTTCATTTTCTAATGCTTCATATTTAACTTCATAGAACTTTTTATTAAACCCTTCATTTCCTCCATGACCTTGATTTGGATTATAATTTTTGTTTAAAACTAATTTTTTATCTCCTAAATCAACTTCCGCATTGAAAATTCTGCCTCCAGTTCTACCTATTAAAGAACCTAAATATGATGGATTTTCGATATAACTTTCCCAATTCTTATACTTAAGAACTATATTCTCTCTTTTATTATTTCTATCTGGCATTAATATATCAGTTATTATTCCACCATAATTTAAAACTCTAACTTCTACCCCTTTAGAGTTTGACATACTATAACAAATAATCTCTTTATTATTAAAAACGCCTAAAACCTTTTCAAAAATCTCCATATTATCCCTCCATAACCACTATTAAAAACATTATAACACATTTACGTAAACAATAATTATTAATTATCTTATCAAAAATTAATTTAAATATAAATCTACATTTTCTTTATCTACTTTTATATGCTTTGTTTTTATATATTTACCTTCTAATCCATCTACATTGCTTAAATCTCCATTTATTGCTTTTAAATACGCAATGTTAAAAATCCCTTCAGCTTGAGCCATAGAATTACTAATTACAGTTCCTAATATTTCTTCATTTTTCACGGCTTGTAACGCCTCTTTAACTCCATCTACACCTACTACTATCACATCATAAATTTTAGCATCATTTAATGCATCAACAGCACCTAAAGCCATATCATCATTATTGCTAAATACAACTTCTATCTCACTTCCGAATTCTTTTATCCAACCAGTCATCTTAGATTTTGCTTGTGCAAACTCCCAATTTGCCGTATCATCAGCAAGTTTTTCTACTTCAATTCCACTTTGAACAATAGTTTTAATACTATATTCTGTTCTTATAGCAGTATCTTGATGTCCATGCTCTCCTTCTAACATCACATATTGAATTTTACCATCTCCATTTTTATCAACAGAATCTTTATCCATATAATATTTATCAATTATTAAGTTGCCTTGAAGCTCTCCTGACTGTTCAGCTTCAGCTCCAACATAATACACTTCATTCCATCTTCTCATATCTTCTTCCACTGGCTCTCTATTAAAAAATATAATCGGAGTATTACTATTTTTAGCTTTATCTATTATAGTTGCAGCTGATGTTCTATCAACAATATTTACACAAATCACATCATAATCATTTAAAATAAATTTATCAACTTGATTACATTGATTAGCTAAATTACTTTTTGCATCTAAAATATCTACTGTTATTTTTACATTTTCCTCTATTTCTTTCTTTTTAGCTAGCTCTAGTATATTATTAGTTATTGTTGATATAAACTTATCATCTTCTTTATATACCGTTACTCCAATCTTGATTTCATCAATATCATTATATATTTCACTATTATTTGTGCAGCCAACTAAATAATTAAAGATAAAGATTATTGCTGCAAAAGTTGAGCATCCCCTCATTTTACCCATTCAAATTCCCCTCCTAGTTTGTATTTATCAATACTATCTAACAAATGGAAATAATAATCTTTGATTTTCATCTGAATACATATTAATTTTTGATATGATGGAAAAATCAATGTTTTTATTACTTATCTTTTCACCTTTTATAAGCCCTACTGCTGCTTGTACTCCTAAATATCCTACATTAAACTCATTCTGTACTATAGTAGAATTAATTATATTTTCTTCTAATAATGCTATTATCTTATTTGTACTTCCTACGCCATAAATTTCAATTTTATTAAATTCTTCATTCTCTAAAGTTAACTCTTTCTTAGCCTGTGCTAATATTTCTAGAGTAGATGGTTCTAATGCAACTACTATATCTATATTATTTTCTTTAACTCTTTTTTTAACATATTCTATACCTTCTAGCACATCACTACTTGTATCCCATAATTCATAATTATTTTTACTTTCCTTAATTACTTCTTCAAATCCTTTACATCTTTCTTTTACACTACTATAGCTTGTCTCACTATTAAAAATAGCAATATTATTTCTATAGTTTCCGGCCTTTATAATTTCTTCTGCCAAACTTTTTCCTAATTCATAATTATCACAAGAAACATACGGAATATTTCCAATGTTTTTTACTGTAGATTCTATTAGGACAACAGGAACCTTCTCTTTAGCACTTTTTATACTGCTTGACATTTTCTCATAGTCTACAGGTACAACTATAAGTGCATCTATCCCATCATCAATTTCTCTTTTTATTAGTTGCTCTTGCTCATCTAGATTATTTTCTTCAGAAAGTGTAATAAAACTTACATCTACATTCATATCAGAAGCAGCTTGGTCTATTCCTTCTTTTGTTATCATCCAACTTTCGCTACTTTTTCCCCTTATAATAACTGATATTTTATAAATTTTATTATCCTCTCCATAAATAAAATTTTTACTAAGCATAATTAAGAAAAATAGACTTAAAATCAATACAAAGAGAATTAAATACTGTTTTTTTCTACTTCTCATCTATTTTCCTCCTTTGATAAATAATCACTATAACTTATTTTCGGCATACAAATTCTTATAGTTGTTCCCTCATCTGGTTCACTAAATATATCTAGACCATAATCTTTTCCAAAATATAGTTTTATTCGCTCGTTAACATTCTTCAATCCTATTCCTGACCCCTTTTTAGAACTATTTTCATTAGTCAATAACTTGTTAACAGCTTCCTCTGTCATACCTAGCCCATTATCAATTATGTCTATATATAAAATTTCATCTGTTACATAGGCTTTCACTACTATTTCCCCATCTCCATACATAAACTCCATACCATGATATATAGCGTTTTCAATAAGAGGCTGAATTATTAATTTGATACATGATAAATCCAAGATAGATTCCTCTGCCTCAATATAATAATCAAATTTATTTTTATATCTTATATTTTGTATAGTTAAGTAGTTTTTAGCATGCTCTAGTTCATCTCTTAAAGTTATTATATTCTTCCCTTTACTTAAACTTATTCTAAAAAGTCTAGCTAGTGCTGTTACCATAACTACAGCTCCATCGTATTTTTCATTTTCTACCATCCATATAATAGAATCTAACGTATTGTATAAAAAATGTGGATTTATTTGAGCTTGTAATGCATTAAGTTCACTTTTTCTTTTAGCTTCTTGCTCAATAACTATGTCATCCATAAGTTTTTTCATATTATTTGCCATTGATTTTATAGCTTTACCTAAATGCTTTATTTCATGAGATCCTTTAATAGATATATCTACATCCATTATTCCATTCTCCAAATCATTTACTGACTTTTCTAATTCCCTTATTGGATTTGTAATTCTAGTAGATACAAAAATATTAACAGCCACAAGAATAAAAATTACTGCTATCAGTATAAAAATAGCAAAAATCCCAACTTGAATATAGTTTTTTGAAAGTTCATTCATCGGCTTAACACCAACTATTTTCCACCCAGTATATCCTACAGTTTTTACTGTTATTATCCTCTTTTCACCTAAAAACTCCTCAATATGATTTCCATCTTCATAAAAAGCACTTTCCTTTGTATTTTCTTGAATTAAATTTGAATAAATAAGTTGTTGTCTAGGATGATATATTATCTCACCATTTCCATCTATAAGATAGATATATCCCGATTTACCCATATCGACATTCTTACATATCTGCTCAATTCCGCTGAAATTCATATCGACCAACAAAACTCCTGGCGTTATTTTCCCATTATAAGTAAGCTCCACAGCTCTACTTAAAGAAACTACCCATCTATATTTATAGTTATTATCTACAAATAAATTCTGTACATGCGGAGTTGAAAAATGTAAATTTTCTCTTTTTTCAACTGCACTAATAAACCATTCATTATTTCTTGGATCGATAGAATTTTTTAGTTGAGCAATAGGGGATGCAGCTATTACATCCCCATATTCTGAAAATAAACATATACTAACAAGTGAACTTTTATTTGTTTCATATAAAAGATCCATTTCTTTATCTATACTTTCAACTGCTAAATCTTTTCGTTTTATTACGTTATAGTATATCCCATCAGATACCTTCATCATATTACGTAAATAACTATCTAAATTTAAATTTACTTGCTCTATCATAGCTTTATTATTTTCTAAAACCATTGTTTCAGTTGTGTGTATAGACTTCAAATAAAATGATACTCCTACAATTAACATACATATTACTGCAACAACAGTAAATGAAAATGAAATAATATACCTTATACTAGTATGGTCATATCTATCTTTTATTTTATCTGCTATAAAGTTCAAAATTTTTTTCATATCTAATTCCTTCTGTATCTCGATGGCGCAATTCCATATTTTCTTTTAAATACGTAACTAAAGTAATTTGCTTCCTGATATCCTACCTTTCCTGCAATTATATACGTCTTATCATCTGTTGTTTTTAAAAGCTTTAAAGCTTCTTCTAATCTTACTGATGTAAGGTAGTTTACAAAATTCATTTCAGTTTCTCTTTTAAATATAGTAGAAAAATAAGTTGGACTTACATGAAGATAATCACAAAGTTTTTCTACTGATAAATCATAATCAGTATAATTGTTATTTATATACTCTTTAGCTTTTTCAACTAATAATTTTGATGAATTCATCCTTTCTTTTCTTATATTTAAATTAATTTTTTTAGCCTTGTCTGTAAACCATTTCTTAACCTCTTCTAAAGAACTAAACTCTTCTACACTGCTATAAGGATTAAAGTTATCTCCATAAATCTCACTTACATCTAAGTTATAACTTTGTATTAGTTTAAGCATAGCTATATTTATCTCTAAGAAATAAATTTTATACTTGTCCAAAACTAAGATAACCTCTTCTGTTTTTTTAAATAAATTATTTATTACTTCATCAATATCACTTTCTTCTGCAACCTTTATCGTATCCAACAACTTACGTTCATCTTGCTCAGTAAATTTTAATTCTTCATATTTATCAGGCTCTACATCCTCAATATAGATTACCTTTCCAGTTCCAAATAAGAATTTGTAATTCAAAGCATCTTGGGAACCAAGATAAGATATATTTAAATCATATGGATTATCTACTATATTTCCTAATCCTATTGATAGTTTTATTCCAAGAATTTTTTTATAAATACTACTAAAATTATTTAATCCTTCGATAAATGAAACAATCTGTTCTCTTTTATCAAATAAAGCAATAACTATTACTTTACCATAATAAATAAAAGATATTGTTCTACAATACTTATTTATTTCATCATCTAATATTTTTTTTATACTTATATTAATAATATACTCTTCTCTACCGTCTAAATTTAGGCGATTTTCATCATCTTTTTCTGCCTCAATTATAGATATAGCTAAATGTTTACATTTTAGATTTACTCCTAACTTATCACATTCATTTACAAAACTTTCTTTATTTTGTCTTCCTTCTATTACAGAGGCTAAAAACTGTTCTCTTAATATTGGTAAACTTTCTGAATAATGTTTGTGAAGACTTTCTAAGTTTATTTTATCATTATATTCTTTATCTAATTTCGCTTTTAATTTCTTTAATATCTCAATTAATTCACTTGAGTTTATTGGTTTTAATACATATTCGATAACATTAATCTTTATAGCTTTTTGAGCATATTCAAAATCATCAGAACCTGAAAAAATAATTATTTTCGTCTCAGGCATTTTTTTACTTAATTCTTTTCCTAATTCTAATCCATCCATAAAAGGCATTTTAATATCTGTCATAACTATATCTGGTCTAAGCTTTTCTGCTTTTTCTAATGCTTCTTGTCCATTTTCTGCATCTCCTATAACTTTAAATCCATACTCTTCCCATGGTATTTTCTTTATTATTCCAAGCCTTATTTCCTCTTCATCATCAACTACCATAATAGTATATAAAGTCATAATAATCTCCTCCGATACAAATATGAATTTAATCCCATAATTATTCCACAATATTACATATATTATAATATATCACATCTGAGTATTTTTTGCATAAAAAAATCCCCTAGTGATATAGATTATTTTCCATACCACTAGGGAATTTTTATTATTTACATTATAACGCCTAAAATTATAGAAGAAGCA
The DNA here is from genome assembly GCF_021044725.1 of Clostridium sp. NSJ-145. Classification (NCBI taxonomy): domain Bacteria; kingdom Bacillati; phylum Bacillota; class Clostridia; order Eubacteriales; family Clostridiaceae; genus Clostridium; species Clostridium sp. NSJ-145. The sequence continues at coordinate 159,450 of NZ_JAJNOS010000007.1, forward strand.
AGAACTATCATAAGTCCTATTATTACTTTATCCATTGTCTTAACAGATACATCTATTCTTCCATATATAGTATCTCTAACCGTTTTATTTTCTTCGTTTTTCTTTTTTTCTTCTATCTCCATTTAGCTTGCCTCCTTAATTTTGGGTTTTATACTTGAACTTATATTTAATTATTTCTTAGCTAAGTATTTTCTTACGTCAAGTGATACCGCTATAATTATTATTAACCCTCTTATAATGTATTGCCAATAAGCATTAACTCCTACGAAGTTTAAACCGTAGTTAATTACTTGAAGTAAAATTGCACCTATTAATACTCCTGGAATTGTACCAACACCACCTGAGAAAGATACTCCCCCAACAACACAAGCAGAGATTGCATCAAGCTCATAGTTAAATCCTGTCATAGTAGATGTTGAACCTGCTCTTGCTGCTTCTAAGAATCCTGCTATTCCATAAAGCACTCCTGAAATTATAAATATAAACATTATATTTTTTACTATATTTACTCCTGATACAGCTGCAGCTTCTGGATTACCACCAATAGCAAACATATTCTTACCAAGTTTTGTCTTATTCCATATAAACCACATTACAATTGCTGCAATTGCTAAATAGAATATTAAGTATGGTAATTTTATTGTTCCAATTTTAAAATATCCATTTACTAACTCAGTATATCTTTCATCTAAGTTTGCAATAGGTTGAGCCCCTAGAGGTGGTCTATCTATATATAGACAAGATATTCCGTATGCAATAAGCTGAGTACCTAAAGTTATAATAAATGCATGTACTTTAAGCTTAGCAACCCCAAAACCATTTATTGCTCCAAATATTCCTCCAATTATTACTGCTGCTATTAAAGGTAGTATAAGTGGTAGCATTGGAAGATTAGGATACATTCTTGAAGCATAAGTAGTTGATTGCAGTAATGAAGCTGACACTATCGCTGTTAATCCTAAAATACGCCCTGCTGAAAGGTCAGTTCCTTGTAATACTATAAGTCCTGCAACACCAAGAGCAAGTATACCTCTTGTAGATGCTTGGCTTAATATTTTTGTAAAGTTATTAATAGAAAGGAATGTAGGCTCCTTAATAATAAACACTACTATCATAATAAATAAAACTATATATAATGCATAATTTAATAAGAAATCCTCTAAATTCAGTTTTTTTGTTTTATTTTGTTCTTTAATCTTTTCCATAAGTTGCACCTCAATTCTAAATATATTTTGCTGCTGATTCCATAATAGCTTCTTGTGATAATTCATCAGGAGTTCCTTCTCCAGCAATTCTACCATTTGACATTACAAGAATTCTGTCGCAAATTCCAAGTAACTCAGGCATCTCTGAAGATACAACAATAACGCCTTTACCCTTATTAGCTAAATCTATTATTAATTGATATATTTCATATTTTGCTCCAACATCTATTCCTCTTGTTGGCTCGTCTAGCAAAAGTACCTCTGGGTTAGTTAAAAGCCATCTTCCTATAATAACTTTTTGTTGATTACCTCCAGAAAGTGATTTTATAGGTGTCTTTTGACTTGGAGTCTTTACTTTCATAGAATCTATTACCCATTTAGTATCTTCTACCATTTTCTTTTCATTTAACATACCTTTACTATAATTATCTATGCTAGCAATTATAGTGTTAAATTTAATATCTAATCCTCCAAATATACCAGTTGCTCTTCTTTCTTCTGTCAAAAGAGCAAATCCGTTGTTAATTGCAACTCTTGAGTCTTTATTTTCAACCTTTTTTCCATGCAATATAAGTTCACCAGAACTATGATGACGAATACCAAAAATAGTTTCTAATAGCTCTGTTCTTCTTGACCCAACAAGCCCTGCAATACCTAATATCTCTCCCTTTTTAAGTTCAAATGATATATCTTTAACTGCTGGCTCATATTTACCAGTTAAATTCTTAACCTCTAAAATTACATCACTTGGTTTATTAGTTTTAGGTGGGAATCTATTAGTTAAATCACGTCCAACCATAAGTTTAATAATTTTATCAGTTGTAAGATCTTTAGCTTCTTCTGTAGCTATCCATTTACCATCTCTCATAATTGTAACATCGTCAGAAATCTCAAGTATTTCTTCCATCTTATGAGATATGTAAATAATTCCACAACCTCTATCTCTAAGCTTATTAATTATCTTAAATAAATGAGTTACCTCTTCTTGAGTTAAAGATGAAGTAGGTTCATCTAAAACTAATATCTTTGCATTGTAAGAAACTGCTTTTGCAATTTCAACCATTTGTCTTTGTGAAACAGATAGCTTTGCCATCTTTGTCTTAGGATTAACATCTATTTCTAGTTCTTTAAAGACTTTTTCAGTCTCTTCAAACATTTTCTTCGAATCCACAATACCTTTACCACCTGGATATCTTCCAAGCCATATATTATCCATTACATCTCTTTGTAAAACTTGATTTAATTCTTGATGAACCATTGCAACTCCATTATCCATAGCTTGCTTTGGATTTGAGAATTTAACCTTTTTACCATCTACATAGATTTCACCACTATCCTCTATATATATCCCAAAAAGACATTTCATCAATGTTGATTTACCTGCACCATTCTCTCCCATAAGCGCATGTACGCTTCCTTCTTTAACCTTTAAATTTGCATTATCTAAAGCTTTAACTCCTGGGAAACTCTTATTTATATCTATCATCTCTAAAATGTATTTAGATTCTGCCATAAAAATATCTCACCACTTTTCTTACTATTTATCGAAATTAAATTTAATTGTATTATAAATGTATTTTTTATGCATATTTGTTGGAGGTGCTTTTTTAAACACCTCCAAATTTTATTAATTATTCTAAATTATTTTGTATATGGTTGATATGGTATTCTTACAGCTACTCCAGTATCATCTATAGTATAAGAAGTACCTTCAGTAGGAGTTTTACCATTAGCTAAGTTCATTCCTATAGTATAAAGAGCTTCAGCCATTGCAGGAGCATCTTGAAGAACTGAACCTTGCATATAACCTTTAGCTATATAGTCTTTTGCAGCTTCTGTTGCATCAACACCTATAACTGGTATATATTCTCCATCACCTTTATTTAAGCCTTCAGCTTGTAATGCAGCAATTGCACCAAGTGCCATACCATCATTATTAGCTATAACAGCTTCTATCTTGTCACCATCTTTAGAAAGCCAAGATTCCATAGCAGTTTGAGCTAAATCATTTTGCCAGTTACAAATTTGCTGAGCTATTTCTTCTGTTTCAATTCCGTTATCATTTAAAGTAGATACAGAATATTTTGTTCTTGCAACTGCTTCTGGGTTATCAGGTTCACCTTGTAACATAACATATTGGATTTTTCCATCTCCATTTTTATCTAATGTGTCTTTTTCAGAATTCCATAAATCAGTTAATATTTTACCTTGCATAACTCCAGCTTCTTGAGCGTTAGTTCCTACGAAAATAGCATTTTCATAAGATTTTATAGCATCTGCAGCTGGTTCTCTATTGAATAAAACTACTGGAACTCCAGCATCTTTAATTTTATTGATAACAGTTTGTCCTGCTCCTGTATCAACTAAGTTAACTAGTAATAAATCAAAACCTTTAGATATTATTGTATCAATAGCATCATTTTGAGTAGCTTGGTCACCTTTTCCATCAAAGAATTCAAATTCAACTTTATCTGAATTTTCTTTTTGTATAGCTTCTAAACTTTGTCTAACTGTTGATATATAAGTATCATCAAATTTGTATAAACATACTCCTACTTTTATTACATCACTTTTAGTATCATCAGCATTTGCTTCTGTAGATGTTTCAGTATCATTACCTCCAGTACTTTCTGAAGTTGAGCTTGATCCACAAGCTACTAATGATGCAGTCATCATTAATGTTGCAACTGCAAGTGCAACTAATTTTTTTACCTTTTTCATAAAGTTTCCCCTCCATACTTACCTTTAATTTTATTCATTGTTTAATAACGTTTACAGTTATAATTATAATTTTTACCACATTTTAACTCCATACAAAATTCTTAACTCTTCTATCGAAATTCTAAGGTTTTCTATAAATTTGTTACAAATAAAAAATCACCTATATTTCAAGGTGATTTCTACTACTTATTATTCATTTAATTTTTTTAGTACTTCATCTATATCTATCCCATGAATCTCACAAGCATCTTCTAAACTTTCCATAGTAGCTGATGGACATCCTAAACATCCCATTCCAAAACTTCTTAAGATTTCTTCTGCATTTTTATTCTTCTTTAATACATCTGCAATTATATCTACTTTTTTTATCATTTAATTACTCCTCCATCTATATTTTTCTTATAACTCTTGTATCATTATCTACTTCTAAATATTCAAAATCTCTATTTAATTCACTTACAAAAGCTTTAATCCAAAGACCTCTAAAATCATAGAAATACTTAACATCAATATTTTCTGCATCCCATATATCTTTATGCACACAAATTCTCTTCGTCCACTTAACTAATTCTTCTGAAGATTCCTCTATAACATTTACTCTGTCACAAGGCATACCATCTAATACATAATCATTCATTAAATTATATATCTCTTCAGCATTTTTATAAGATTTTCCAGATTCCTTAATCTCTTTTGCAGCTTTTATTCCTTGATCTATATATACTTTTTCTATCTTATTTATACCATTTTTACTATTGTTTATTATTATTGATGTCCATGCAGCCATTCTTCCTTCAGCAGAATTGATTTTAGATTGTAACCATCCATGAATATTTCCAGTATCAATCATATCTTCCAAAGGCTTATTAGGTAACTTTTCTCCGTACTTTTTATTTATTTTATCATTTATTTCCTCTGTATATATTCCTTCGTCCTTTGCAACTTTTATAATATCTTCTTCTAAAATTTCAAACCATTGTATTTTATTAAATAACCAATAGTGTATCTTTCCTAAAAATAAACTCATATTACGTCCTCCCTCTTAATGTGTATTTAATATGAACTTTATATTGTATATAATATATCATTATCTTATTTTTTACAATACCTATTTAAAAATTCTTAAATTACAAAACGCTTATATTTAGTATGCTCAATGTATATATAATTATTAACATATATAATAAAGAGAGCAGATTATATTTACTCTGCCCTCTTTTATCAATAATATATTTTACTAGAAATATTATTTAATAGGTAATATTATAATAAATTCGCTTCCTTCTCCAACTTTACTAACTACACTAATTTCTCCACCATGAAGATTAATTAAATTTTTAGTTAGTGTTAATCCTAATCCACTTCCACCAAACTCTTCAGAAGAAACATCATAAACTTGTCCAAATCTATCAAAGATACTATTATGGTATTTCTCATCAATTCCAACACCTGTATCTTTAACAGTTATTTTAACTTTATCATCTAATTCACTAACAGTAACGATAATACTTCCTTCTGATTCTGTAAATTTTATAGCATTGCCAATTAAGTTAACTATACATCTCTCTATATCTAACCTGTCACAACTTATAGATAATTCTTCTACTTCTGGATCAACTATTAAATCAATATTTTTTGACCTTGCAAGTTCGACCATAGATAGTGCTGTATCTTCTACAAGACATACTATATCTACTTCTTCTTTATTTAATTTATATGCACCAGAATCTATTTTAGAGGTATCTATAATATTATTTATAAGATTTAAAAGCCTCTTTGAATTTCCACCTAAGGTATTCATATAATCTTCCATCTTATCGTTATCTATTTTCTTTCCTGACTTAACTAATGATCTTATCAGCTGTTCCATAGATAAAATTACATTTAATGGTGTTCTAAGTTCATGAGATAAGTTTACAAAGTAATTATTCTTATATTGCTCTGCTTCTATAAGTCTTTTGTAAAGTTTTTTATTTTCATGTAGCTTATTATTTAACTCTTGAGTCCTTTGAGTTACTAATGAATCTAAAATCTTAACTTGATTATAAAAGAAATATATTACTGCTAATACTATAAGTATGTATATAATATATGCAATAGGCGTTTTAAAAATAGAATTTTTAACCTTTATCTCTACACTTGATATATCCGACCAAACTCCATTATAATTTCTCCCTGCTATAAGCATTTTATATTTTCCAGGTGGTATACTTGCATATCTTGCATAGTTTTCAGTTCCTGAAAAAGTCCACTCACTATCCATACCTTCTAACTTATATGCATACTGCATTTGATTCATATTTTTATACTCTGGAATAAAAAACTTTATATATAATTCCCTAGAATCATACTCTAATACAACCTTATGTCGTAAATCTACTTCTAGTCCCCCAATTGTCTTTATACTATCTATTATTACATTGCTAGTCTCCATTTTAAGCTGAAGTTCTCTAGGGTTAAATTTTGTTACTCCATTTACCCCACCTACATAAATTTGCCCATCTTTATTCTTATGATAAGAAAATCCATTAAACTCATTCGTAGCAAGTCCATCAGCCTCGTAATATCTTACAAATTTTTCTTCATTTTGATCATACATAGATAATCCATAATTAGTAGTTGCCCAAATATTATCATAATCATCTACAATTACACCATAAATAAAATTATTTGATAATCCATCATTAAATGAATATACTGTAAACTTCTCTGTTTTTTTATTTAGCTTATTTAATCCGTCTTGAGTTCCTATCCATATATTCCCATAACCATCTTCAGATATAGATCTAACATTATTGAAGCTTAAAGAGTTCTCATTATTTTCATCATTTAAGTAATTTTTTACCTCTCCTGTTTCTCTATTATAACTTACAAGTCCGCCATCATTACCAAGGCCAAACCACATTATTCCTTCACTATCTTCGTAAATAGCACTAATTGTTTTTTCATATATCCCATTTTTCTCTAAAACTTCATTATAAGATGTAAAGTTCTCTTCCCTATCAAATGTAGATATTCCCCCTCTAGTTCCTATCCACAAAAGTCCATCTCTATCAATATATAAAACTCTTATTTCACTATTAACTACACTATTTTCATCATCTGTTTTTTTATATACAGTAAACTTTTCAGTATCTTTATCATACTTATTTAAACCATTGTCTGTAGCTATCCATATTTCATTTTCTATTCCAGTTATATCTTTTACTCTATTACTACTTAATGAATTTACATCATTTAAGTCATTATAATATCTAGTTACTTTATCTCCACTAACCTTATTTATACCAGCATTAAAAGTTCCAATCCAAACATTACCTTCATCATCCTCATATATCCCACAAACACTACTGCTACTTAAAGAATTATCATCTGAAGGGTCATTTCTATATACCTCAAAGTCATTATTAGGGAAAAACTTACTTATTCCACTAAAGGTTCCAATCCATATTACCCCTAATCTATCTTGATATAAATTAATGATATTGTTATCACATATACTATGCTTATCTGTATTACTTGTATATGTATAAAAAGTCTCATTTTTCTCATCAAAATGAGCCAATCCTTGATCAGTTGCTAGCCACATATTACCATCTTTATCTTTAAGTATGTCTCTAATAAGATTGCTCGGTATAGAATTGGGATTACTAGGATCATGTGCATATCTTTTTATGCTATAATCTTTTAGGTTCATTATATTTAATCCACCAGTTTTAGTACCAATCCATAACTTACTATCGTTATAGTAAAGAGAAAAAATATTGTTTTCGCTAATTGTATTTTTATCATTAACATCATGATAGAAAGATTCTACAACATTTTTTTCATGATTATATTTAAATAGACCATCTCTTGTAGATACCCAGATATTCCCTTCACCATCTTCTGCAATATCTTGAATACCTTTATTCTCTAAGTACTCTTCTGCTACTTTAATAAAAGTATCATTTTCACTATCATATAAATTAAGACCATTAATAGTACATACCCATAGTCTTCCTTTGGTATCAAATAAAAGTTCATCTACAACAGTATTAGAATATAGCTTGTCTTCTTCCGAAACTAAATATCTAGTTATTTCACCAGTATATAAGTTCATTTTATTTAAGCCACCATCTGTTCCTATCCATAAATTTTTATTATTGTCTTCAACTAATGAACTAATCATATTATTACTGATACTATTATCATCATTTTTAATATTTTTATATACCTTAAACTCATTTCCATTATATCGATTTAATCCATCATTAGTACCTATCCATATATATCCAAAGCTATCTTGATATATATACTCCGCTAAAGATTGAGATAATCCATCATCTATACTTATACTTTGAAAATTTATATTACCTATTTTACTTGCTGAATATACATTTTCACTCCAAATACAGATAAATAAAAATATTAATACTAAAATATTTCTTATGCTTTTTTTCATATGTCACCTAACCTAAAAGAATTCTTTTATAACATTGTAACAAATTTATACATTTTTTTCATCATTTTTTCTATATTTTCTTTTATTGGATTATTTTTAATTAATTAAATTATAATTATATTGTAAAATATTCCTTTAAAACATTGCTTATTTGACTTTTTCAACAAAAGTTTTACTAAAAAAACACTAGTTAACCTAATGTTTTCAAAATTATCCTATTAAATTTTATAGATTAAATTTACTTTACTGTATTTCAAAACCACCTTTAATAAATCTTACTCAGTAAATTTAACATTTCATTTTTTTATAACTTTTATCCTATTTTGAATCAATATAGCATTTCTACCCTTGTGGTATATTGATACTCTACAAGATCCATAAATACTAGTTTCTAAAGCAGCTATTACATAACATACATGTTCTCAAAAAATTTCATATCCATCTTTAATATTATATTATTTTTACAATCCCATCTTAACATGTGATATTAACTCTCGTAGAAATTATACAAAATTCATACAACACCTACTACTTTTTTGCTGCTAACTAAACACGCTACTTAACCCTAGAGTATTTTATAATAGTTTACTTCGATTATATTTTCCTATTTATATTTATCTATATAACTCCTCAATTATTACTATTTCTTAAATTAAAATCCCTTTTACTTTTATTTATGATAATTATTTTCAGTTTAGCATTTTTATTTTTTAAATATATCATCTTACTTTTCATTATTATTTAATTGTTCCTATACCCATCTATTTTCCAAATAACTCTAATAGTGTAATCCATAATTTAAATTTTAAACTTATTTCCACATCACTTTATCACATCAGAAAACATTATAGATTCCTTTATAACTAAACTTCCTAAAATAACTACATAATTAATTTATTCCGATTTTTATGCCAAAAAAGAAAAACGCTAGGCTTTAACCTAGCGTTTTTCATGTTGCGAGATAGTCCGTAAGCGGAGTTCTGTAAAATATTTTACGTATATTTTTCATATCTTTTCAAACTAAGATCCTTGGATTACCAAGGATCTTTATCTCTTTTTATATTTTTATTGTATCTATTTACTTTAGAATTTTG